>CACXFM010000234.1 GCA_902766955.1 uncultured Lachnospiraceae bacterium | reverse complement strand
GGCTTGCAGACTACAATGACCCGGTCAACATGCTCGAGATGTGGACGCCGCAGTCCGGCAACAATGACTGCCAGTTCGGCAAGTCCGCTGAGCAGGTTGCCGAAGAAGTGGCAGCCGAAGCGGAAGCGGCAGCAGAAGCAGAAGCCGCAGCGTCAGCAGCTGAGACGGTAGAATCCGCAGTTGAAGAAGCCGTGTCTGCAGCGGAAGCTGTTTCCGTGGCATCTGAAATGGAATCCGCTGCTTCATGATGTGACTGATAATTGAAATGATGCCGGCATACGCCGGTCAGGAAATATGCCGCCCCTTATGAGTGCGGCATATTTTCGTATACGCGGGAATATTTTGAGGACAGATGCCTTTCTTTGGCATAAGACGGAGGAAATCAGATGAAGACAACGGTTGTTCTGACGACGGCGATTCTTGCGATTGCGGGAATCGCGATTACGGCAGTCTGTGTCAAACGCTGAGCAGATGCTGTATAAATATTCGTACAATGTGCTTTTCCTTTGAAATGAGCTGAAACACAAACTTGTAGAAATTGACGATTTGATCTTTATGAGGTATCATATAGGTTGCATAACGAACTATTAACACTTTAAAGGAGGAAACTGTATGAAAAAGCGGATCTTGAGTATCCTGATGGCAGCAGCCATGACGCTGACCCTCTCTGCTACAGCTTTCGCGGCGGACGTGGAGACGATCGATCTTGGCGAGGAGGAGACAGAATCTGTTTCAGACTCAGGTGCGGCAGAAGCGGTTGTGGACGGTGATTACCACATTGGTATCGTCACGGGTTCCGTATCCCAGTCTGAGGATGACAGACGAGGCGCCGAAGCATTTCAGGAGATGTACGGTGAGGACCGCGTGACGCTGGCCATCTATCCGGATAACTTTACGGAAGAGCTTGAGACAACGGTTCAGACCATCGTCAACCTCGCTGATGACCCGGATATGAAGGCCATCATCGTAAACCAGGCAATCCCGGGCACGACGGAAGCGTTCCGTCAGATCAAGGAGAAGAGACCTGACATCCTCTGCATCGCAGGTGAATCTCATGAAGACCTTCCGGAAATCGGCTCCGCTGCGGATCTGGTCAGCAATAATGACTTCGTGGCCCGCGGCTATCTGATCATCCGCACTGCTCATGAGCTCGGATGCGATACGTTTGTCCACATCTCGTTCCCGAGACATCTGTCCTATGAGACGATGAGCCGCCGCGTGGCGATCATGAAGGCCGCCTGCGAAGAATTCGGCATGAAATTCGTGATGGAATCCGCTCCGGACCCGACAACCGACGTCGGCGTACCCGGTGCCCAGGCTTATATCCTTGAGCATGTTCCGGAATGGATCGAGAAGTACGGCACAAACTCTGCTTATTTCTGCACGAACGATGCTCATACGGAGCCGCTGCTGAAGCAGCTTCTTGAGTACGGCGGATACTTCATCGAAGCTGACCTTCCGTCTCCGCTGATGGGATATCCGGGAGCTCTCGGCCTGGATCTGAAGGAAGAAGCAGGCGACTTTGAGAAGATCCTTGCCAAGGTTGAGTCCGCGGTAGTGGAAAAAGGCGGCGCCGGCCGTTTCGGAACATGGGCATATTCTTACGGATACACCGTTTCCGCAGGTCTTGCACAGCACGCCATGAACGTCATTGACGGCAAGAGCGAACTCTGCAACATCGATGATATTGCCGAAGCTTTCCAGCAGTTCTCGCCGAACGCCGAGTGGAACGGCTCCAATTACACAAATGCCGACACGGGCGTCAAGCTTGACAACGTATTCCTTGTCTATCAGGATACTTATATCATGGGCGATCCCGGAAAATATATGGGATCCACGGAAGTCGAAGTTCCGGAGAAATATTTCACGACAAAATAAATATTTTGCTGTCCGGACCGCTTTTGCGGGACGGACAGATACCGGCTGAAAGATTGTAGTACTTGCGAGGGGAGGGGCGATCGTTCCTCCCCCGTTTTTTTGAGAATCAAAAGTCTGCGAAAGACACGGGAAGGACAAGAATGAGCAGTGAAATGAAACCGCTTCTTGAAATGCGGAATATCAGTAAGGACTTTTTCGGCAACCAGGTCCTCACGGATATTAACCTGACGCTCGGCGAAGGGGAAGTCATCGGGCTGGTCGGAGAGAACGGTGCGGGAAAATCCACTTTGATGAGAATCCTCTTCGGTGCCGACATGATCCGGGAGACCGGAGGTTACGGCGGCGAGATCAGACTGGACGGCGAGGTGAAGCACTTTTCGTCTCCGTTTGATGCCATCGCGGCCGGAATCGGAATGGTCCATCAGGAGTTTTCCCTGATCCCGGGATTTACAACAACGGAAAATATTCTCCTCAACAGGGAACCGGTAAGAAAGAACCTTCTGTCCGAAATTTTCGGTGACCGCATGAATACGCTGAACCGCTCGGAAATGGATGAGAGGGCAGCGAACGCCATTGAGATGATGGGGGTCAGCATTGACCGCAGGATGGTGATCAGCGAAATGCCGGTCGGCCACAAGCAGTTTACCGAGATCGCGAGAGAACTTTCCAAGGAACAGCTGAGGCTTCTGATCCTTGATGAACCGACGGCGGTTCTGACGGAGAAGGAAGCGGAAGCTCTGCTGGCCTCGATCCGGGGCATGGCAGCCAGAGGAATTGCAATTATATTTATTACCCACCGTCTGCAGGAGATCCTGGCGGTCTGTGACCGCGTTGTCGTCATGCGGGACGGATACGTGGTAAACGAATCAAAAGCTTCGGAAACCAATGTCAGCGAGATCACTAAATGGATGGTGGGACGTGACGTGAAGAGCCCCTCCAAGACGGAGGCGGCTGTCCGTTCCGGAGACGCGAAGACCATTATGAAGATTGAGAAGCTCTGGGTGGACATGCCCGGAGAGACCGTGAGAAATGTCTCGCTGGAAGTAAAGGATGGGGAGATTCTTGGAATCGGCGGTCTGGCCGGCCAGGGCAAACTCGGCATCCCGAACGGTATTATGGGACTGTATCAGGCCGGAGGCAAGGTGACTTTCGAGGGACAGGAGATACCGCTGAATTCGCCGCGGAAGTGTCTGGATTCCTCCTTCGCCTTTGTCTCGGAGGACCGGAGAGGGGTCGGACTCCTTCTGGATGAGTCGCTGGAGTGGAACATCGCATTTCCTGCCATGCAGATCCAGAATAAATTCCTGAAGAATTATCTCGGCGGCCTCATCAAATGGCGGGATGAAAAGGCCATTAAGAGCGTGACGGACCGCTATATCTCCGAGCTTGCCATCAAATGCACCAGTTCCGCACAGAAAGCGCGTGAGCTGTCGGGCGGCAATCAGCAGAAGGTCTGCCTGGCCAAGGCATTCGCACTGAATCCCCGGATGCTCTTCGTGTCGGAACCTACCAGAGGAATTGACGTGGGCGCCAAGGCGCTTGTTCTTGAGGCCCTTAAGAAATTCAACCGCGAAAACGGCGTAACCATCGTAATCGTTTCTTCTGAGCTGGAAGAGCTCAGGCAGAGCTGCGACCGGATTGCAATCGTATCCGGAGGCAGGATCGCCGGTATACTCCCGGCATCTTCTTCCGTGGAAGATCTGGGTGCGCTGATGCTCAGTCAGGTCGTATAAGGAGGGAATGATGAGCGAAAAAACCATGGAAAAGAGAGAGAAAGGGAGGCTTGCAAAGCTGATCGACAGCTTTGGCCTGCCGAGACTCATTATTACGCTGTTTCTTCTGCTTCTCCTGATCCTGGCTCCGTTTGTGGGGGCGGATCTGCCGACGCAGATCACCAATATCATAGCCAGATTTTCCTGGAACGGAATTCTGGTTCTGGCCATGGTCCCCATGGTACATTCCGGCTGCGGTCTTAATTTCGGGCTTCCGCTCGGAATTATCTCGGGACTTTTAGGCGCGACGATTTCGATCGAACTCGGTTTTAGCGGGGCCATGTCCTTTGTGATGGCGATCCTCATCGCGACGCCGTTTGCGCTGATTTTCGGAACCGGATACGGCTGGCTGCTCAACAAAATCAAGGGCGGAGAGATGATGATTGCGACCTATGTCGGATTCTCGTCTGTCTCCATGATGTGCATGATGTGGCTGATCCTCCCGTACAAAAGCCCCAATATGGTCTGGGGTATGGCCGGCAAAGGCCTCCGTACGACCATTTCTCTGGAGGGATACTACGACAAGGTTCTGGCCAACTTCCTGAGAATACAGATCGGGAATCTTGAGATCCCGGTCGGAACGCTCCTGTTTTTTGCGGTCTTCGCGCTCGGAATCTGGGCTTTCCTGCACACAAAGACAGGAACGGCCATGACGGCCGTCGGCTCCAACCCGGTATTTGCGAAAGCGGCCGGCATCAATGTCGACCGGATCCGCATGCTGTCCGTCATCATGTCTACCTGGCTGGCGGCGGTGGGAATCCTGGTTTATGAACAGGGATTCGGCTTCATTCAGCTCTATATGGCCCCGTTCTACATGGCGCTTCCCGCTGTATCGGCGATTCTGATCGGCGGTGCTTCCGTCAACAAGGCTTCAATCATGAACGTGATTATCGGCACGATCCTGTTCCAGGGCATCGTGACGATGACCCCGACCGTCATGAATAATATGATTCATATGGATATGAGCGAAGTCATCCGGATTATCGTCTCAAACGGCATGATCCTGTATGCGCTGACGAGAAAGACGGAGGGATCGAGATGAGTATGAATACGACTGGTACGGCAACAAAGAAAAGAAATACGGGAGAACTGATCCGGAGAGGCTCCGTGCCGCTGATGTTTGTTCTGATCTGTGCGGTGTGTATACCGCTCTCCGGGCTCTCCCCGAATATGCTGGTCAATGAAATCGTGACCCGCATGGGCAGAAACGCATTTCTGATCCTGTCCCTGCTGATCCCGATTATGGCCGGCATGGGACTGAATTTCGGAATGACCCTGGGAGCCATGGCCGGCGAGATCGGACTGATCCTCGTCTCCGACTGGCAGATCGTCGGGATACCGGGAATGGTGCTGGCGATGATTATATCCGTCCCGATCTCGATTCTCCTGGGTCTCTTCTGCGGTAAAATTCTGAATATGGCCAAAGGCCGCGAGATGATTACCAGCTACATTATCAGTTACTTTATTAACGGTATTTATCAGCTGGTTGTCCTCTATCTGATGGGATCCGTTATCCCCATCAAGCACACGAATATCAAGCTTCCCCGCGGCTACGGTATCAGAAATACGGTCAGTCTGCTCAATATGAGACAGAAACTGGACAATCTGATTCCTCTGAAGCTGACTCTGCCGGGCGTCGGCCAGGTGCGGATTCCGGTGATGACCTTTATCATCATCGCGGTTCTGTGTCTGTTTATCGTCTGGTTCCGCAGAACCAAGCTGGGGCAGGATATGCGTGCCGTCGGACAGGACCTCGACGTCTCGAGGGATGCCGGCATCAATGTGGAGAGAACGCGTATTATTTCCATCATCATCAGTACGGTACTGGCCGGATTCGGCATGATTATCTATCTGCAGAATATGGGAAATATCGCGACGTACAGTTCACATTCCCAGATCGGTATGTTCTGTATTGCCGCTCTGCTTGTCGGCGGGGCGTCCGTCGATAAGGCGTCGATCGGAAATGTGTTTCTCGGAGTCATCCTGTTCCATCTGATGTTTATTGTGGCACCGAAAGCGGGTGCGGCGATTACCGGTGATTCCATGATCGGTGAATACTTCCGTGTATTCGTATCATATGCTGTTATTACGGTTGCACTGGTGATGTATGAGACCAATAAGCGCCGGGCGAAGAGTCAGGAAAGTGACCGCCTCCGCCAGGAGCAGATGAAGGAGGAGGCTTAAGCTATGAAGTCAAAGAGATCCATCC
>CACXFM010000233.1 GCA_902766955.1 uncultured Lachnospiraceae bacterium | reverse complement strand
TTCGAGCGAATTTAGGGACATCCGAGATCGCGCCCTAGTAAGACCTGAGAACGAAGGGGCTCACCGGTCCGAGGTGAGACCCGAAAGTGAACTGGTCGCACTTGGGCGGGAGCTCGGATGCCCGTTGCGAGTGCGGAGGAAAACCACTCCGCCGGAAGGGAGCGTCCGGTTTCTGCCGGAAGGGAGCGTCCGGTTTCCGCCGGGAGGGAGCGTCCGATGTCAAAACCAACATGAGAAAATCCATGAGAATTAGCACTCAACACTTGACAGTGCTAACAACTGGTGCTATAGTGATGCTAGTGTTATAGAGGCACTAGCACAAACGGGAAAAATAACCTCAGGGGAGGATCATGAATGAATATTGATAAATTTACCCAGAAATCAAAGCAGGCTCTCGCAGAGCTTGACAAAATCGCAGTCGATTTCAATCATCAGGAAATCGGAGAGATCCATCTGCTCTACGCGCTGCTTCAGGAGGAGGACAGCCTGATCTGCAAGCTGCTGGAGAAGATGGGGATGGACAGCGGGACTTTCACGGATTCCGTGAGGATGTCTCTTAACAATATGCCCAAAGTATCCGGAGGGAGACCGTATATCGGCGAAGGCCTCAATAAGGCGCTGCTGAAGGCGCCTGATGAGGCCAGGGCCATGGGCGATGAATATACGTCGGTCGAGCACCTGATGCTGGCCATGCTTAAGTATCCGGACCGCACGGTCAAGGAGCTTTTCCGCACTTTCGAGATCACGAGGGAGAACTTCCTGCAGGCACTGGCCCAGGTGCGTGGCAACCAGCGGGTCACGACGGACAATCCCGAGGTGACCTATGACTCGCTGAACAAATACGGGCAGGACCTGGTGGAGAAGGCCCAGAAGCAGAAGCTGGATCCGGTCATCGGCCGGGACGACGAGATCCGTCAGGCGATCCTGATTCTGTCGAGAAAATCAAAGAACAACCCGGTTCTGATCGGCGAGCCCGGTGTCGGCAAAACGGCGGCGGTCGAAGGGCTTGCGCAGCGGATCGTCAAGGGCGACGTGCCGGACAACCTGAAGGACAAGCACATTTTTGCACTGGACATGGGAGCCCTGGTGGCAGGCGCCAAGTACAGGGGCGAGTTCGAGGAGAGGCTGAAGGCCGTCCTGGAGGAAGTGCGGCAGTCGGAGGGGAAGATCATTCTCTTTATCGACGAGCTGCATCTGATCGTGGGCGCCGGAAAGACCGAAGGCGCCATGGACGCGGGCAACATGCTGAAGCCCATGCTGGCGCGCGGGGAGCTCCACTGCATCGGGGCGACGACGCTGGATGAATACAGGAAATATATCGAGAAAGACAAAGCGCTGGAGCGCCGCTTCCAGCCGGTCATGATCAACGAGCCGACCGTGGAGGATACGATTTCCATCCTGCGCGGACTGAAGGAGCGCTATGAAGTGTATCACGGCGTGAAGATCACGGATAATGCCCTGGTTTCCGCCGCGGTGCTGTCGCAGCGCTACATCACGGACAGATTCCTGCCGGACAAGGCAATTGACCTGGTGGACGAGGCATGTGCTCTGATCAAAACCGAGCTCAACTCCCTGCCCACCGAATTGGATGAGATGAACCGGCGCATCACCCAGATGAAAATCGAGGCGATGGCGCTGAAGAAGGAGACCGACCCGCTCAGCCGCGAGCGTCTGGAGACGATCGAGAAGAATCTGGCGGAGCTGACGGATACCTTTAATGTGCAGAAGGCGCAGTGGGAGAACGAGAAAACCGCGGTGGACAAACTGAGAGGCTACCGCGAGCAGATCGACGAAATCAACCGGCAGATCGAGATCGCCAGACAGGCCTATGACCTGAACCGGGCGGCGGAGCTGCAGTACGGCGAGCTGACCAGAGTCAGGAAAGAGATGGAGGAGGCCGAGGAACTGGTCCGCTCCAGAGATATGTCCATGGTCCGCGAGGAAGTGACGGATGACGAGATCGCCAGAATCGTGTCCAAGTGGACCGGCATCCCGGTCGCCAAGCTGACGGCGGGCGAGCGCGAGAAGCTGCTCTCGCTGGAAGACGAGCTGCACAGAAGGGTGATCGGACAGGACGAGGCGGTCCGCAAGGTGGCGGATGCGATCCTGCGCTCGAAAGCGGGCATCAAGGATCCGAAGAGGCCGATCGGTTCCTTCCTCTTCCTGGGCCCCACGGGTGTCGGCAAGACGGAGCTGGCCAAGACGCTGGCGGCCTATCTGTTTGACGATGAGAGAAATATGGTCCGCATCGACATGTCGGAGTATATGGAGAAGTACTCCGTGTCGCGTCTGATCGGAGCGCCTCCCGGATATGTCGGATACGATGAGGGCGGACAGCTGACGGAAGCGGTGCGCAGAAAGCCCTTCTCCGTGGTGCTGTTCGACGAAGTGGAGAAGGCCCATCCGGATGTCTTCAACGTCCTTCTGCAGGTGCTGGACGACGGCCGGATCACGGACAGCCAGGGCAGGACGGTGGATTTCAAGAATACGATCCTGATCCTGACCTCCAATATCGGCTCGCAGTACCTGCTTGACGGTATTAAAGAAGACGGGACGATCAGCAGTGAGGCGAAGGAGCTTGTGGAGGCAGATCTCCGCGCTCATTTCCGCCCGGAATTCCTCAACCGGCTGGATGAGACAATCATGTTCCGTCCGCTCAGCCGTGAAAATATCGGCGGCATTATCAATCTGCTTCTTGCAGAGCTCAACGCGCGGCTTGCCGATCAGCAGATCACCATCAGTCTCACGGAAGAGGCGAAGCAGTACGTGATCGATCACAGCTATGACCCGGTCTACGGTGCACGTCCGCTGAGGAGATATCTGCAGCAGACCGTGGAGACGCTGGCCGCGAAGAAGATCCTGGGAGGCGGCGTCCACGAGGGCACCTGCCTGACCATGGATGTGGAGGACGGGCAGCTGGTGATCCGGTGAAAAGCCTTAAGGAAATGAAAGTCAAAATAATATCAGACAACATGATTGAGTATTCCGGGAGTTTCTGCTATGCTCTTAAGCGGTACGAACGAAATCACGCATATGAAACAGGAGGCTGATTGACATGGGTGTAAATTATTTTGATCTGACAGGACAGGTTGCGATCGTGACCGGTGCTTCGACCGGACTTGGCGTACAGATGGCGAAGGCGCTCGCTTCTCAGGGAGCAAATATTGTCTGCCTGGCGAGACGCAAGGAACTCTGTGATGCAAATGCTGCCGAGATCCGCGAAACGTACGGCGTGGACGCCATCGGCGTCGCCTGCGACATCACGGACACGGAGCGCGTGGAAGCGGCCGTGAAGGAAGTGATGGATCATTTCGGACGCATCGATATCCTGATTAACAATGCGGGAACCGGCGCCGTGGCTCCGGCTGAGCAGATCACGGATGCGCAGTTTAACAACGAGATGCAGATCGACCTGTTCGGCTCCTTCAGAATGGCCAGAGCAGTTGCAAACGCGGCCATGCTGAAGCAGAATTACGGACGCATCATCAATATTGCATCCATGTACGGTCTGGTCGGCAATAAGATCGCTCCGGCTTCTCCGTATCATGCGGCCAAGGGCGGCGTCGTCAACCTGACCCGCGCGCTGGCCAGCGAGTGGGGCGAGAAGGGCATCACGGTCAATGCGATCTGCCCGGGTTATTTCGAGACCCCGCTGACAAAGGAGACGCTTGATTCCGAGTATTTCCAGAACTATGCGAAAACGATGATCCCGATGTCCCGCTACGGCAAAGAGGGCGAACTTGACACGGCTGCCATCTTCTTCGCGTCCAAGGCCAGCACCTATGTGAACGGCGTGATCCTTCCGGTCGACGGAGGCTATACCTGCATGTAAGGGAAATACCCTGCAAAATTGAACAAAGACAAAAAAGGAAGCTCTTCGGATCTTTTGAAAAGGTCCGGGAGCTTCTTTTTTGAATGCATGCGGTAATTCGCTTCAGTCCGCGCAGCGTGCGCGTCCTGCGGGCCGGGGTCAGATCTTCTCGCCCCTGTTGTACCGTTCCACGACTCTGTGAATGCGGTCCACCGGATTGAGAAGGGCGGACAGCGAGCACTCGTGGTTGAGCGTATCGATAATGAGAGCCAGGAACTTGCTCATGTCGCAGCACTTGTAGTACTCGCGGGATTTCAGTTCCTCCGGCTGGTAAACCAGATTGGTGGTAATGAGCTTGTTGAACAGGCCCTTCTTGTAGGCCTTGTCAAAGGGTTCCGCCCCGTATGTAAAGATACCGAAGGTGGCGCAGATGAAGATTCTTCCCGCCTTCCGTTTTTTAAGCATCTTGGCGGTCTCGAGGACGCCGTCGCCGGAAGAAATCATGTCATCGATGATGATGATATCCTTGCCTGCCACTTCGGGGCCCAGGAACTCGTGCGCAATGATCGGATTGGAACCGTTTACGATCCGGGAATAATCCCTGCGCTTATAGAACATGCCCATGTCGATGCCGAGCACGTTGGCCAGATAGATCGCGCGGCTCATGCCGCCCTCGTCCGGGCTCACCGCCATCATGTGCTGACTGTCGATATGGAGGTCCGGGCAGCAGCGGAGCACATTTTTAATGAACTGATAGCTGGGCGAGACCGTCTCAAAGCCGTTGAGCGGGATCGCGTTCTGAACCCTGGCGTCATGTGCGTCGAATGTGATGATGTTTTCGACTCCGAGATCGATCAGCTCCTGCAGGGCGCCGGCGCAGTCGAGGGACTCGCGTCCGTTCTGCTTGATCTGGCGGCCCTCATACAGGTAGGGCATGATGACGTTGACGCGGCGGGCCTTTTTGGCCGCGGCCGCGATGACGCGCTTCAGATCCTGGAAGTGGTCGTCGGGGGACATGATGTTCTCAAAGCCGTTCATCTGGTAGGTCAGGCTGTAATTCATCACGTCCACCATGAGGTAGAGGTCATCGCCTCGGACCGAAGAGCGGATGGTTCCCTTGGCTTCCCCCGATCCGAAACGCGGGGTGTCGGCCCTGACGATAAAGGAATCCCTCACATAGCCGTTTTCGCCGGAGATGACACCGTGCAGAACCCGGTCCCTGCGCCACTGCACCAGAAACTCATCGACTTTTCTGCCGATTTCCGCCGTGCTTTTGAGCGGGATGATGGCCAGGCGGCCTTCCGGAATCGTGTTGAGTGCGGATCTTCCGCCTGTGTCGAACAGGGTGTCATTCATGATAATCGCCTCCGTCGTAATTACATAAGTTCATGAAAGCAGTTTCTTCTGAATGCGGATGTCATCACCTGTCAGGTGAACGATCCTGTAGTGACTGGCGATACGGGAAAATACGCGTTCAGAATACTTGTCCTTGAGTCTTTCCAGAGAAAGATTCGTGGAAATCACCGTGGAGCGGTTTTCGGAAATGCGCTCGTTGATGACCCGGAACAGTTCCGAAACCGTAAAGGAATTGGTCAGTTCCGTGCCCAGGTCGTCGATGACCAGAAGCTCCGCCTCGCGGATCATGCTTCTGCCCGTATCGGACCTGCCGGCGCGCCACGAGGTTCCGCTCAGGGCATCGAAAAGGTCGGGCGCCGGAAAATACAGAACATACCGGCCGTCGTCCAGTGCGGCTTTTGTAATGCAGTGGGCCAGGAAGGTTTTGCCGGTGCCGGTATTGCCGTACAGATAGAGATTATTGTCCGGCATGCCGATATGGGCGGCTGTTTCCCGCGCCTCACGAAGACCCGCTTCGGCCGATGCCCGCGGTGTGAGATTTGTGGTGCTGTCTTTTATTGTATCAGAATAATAGCGGAAAGAAAAGTGATCGAAGTTTTCCGCTTCCAGTGCAGTCCGCAGGCTGTATCTGCCGTACAGCATGTCCGCCGCGATCCGGTCGAAGCAGATGCACTTCTGACCGTCCGCGTATCCGGTGTCATGGCAGAGCGGACAGGAGTAGACGGGCTCGAGATAATCCTCCGGATAGCCGGCCTTCTTAAGGAGACGGATCCGTCTCTCCGCCACGTCCCGCATGCTGCTTCTGTAGGCGGACAGATCGGCCCCGGGATCCATGATGCGGGACCTCGCGGCTTCCATGCTTTTTGCGGCCGCTTCGTCATCCAGAGCCGCCATCTCGGGGATTGCGTGATAGACTTCCTCGGTGCGGCTGCTCTGTTCGTAGCGGTGCTGTTCCCTGATCGCGTCATAGCGGCGCATGACGGCCTCATACTGTGCATTCGTAAGTGCCATGGGATTTCCTCATCGAAAAACGCAGATTAACTCTGTCCGGCAAGCTTTGACTCCAGCTCTCTGTAATCATAGGTTCTCTGATCAAAATCCGCAAAGGAGACATGAGTGGCTGCTTTTGCGGGTTTTGCGGCGTGCGCGGCGTCCTGCTCCCTGATGTCGTCGGCGGTTCTGACACCGGCCTGATACCATCTCGACAGGATGGAGTCCACGTAATTGAGCGTCGGCTTGCCTGTGCCCATCAGCGTTCTCGTGCAGGCTTCGCGGATAATATCCATGGAAAAACCGTACTTCTCCAGCCATTTTTTCATGAGGCGGATTTCCGCCTCCACGGGGTGGTGGTTATTGATGCCGAGGGCCTTGAGAATATCATAGTATTCCCGGTGATAGCTGCCCACGCTGACGCGCGCCTCGTGTACGGTGGTGATGCCCTGTTCCTTCCAGCTGATGGCGACCTTTTCCATATAATGGAAGCTGTTCTTGCCTCTGCTGACGCAGTAATCGATCAGATAGTCAATGAGATCTGCGGAAAACCGGAGGTTATCATAGAAAAAACAGATCTTCTGCATCTCTGACCGGGTGAGCGGTCTGCCGAGATACTGCTGGGCGATGAAGAAAAGCTCCCGGATGTCCTCGCTTTCACCCAGTTCCGCCATGCGCTCCGAGGTGATCTGGGAGGACTTGGTGACGGAAGGCGCGGCATCTCTGTCCGGTGAGCAGTAGCTGGTAAAGGACACCTCCGTGATGGTGCCGTCCTCGGCGGTCACAAGTGACACGACGTGTTCCTTCTCCCAGTAGCGCAGGGCACGCAGAACATCCTTCTCCGTGCAGTTCAGGCGGTCGGCGATCCCCGAAAGAGAGAAGGAGTCGCTGCGCTTGCCTGCCGTGCGGAGAAGGCAAAGATAGATTTTCAGAAAATCTCCGTTCGCTTCCGGCAGGAAGCGGTCCAGAAAATCATTTGCAATCACGGTGACGTCCTGCGAAAAGCAGGATTTTATGCGAATTGTATCCATATCTTTGATCAAAAAGGCACGTCTGTGCCGCTCCTTTTTTTGTCAGCGGTCCCCGCCGTGGGCAGGGGTGCTTATACAGTATATCAAAATACAGATCAACCGCATCCACAAAATAATCCACACTGCAGACACACAGGGTGCATACGGGGCAGTGTGGATAATGTCAGTTCGGTGGACAGCGTCAGCCGCGGAGCATGTGTTCGCCCACTTCTACAATGTTTCCGGCGCCCATGGTTATCAACATGTCGCCTTCTTCGAGGTGTGATTTGAGATATGCCTCAATTTCGTCAAAGGTGGCAAAAGTTTCCGCTTCGGTTCCCTTGCTGCGGATTTCCTGCATGAGGTCGGCGGAGGAGATGCCCAGGGTGTCGGTCTCGCGCGCCGCGTAGATCTCGGCCACGATGACATGGTCGGCCAGCGTGAGGGCGTCGGCAAACTCAGGAAGCAGGGCTTTCGTCCTGGAATATGTGTGGGGCTGGAATGCAACCCAGAGCTTTTTGTGGGGCATGCCCTGCGCCGCCCTGAGCGTGGCGGTGATTTCGGTTGGATGGTGGGCGTAGTCGTCAAATACGGAGGCGCCGCATACCGATCCCTTGTATTCGAATCTGCGGTCCGTGCCCGCAAAGGACAGGAGACCGCGGCGGATCACATCGGCATCAAGACCGAGCTTTCTGCCGAGGGCGATGGCGGCGAGCGCATTAGCCACGTTGTGGATGCCCGGGACCTTCAGTGTGAAGGAACCGATGGCGCTGCCCTTTTCCAGACACGTAAAGCTGTAGCAGCCCCTGTCGTCGGTAGAGAGATCCGCGGCGGTGTAATCTGCATTTCCTTCCATGCTGAAGGTGATGATTTCGGCGGGCAGGTCTTTTGTCACGGTGTCAAAGCCGGCCGTATCCGCGGAAATGATCAGCGTGCCCTCCTCGCCGAGGAGCTCGGCGAAGCGGCGGAAGCTTGCGATGATGTCATCCAGATCCTTAAAGAAATCCAGGTGGTCGGCATCTATGTTCAGAATCAGCTCAATCGTCGGGAAGAAGGAGAGGAAGCTGTTTGTATATTCACACGCCTCCGTGACGAATGTCTCCGATCCGCCGACCCGGATATTTCCCCCGATGGACGGGAGAATGCCGCCGACTGAGACCGTCGGGTCCAGGTCGGCTTCCAGAAGAATGTGTGTGCACATGGATGTCGTGGTCGTCTTGCCGTGCGTGCCGGCCACGGCGACGGACGTCTTGTAATTCCGCATAAGCTGTCCCAGAAGCTCCGCGCGGGTGAGGAGCGGGATGTTCTGCTCCGCCGCAGCCCGGAGTTCGGGATTATCGGGATGTATGGCCGCGGTATAGACGACGCAGTCCGTGTCCGGCAGAATGTTTTCGGCCCGCTGCCCGATCATGATCTGGGCGCCGAGCGAAGCCAGACGGTCGGTGAGCGGAGAGGCTTTTGCGTCCGAGCCGGATACCCGGAAGCCGCTGTTCAGAAGAACTTCCGCGAGGCCGCTCATGCTGATGCCGCCGATACCGATAAAATGCATATGGGAAGGTGATGAAAACTGAATCTGATACATGAACAATCACTCCAATCATAAAGATTCATTCAGGTGAAATCGATGAATTGATGTCAAGTATACCATATTTTTATCCGTCGTGTGCCTGTCCTTGCAAGAAATACAAAATGCAAAGAAAAAAGTTTTCATCTTATGTCTAAAATGATCTGAATTTTCGAGCACTTTATTAATTTTGTAAAAGCATTGTAATGTCTGTTCACTATTCGGAAACAATATGCTATACTGGACAATGGCTGAATATTATGCAGAAACGGCAGGGGGAAAGCGGATCTCCCGCCCGGACTGTATAAACGACTGACGTGAGGTGCAAGTATGATAAAAAAAGAGATGATCGCCATGCTTCTCGCGGGAGGCCAGGGCTCGAGGCTCGGTGTTCTGACTGAGAATATGGCAAAACCGGCGGTTTCCTTCGGAGGGAAGTACCGCATCATCGACTTTCCGCTCAGCAACTGTATCAATTCCGGGATTGATACGGTCGGCGTGCTGACACAGTACCGGCCGCTGAAGCTGAATACGCATATCGGGATCGGGATCCCCTGGGATCTGGACAGAAATGTCGGCGGCGTGACGGTTCTGCCTCCGTATGAGAGACACTCCCATACGGACTGGTATACGGGGACGGCCAACGCGATACTGCAGAATATTGAATATATGGAGCAGTATCATCCTGATTATGTACTGATTCTGTCCGGGGACCATGTCTACAAGATGGACTATGAGGTCATGCTGGACTATCACAAGGCAAACAAGGCGGATGTGACAATCGCTGTTATGCCCGTGCCCATGGAGGAGGCATCCAGGTTCGGCATCATGCTGACGGATCAGACCGGCCGGATTACGGACTTCCAGGAGAAACCGGAGGTCCCGCGCGGCAATCTTGCCTCGATGGGGATTTATATCTTCAGCTGGCGTGTCCTGCGGGAGGCGCTGGAGAGACTGAAGGATCTGCCGAAGCTCGATTTCGGCATGCATGTGCTCCCGTACTGCAGGGAGTATAATCTGAAGCTCTATGCATATGAATTCAACGGCTACTGGAAGGATGTCGGAACGCTCGGCTCTTACTGGCAGGCCAATATGGAGCTGATCGATGTCATACCGGAATTCAATCTCTACGAGGAATTCTGGAAGGTCTACACCAGGGGTGACATTGTGCCGCCGGATTATATCGGCGAAAAAGCAGTGGTTGACAAGTGCATAGTGGGAGAAGGAACCGAGATACTCGGTGAAGTGTACAATTCGGTGATCGGATCCGGGGTCAGGATCGGCGAAGGCGCCGTGATCAGGGACTCTATTATTATGGAAGGAACCTGTATCGGGCGCGGGGCGCGGATCATGCGGTCCATTATCGCGCAGAATACGGCGGTCGGCGCGCATGCCGAACTCGGATTCGGCGAAGATGCACCGAATACCTTAAATCCAAAGGTGTACGCCTACGGCCTGGTGACGGTCGGTGAGAATACGGTCATACCCGAGGGCGTCCGGATCGGCAGAAATACGGCCGTGATGGGCGAAACAACGGCGGCGGATTATCCGGACGGAATACTCGTGAGCGGCGGGACAATTATTAAGAACGGCACAAAGGACGGTGAAGACTCATGAGGGCTTTGGGGATTATTCTGGCAGGCGGAAACAGCTACCGCATGAAGGAACTGTCGGCCAGGCGCGCGATCGCGGCCATGCCTGTGGCGGGGAGCTTCAGGGCGATCGATTTTGCGCTATCGAATATGACCAATTCGCATATTCAGAAGGTGGCTGTACTGACACAATACAACGCGAGATCCCTGAATGAGCATCTCAGCTCATCAAAATGGTGGGATTTCGGGCGAAAGCAGGGAGGACTGTTTCTGTTTCCTCCGACAATCACCGGAAGGAGCAACTTCTGGTACAGAGGCACTGCCGACGCGATCTGGCAGAATCTGGACTGGCTGCGGCGATCTCACGAGCCGTATGTGGTGATTGCATCGGGAGACGGAGTTTACAAACTGGACTATAACAAAGTCCTGGAGTATCACATTGGAAAACGTGCGGATGTAACAGTCGTCTGCACGGAATGCAGGGATGACGACGTAAGCAGGTTCGGAGTTCTCCGGATGAATGAGGACTGCAGGGTCGAAGAGTTTGACGAAAAGCCCATGGTTTCAAAGTCAAATATCATCTCATGCGGAATCTACGTGATCCGCCGCAGGCTGCTGATCGAAATGATCGAGCGCTGCGCCCGGGAGGAGCGGACGGATTTCGTCAAGGACATCCTGATCCGCTACAAGGACCTGAAGCGGATTTACGGATATAAAATGAACACATACTGGAGCAATATTGCAACGGTGGAGTCCTATTATCAGACCAATATGGACTTTCTGAAGCCGGAAATCAGAGATTACTTTTTCCGGCAGGGGGACAGGATCATGACAAAGATTGATGACAATCCCCCGGCGAAATATAATCCCGGATGTGTCGTGAAGAACTCTCTTGTGACATCAGGCTGTATCATCAACGGTACGGTGGAGAATTCAGTTATTTTCAAGAAGGTCTTCATAGGCAGCAACTGCTGCATCAGAAACTCGATCATTCTGAACGACGTATATATAGGCGATAATACTCACATTGAAAACTGCGTAGTTGAGAGCCGTGACACGATCAGGGCAAATTCTTATTACTGCGGAGATAACGGCATCAGGATCGTTCTGGAGAAGGGCGACCGTTACGTCATTTAGCACCTGCACTCCGTTCTCTCATGAAAGAAGGTGTGTGTTTTTAAGAAAGCTGCAGACTGCTTACGGAGCAGCTGTTCGCGAGATTTAAGTCAGAGAGGAAAAAGGTATGAATATCACAGATGTCAGAGTTCGCAAGGTTTCTAAAGACGGTAAAATGAAGGCGGTTGTCTCGATTACCATTGACGACGAATTTGTCGTACATGATATTAAGGTAATCGAGGGAGAAAAGGGGCTTTTTATTGCAATGCCAAGCAGGAAGGCCGCTGACGGCGAATACCGAGACATCGCACACCCGATCAATTCGCAGACCAGAAGCGAGATTCAGGAAATCATCCTCAGAAAATATGAGGAAACTGTAGCCAGGGAAGAAGCGGAAGAGACATACGGAGACGGGGCACTTTAAATGACGTGATCAATACCGGGCAATAAAGACATACAGAAGGGATGACTGCTGCCGCAGAAGCGGGGCCGTCATCCCTTTTCTCATAAGGAAATCCCGTTGGATTTCCTTATGAGAAAAGGGCACTCCGTGCAGAATGCGCACCAGCGCGCAATGAAAATTTCAGAATATTGGCAATATGACGATGCAAAAGCGAATGCCTTGCTATATACATGTAAAAAATGTACAATATAAAATCGGAGGCGTTTCAATTTACGGGATCACAAGGGGTAAGCCATGAAAAAATATGACAGCGTGATTATCGGACCGGTATCACTGGACATCAATATCGACTGTGAGGGTGTCACAAGGAAGGAGCTCGGAGGCGCGGTAGTGCAGTCCGGATATGCGGCTGCGGGCTGCGGGTTCCGGACGCTGGTCGTGACCAGAAGCAATAAAGAAGAGGCGAATCCGACGGAGCGCTTCAAAGGAAGCGGGGCGGATCTGATCCTGCTCGATTCCGCACATACCTGTTCCATCAGGAACCAGTATCTGACGCCGGACAAAGAGAGGCGCATCTGCACGTCCCTGAACGTGTGTGATCCCTTCCGCGTGGAAGAACTCGCGTTTCTTGCGGACTATGATGTGAAGATCGTTCACCTGGCCGGTCTTGTCTGGGGCGATTTTTCCGACGAGGTCATAGCGGGTCTGGGACAGTACGGAGACCTGGCCGTCGACGCGCAGTGTCTGCTCCGCCACGCGGAGCCGGACGGCAGCATGCAGTACCACGACTGGGAAGCGAAGAAGAGTGTCCTGCCCCGCATCCGGTTTTTCAAAGTGGACGCCGCTGAAGCCGAAATGATGACCGGCTGCCCCGACCGGAAAGAGGCTGCTGCCATTCTGCACAGCTGGGGAGCGAAAGAGGTCCTTCTGACGCACAATACGGAAGTGCTTGCCTTTGACGGCAGCAATTATTATACCTGCCCGATCAAGGCCAGAAACTTAAGCGGCAGGACGGGCCGGGGAGACACGACGTTTGCCGGCTATATCAACAGCAGAATCACCCGCAGCATACCGGAATCCCTGCTGTTTGCGACGGCGCTGGTCTCACTCAAGATGGAGACGCCGGGGCCGTTCATGAAAGACGCCGCGGCAGTTGAGGAATACATACGGCAGTTCTATAACGGTGACTCTATAACGGTGACAGGCACCTAACCGTTTTTTAACCGTTTGGACGTAACGGTGACAGGCACC
>CACXFM010000232.1 GCA_902766955.1 uncultured Lachnospiraceae bacterium | reverse complement strand
GCCGAAAATAAACCGCGGGGCACGCGGGGATAGCCTGCCTATGCTCAGCCCAACAGGGCTGTCGAACAGGAAGCCCCCACTTCTATGTGTCAGCATAAGTGGTGGGAGTATGTCACGCTTTCGCCCCTGTTCCTTGCGATTGTTGCCTTCTGCTTTTCCATGACGGTCGGAGTATGCTGGGAGTTCATCGAGTATACCGCGGACCAGGTGGGAAAACTCGATATGCAGAAAGATTTCGTGGTGGATCACTTTTCCTCCGTGACGCTGGATGAAACCAGGCAGAACGTACCGGTCGTTGTGTCTGACATATCCGATGTGATTATTGTCCACAGTGACGGCAGCGAGCAGACGCTGGGAGTGGGAGGTTATCTGGATATCGGCATCAATGATACGATGAAAGACCTCTTCGTCAATCTGATCGGGGCCGTTGTTTTTTCCATTATCGGATTCTTCTATGTGAAGAGCCGGGGAAAGGGAAAAGTGGCCTCGCAGTTCATTCCGAAAGTGAAGATGGAAGAAGGGGGCGGCGCGCCTGACCCTTCTTCCAGGTGATAAAAAGCATGAAAAAAGTAATTCTGACTGTCATTTCGGTTGTGATGATCGTCGTGCTGTCGGTTCTTTTGCTGGGGATCTTCAGGACGATTTCGACTGAGGCGGGCCGGATCGAATTCCGGGACATGATCATGCATCTGGGAGCGAAGGGCTGCTTTCTCCTGCTTGGCCTGAATATCTCCCAGATTTTTTTATTTTTCCTGCCGGGAGAAATGGTCGAGCTGCTGGCCGGCATGTGTTACGGGGCCGTCGGGGGACTGCTCATCACATACGCCGGCGTTTTTATTTCAAGCGCCATCATTTTCCTGCTGGTCAGGAAGGTCGGCAAGCCTTCGGTTTATGATCTGATCGGAAAAGAAAAAGTTGATAGAATAGGAAAGAGCAGATTATTCAACAGCAGCAACGCGGAAAAAATCCTTCTGCTGCTTTTTGTCATACCGGGAACGCCGAAAGACCTGCTGGTCTACATCGGGGCTATGCTCCCTGTCAGGGCCTCCCGCTTTATTCTGCTTTCCGCGCTGTTCCGTTTTCCGAGCATCATCACTTCGACGATTGCGGGGGAATCCTTCTCCCAGGGAGACAACCGGACCGCAATCATCGTCTATGCCGTCACGTTCATCGTGTCGCTCCTCATTCTCCGTTACTATTCAAAGAAAGAAGAGGTCCGTGAGATTATCGATCTCAACCGGGACTGATCACTGTCCTTTAACCGACGATCATTACATCCTTGATTATGATGATTTTGGGCCTTTTGATGCTGATGGGAATTATTATCCTTAATAATCCGTGGTGGGATGCGGTCCATTCGTTTGTGAAGGTGATCGGCGGAACCGTACTTTTTGCATCAGCAGTAGGTCTCATCAGACTGATTCTGGTCTGGCCGATTCGAAAAGTTTGAGGAGGACTGTGAGAGATGACGAAAAAAGAACTTCAGACATCCGAAACGGGGCAGGAGACAACGGTTCTCAGCAAAGAAGCGATGGCAGCCATGCTTGAGAACATGAAAGCTGATCTGACCCATACCCCGCTGGAGATTACGCCGGATCTCGAGAAACTTCTGGCGGAGGAACTGAAAGAAGAAAAGAAAAATACAAAGCGCTCCGCACAGATGCTCGGAGTCTTTGCCAAACATAACTTTTATGCCAATGGCCTCACACCGGAGGAACTCCGTACCACACTTGAGGACCTCGGTCCCACCTATGATAAAATCGGGCAGATTATGCCCAGCCGTGTGGACCTTCTGCCGGAGAGCTACTGCAAAGAACTGGAAAAGCTTCGTCAGAACGTGAGGCCGCTTGATCCTGCCATCGCGCGCGCGGTCATTGAGGCGGTGACACATCATCTTCATCCGGAAACGATACCCTGAACCTCGTGACGATTATCGAGGAATTCGAGAAGGTGACGAAGGAGGAGCTGGATTTCCGGATCGAAGCAGCGAATACGAAATATTTCAGAGATGTGGTTCTCACAGAAGGCCCTGTAACATGCCCCCGGGTGATTGATGAGCTGACGACAGAGCGCATTTTCACAATGACATATGTGGACGGCTGCTCGGTTTCAAAGAAAGAGAAACTTGCCGAACAGGGAATCACCCCTGAAGATGCCGGACGCGATATCATCGGGAGTTATGTGCATCAGGTATTTGACGTCGGTATCTTTCACGCGGATCCGCACCAGGGAAATATTATGGTCAGCGGCGGCAAAGTCCACTGGATCGATTTCGGCATGATCGGACAGATTACGGAGGCGGACATGAACGCGCTCCAGAATCTTGTCATCGGTCTCCTCAAAGGCGATGTTGACTCCATGGCTGACAGCATTCTGGCGATCGGGAAGAGTTCGGCCGACACCGACCGCAATAAGCTGAAGGATGACATGGAGTACATGTGTGCCAAGTACATGAATGTCTCAAGTCTCTCGGATATTGATTTTTCCGCAATGCTCGGCGAAGTGTGCGATCTGGGCGACAAGCACCACATCGAGATGCCAGGCAGATACACGATGCTTGTCCGGTCCTTCCTGACCATCGAGGGAGTGCTGGAACAGCTCTGTCCGGAACTGAATCTTTTCGATATCATTTCCGACAAGCTGATGGAACGAATGAAGAAATCCTTCGATCTGGAACAGGAAGTCCTGGCGCTCGGCAAGGGAATTCTGGATGTCGGTCAGAAGGTATCTAAGATTCCGCAGCTGTGCGCAGATACACTGAGTGATATCATGAAGGGCAGGCTGAAGATTAATCTTGAGCTGACGGGGTATGAGGAGCTGATCTCACAGCTCAACAGCAAGATTGACGATCTGATTCTGGTGATCGTAGCATGTGTCCTGTTTTCGGGAGGATGCAGACTCTGCCAGACAGAGATTCAGCCGATGACATCGATTGGAGTGCCTCTGTTTGCGGTGGTCATTCTGCTCGCCGGCATTTCGCTTTTGATTTATGCTTTGAAGCGGGTTTTCCGCAAGAAAAAGAAATGACATATCAGGCCGGACTGCTTCCCTGTAACTGAAAAGCAGTCCGGCCTTTATTATTTTCCGGAAGCTGCTTTGCTGTGAAAAAATATTCAGAAAATCTTGTTGGATAATTGGTCAGTTGATATAATTTTTTTGTATTATGAGCAAAACAGGATATCGCGGCAGCTCCTCCTTTGAGGACTTTATCTCTGACGCCAAGGCGGAACCGGGCGGCTTCCATGATGCCGGCATCAATGCCACGAACGAGCTGAGAGCTTACTGCAAATCGGAAAACCTGACCAAAGAGAATACGATCCTGTTCATTACCGGACACAGCTATGGCGCGGCCTGCACCTCCCTCGTCGGGATCAACAGCACGGACCTGGCGGAGAGAGATTCCATCTTCTGCTATCCGTTCGCGACGCCCAACTATATCAGAAACGGCCTGACCGGAGACGGAATGAAAATGTTCAGCTTCGACAGCAACGAAGATGTCGTCCCGCAGGTGCCGGTAGGCCCGGGGCTCGACAAAACCGGCGGCCTGATCAAATTCGACCGTCTGGATATGAAACTGAATCATCCGGAACAGTATGCGCGTTTTCTGAAGCTGTATGAGCATTACCGCGATTGTGATTTCGATGCGGACAAGGATTTCCTCCCGGAGGCCTACACGTTCAAGCCGTACGTGAAGCGGCCCGTGGACAACGTGATCATCCGCAACCATATGCCCTACACCTACATGCAGCTGCTTTTCAGCTCCCTCTCCGATGAGGAAGTGGATAAGTATATCGTGGAGGTGCCGAAGGCGGAAGATGCGAAGGAGCCGGACTGGGAAATGTATGTCGGCGAAGTCTATAAGCTGCCGCTGACGACGACCGGCATTTTCAAATGGGAAAGCTCTGATAAAGCCGTTGCTGCCATCAATGAGAAGGGAATGCTCGAAGGAAAGGCCGCCGGAGAAGCGATTCTGACCATTACGGCGCTGGGCGGCAGGCAGTCGGCTGTAAAAGTTCGTGTGGCGGATGTATAATACAAAGAAGAACAAGAAAGGAGAGATATATGGAAGTCAGAAGAATCAGCATTCGTGAAGCAAAAAAGAGGATTAAGAATGATCCGGAACTCAGCAAGAGGCTTGTTCGCAGCGGATGGAGAGAGATCGCGCTCGATCTGGATGGCGACGGCGTCGCAGATGTCTCATTTTCGAGTGAAAGTCTGGGCAGAAAGATCGATACCATGGCTGTTGACCTGAGCGGAAACGGCGAATACGACCTGTATCTGCACGACCTGGACGGCAACGGCATCCCGGACACCGTTCTCGTGGTTGAGGAAGGATCTGACGAGAGAGCGGTTGTCGCTTTCGGCAGCAAAGTCGAACTCGGCTTCATCAACCTGGGCGTGAAGATCGCAAACCTGCTGGTCGCCGAGGAATTCCTGCAGGAGGAACTGAACATGTCCCTCTCTGATCTGGCGGACTATCTGAGACTGAACGCGGCGGTCATGCTGATGGAGCTTCAGAAGCGTCAGGATGCGGAGGGGATCGAGAAAGTATACTACTATCTTGCCGATGCCAAAACCTACTTCCTGGCAACCGTGGACGGAAACAAGCCGAGAGTCAGGCCGTTCGGCACCATCCTTCTGGATGACGGAAAACTGTATATCCAGACCGGAAAAGTAAAAGCAGTATCAAAGCAGATCAGCGAAAACCCGTTTGTGGAAATCAGCGCCTGCATGAACAACGGAACCTGGATCCGCATCGAAGCGGAGCTGGTCGAAGATGACAGCAGAGACGTGAAATGCAAGATGCTGGAACAGATGCCGACCCTGAAGGCAATGTACAGCGCGGACGACGACAACATGCAGATGTTCTATCTCAAAAACGCCACGGCGTCGATCTGCTCATTCACGGCAGAGCCGGAAGTAATCACATTCTGAGTACCGGGGACGGTTCTCATTGCTCATTTTTCAGGCGTTCCGGACGTTATCACTGTTGAAAGGGAGAGTACATGGGGACGGTTCTATATGCTCTTTATTTGATCATTTTGATCGCAGCAGGCAGCTGCACGGTGTTTGGAGAATCTCCGGATCCAATCCTGTCCTATGAAGTGTATCCGCTCGTCCGGAATGATATCTCTTTGCACCTGGACTGTGTGAAGACGGAAAATGCAGATTCCTCCGGAAACATCCTGCTCCTTCACGGATCATCCTATTCATCCTATGAGTTCGATATTGATTATCAGGACTATAGTCTAGTGCGCTTCCTTGCGAGAGAAGGATATGCTGTATGGCGGCTGGATATCGCCGGATATGGGAGATCGGGTTCCGTGGAAGACGGCTTCATGCCGGATACAGCATATGCCGCTGAGGATATTAATGCCGCTGCAGAGGAAATTGTCCGGATCAGCGGACAGGAAAAGATCGATCTTCTCGGCTGGAGCTGGGGAACTATGACCGCCGGATTATTTGCCGGGCGGCACCCGGAACATATCAGAAAACTCATTCTCTATGCGCCGATTCTGTCTGGTCTGGGAGAACAGAAGCTGGGGGAACCGTTCAGCCGCAATACATGGGAAGGGGCTGCGGAAGATTTTCAGAAGAAAAATGACGGAACCTTTGATGAGGAGATTACGGATCCGGTGCTTATCGAACTTTTTTGCTCAAGCTGCTGGCACTATGACGGGGATTCAAGTCCCAGAGGATGGTGCAGGGATGCGTTTGTGGATGAGAAAACCAGACTGATCGATCTTGAAAAGATCACGGTGCCGACCCTCCTGATTTATGGAAGCCATGATCCGTATATGGACCGGGATGCGCTCAGCGGCGCTTTGGAAATGCTGCCGGACGGGTCGGAGCTGCGGGAGATAGAAGGCGGCTCGCATATCATGATGTATGAGAAGCCATATTATAAGGAGTTCAGGAAGAGGATTACAGACTTTCTGAATAAGTGAAGAAGAATGCAGAAAGGACGCCATGAAATCGTTATTAATTGCAGACACGACAAGAGAAGAGCGGGAACAGATTGTCGCCGATTCTCTTGGCAACATTAATGGCCAGTGTGACGGATGCGCCGCCGGGCTCGCAGATATGTATCAGGACTATATCGACGGAAAGCGGGAACTGAGAGAAATCAACATGTCCTTTAGAGGCAATTATGTGTCAGGGGATGAAGGACCGCAGAGATCGGAATGCGGCTTTATCCAGTAATATTTATAATGCTGTAAAATCGCCTCCTTGCAGTACTTTGTACGGTAAGGAGGCGACTTCTGTCAATATTGATATTAATAGCTGATCACAGCGAATCAATCATGGCCAGCATCTTCAGATAATAATTTTTTACATCCCTTCTTTTAGTCAGGCCGCCATGGATCATCATGTGATCACCATGATAAACAGGGCAGATATTCCATACTCCCGGGCGAAGGTTCTTCCTGGTCAGTTTCTGCTGCGGCTCCCCGAAGGGCGCTCTGGCGGAGATTGTATTGACCAGGCCGTCGTTTTCGTGCCAGGAGTTGTCGATGACCGTTCCGCCCTTTGTTGTCCCGCTGTAACAGCCGATCTGGATCGAACGTCTCACAAAGAACGGGTCCGTGATTTTGCGCTGCGGGCGGTGAATCCCGTTTCCGGCATCTTTTGTCGAACTGCACGGAACAGAGAAATAGTAGATATCCGGAAATGTGGTCAGGTGCCGGTTCATTTCTGCCGCATTATCTATATGCATATCATAACTGGCATAATCCCGCTCATCCCTGCCGTCCTTTTCCGGAACAAGACTTTTGACCAGTATCTTTGCAAGAAAATTGCTCCACATGGGGGCATTCACTCCGTTGGGATCAAAGTTTTCATCCTCCATCATATCATATGCGGTCGTCCCGTTCAGAGGAGAAGCCAGTGTCACAATACTGTGGATTCTGACCTTTGAGCCGCCGCGGAAAAAAGGACTCAGGTCATCTGCTTCCGTTTCAGCGATCTCGTCTTTTGCACCTTGGAGAAGGATCTCCGTAAAGAGCCGGATCGTCGCCCCGCCAAAGGAATGCCCGATCAGCACAAGCTCCGTATCCTCACCCCATTGATCAATCAGCGGACAGCGCGAGAAGTCCCGTCCGAACCGTTCATGCCGGTTCTGCTGGCTATGATGTTTTCCATAATCCACTTTCGTGCCGGAAAGCTGTGCGTACAGTTCACAGGCTCTGTCCCAGGCGCTGCCGTGCGGCGCTACGGATGCAGAATAAGAGTCATATCCTTTTTCCCTGAGAAATGCAATCAGATCGCCGCTTTTCATTCCCCAGTACGGGGTCTTCTGGTTTTTTTCATCATAGCTGCCCCAGCCGGACAGACCGTGGACAAAAATGTATTTCAAACTGCTCATTCTTCTTCTGACACTCCTTTCTGCAACCCGGCAAAAACAAGAGTACTCGGGGACGGTTCTAAGTACTCATATAATGAGGATCCCCGCCTGCAGAGGAGGGGGATCTGCTTGCTCACTGATGTTCTATTGTTTCGAGATCCAGTCTGTCGTATATCTTATTACCGCGGTCTGTAAAAACGGTCCCGGGTATCAGCCCGGCGATTTCCTCATAGATGGTCCGCGCCACCTCATCGCTTTCAAATATCTGCGTTACGATCATGCGGATGGTTCCCCGGTATTCACAGGCCTCAATCATCACCGGGAAGGAACAGGCGCTTACGCTCAAGGCGATTGAACCGACGATGGCTTCCACCGGCTCCGGGAAGCTGATTTTTCCCGGATATGACAATCCGTAAGTGAAAGGCGTCATACCGCCGATCCGCCCTTTCTGTTTCAAAGCGGAAACGATGACGTCGATCGGATATGGCTGCGAGTCAACCTTCTGGATCAGTCCGGCCAGATTCAGCAGGCCGGCGTAAATATTTTCCGGCTGGATCTGAAGATCCAGAATACTTCTCATAAACATAAACCGATCGGCCGGCTCATATTTATCCAGCTTTCCCCTGTAGGATACAGCAACAGACGTTGATCCGTTGCCTCCGGAATTAAGCCCGAATACGGCACGCATGTCGACAGGGGTATATGAGACGATGAGCTTATCCCCGACGTCATAATTCCGGCGGATTGCATTGCCTGCCATTGCCTCCAGTACCGGCACAACAGAACTTTCACTGCGCCTGGAAGCAGTCAGAAGCGGCTCCAGGGGCTCAAATACTCTCCATTTCCGTTCTCCTGCAGGAAAACGGTCCACAGGCAGCTGAAATACCTCGTCCGCATGCTCATTCGCGACGAATCTGCCGATGGGAGCGCAGCCTGCATGCTCCTTCAGAATCCGTTCCGTGACCGGAAGCGTATCGCAGCTGTCCTGTGCCGGTGAATCGACGTGAATGCCCTGCGTTTCCTCCGCATAAGCGGCCAGCACTGTTTTCAGGAAGGAAAGGCTGCCGCGTCCGTCCGCCAGGCCGTGGAACAGACGAAGGAACAAATTCTGTCCGGAAAATGCAAAATAGAAAAGATATCCGTTTGTCTCTGCCGTGCCAAACTGCCTGGGACTGTCGCTGTCGGCGAAAACGGGAACCTCCTTTACGTCGTCGATTGATACCCGGATCCTGCCGTTCACAATGACGGGATGGCTGCGGAAATTGGTGTGGATCTTCATGGCAGTAAACACAGCCTGCTTAAGCGCTCTTTCTTCTACTTCTGCGGCAAGAACAAGTTCCCATTCAATTGCCGCAGTCTGTTCACCGGAAATGAACCAGTAATACAGCTGATCGTGGAGTACTCGGGGACGGTTCTAAGTACTCATGTAAGAACATGAGTACTTAGAACCGTCCCAATGTCATTCAGTTAAGCAAATAGGCTAGATCTCATTCAGAGGTCTGGCCTTTTTTGTTCTCTACTCCAAATAATACTTGACAGAACTATAAAAATGTGCGGCCGCTCTCGCTACTGAATGATAAATGAGGTAGCGAGAGCGGCCCCTTGATTTTGGGAGTCCATTATCTTTCCAATCTCAAGGAGGTGTTACTATGCGTCATTTTAACAACCCGCACATTGTTCGCGAAATTCTATTGCAGCTCATCCATTCTATGCAACAGAATCTGGAACCGTTTGTGAAGAATCCTCAAAAGGATTTTTCAAGAAAAAGGGCGCTCCTTTTCTCGGATGTTATCCAGATCATTCTAACAATGGCCGCTCACAAAATGAAGAGAGAACTATACAATTATTTCT
>CACXFM010000231.1 GCA_902766955.1 uncultured Lachnospiraceae bacterium | reverse complement strand
TGCCCTTCAAAATCAGCGGCAAAGGCGCCGGGTCTCACGCGAAGCCGGAAGCGCTGCATGATTTTAAGGGGAAACGCATCCTTCTGGCAGAAGATAACGAGATGAATCAGGTAATCGCCTCCACAATCCTTGAGGACGCGGGCTTTTCGATTGACATCGCGTCCGACGGAACGGAAGCCGTGGAGAAAATGGCGTCGAATCCCGCCGGGACGTACGACATCATCCTCATGGATATTCAGATGCCGAAGATGGACGGATACGAAGCGGCCAGACGGATCCGGGAGATGGAGGATCCCGGAAAATCCGGCATACCCATCGTCGCCGTTACAGCCAATGCCTTTGAAGAAGACCGCAAAGTCGCACTGGCTGCCGGTATGAACGGGCACCTGGCCAAGCCCTATGACATCCCGGCTATGATGGAAACACTGGAATCGCTTCTGAGTACCGGGGACTGAGTACCGGGGACGGTTCTCGCTGACTCATTCATCAGCCTGAATGAGCACTGGGGACTGAGCACTGGGGACGGTTCTGACTGACTCATTCATTGCCATGAATCTGCCTGGAGGTAAGAATATGTTCTGTATATACTGTGGATCCGCCCTTCCGGAAGATGCGGCTTTCTGCCCTGTCTGCGGGAAAAAGGTGATGGGAAAAGCAGAGCCGGAAGCGCTTCGCATGTATCCGGGGAAATGCACATCCTGCGGAGGCACCGTCCTGAAGAAAATACGTGCGGGTGAATACCAGTGCGAGTACTGCGGGATGATGTTATTTTCCGATGAACAAAACGACGGAGAAGATCAGGAAGCGATAGACGCCAAAGTGGCGCTCCTCCTGTCGGAAGCATCCGCATACGCAAAGAAAAAAGATTATCAGAATGAGCTTCTGACACTTGTCAAAGCATACAGTCTGGCGCCGGAAGACGACTGCGTGCTGCTCAGGCTCGGGAGAGCGCACTGGCGCCTCGGTTCATTCGATAAAGCGATGGAGTACTACCGGATTGCCGAAAAACTGTATCCGGATGACCCCGCAGTCTATATCAACATCGGCACGGTTTTCTTCAAGCAGGGGCATAATGAAAAGGCAAAGACGGAATATGAAAAGGCCCTCGCGATCATTGAAGCGGATTCCACATCGGTCTGCGCCGAGGACAGGGGCATTGCTTACGGGAATTATGCGTATTGTCTGGGCAAGCTGGGAGACATCAAGAATGCAAAAAAATATCTCTCCATTGCCAAAGACTATGGTTACGACAAAGAATCCATTGACACCATCTGCATGGAGCTGCATCTGATTCCATTTCTGATCTGAGAAGGCAAATGGGCAGCCGGCAGCGTTTTGCAAATAAGTCTTGAAAAAATACAAGAATTGCGTTATTGTATCAAAAACAATACAAGGGGAGCTCGTGCAGGCGGGCTGAGAACGGGGGGAGATGCCCCGGACCCATAACCTGATTTGGATAATGCCAACGTAGGGAAATAGACAGCCTTTTTGTGTAAGCAGGATTTCAGGCAGATATGACCTATGGGCATATCTGCTTTTTCGTTTTCGGAGGGAGAAATGCTGGGAAACTGTATTGAGAATGTCAGAAAATGCGTGCCGCTGATTCACAATATCACGAACTACGTGACGGTCAATGATGTGGCCAATGTGCTGCTTGCCTGCGGCGGTAGTCCGATCATGTCGGATGAGCCGGATGACGTGGAAGACATCACAGCTATCTGCGGAGGCCTGAACATTAATATCGGCACTCTGAACAGCCGCAGCATCGAGGGAATGTACCGCGCGGGCCGCAGGGCAGGTGAGCTTTCGCATGTTATTTTGCTCGATCCCGTAGGGGCGGGAGCATCTGCTCTGCGCACCAATACGGCGGCAGGGCTCATGAAGGAGATCCGCTTCACTGCGATACGCGGAAACATTTCCGAGATCAGGACGCTTGCGCTCGGCAGCGGCACCACCAAGGGCGTTGACGCAGATGTTGCGGACGCCGTGACAGAGGATTCGCTCGATGGCGCCGTGAAGTTTGCCAAAGACTTCGCGGCGGAAACGGGAGCTGTCATCGCCATCACAGGGGCCATCGATCTTGTAGCTGACGCTGAAAGGTGTTATGTCATCCGGAACGGCAGGCCCGAGATGGGCAGAATCACAGGCACGGGATGCCAACTGTCGGGAATGATGACAGCCTTTCTGGTCGCCAATCCGGGAGCGCATCTCGAGGCTTGTGCGGCAGCGGTCTGCACGATGGGCCTGGCCGGAGAGATCGCCTGGGGCAGGATGCAGGAAGGCGACGGGAATGCAACGTACAGGAACCGCATTATCGATGCCATCTACAACATGGACGGTCAGACACTGGACGCCGGCGCGAAGTATGAGATCCGGTGAGGGAGAGAAGGCAGATGAAAGAGGAAATGAAAAGAAAGCTTGCGGAATCCCTGCTTCTCTACGCCGTTACGGACCGCCACTGGCTCGGTGAGCGGTCGCTCTATGACGTCGTGCGCGAGAGCCTGGACGGAGGCGTGACCTTTCTGCAGCTCAGGGAAAAGGATCTGGATGACGCCAATTTCTTTGAAGAGGCAGTCAGACTGCAGCAGATGGCCGCGGAATACGGGATTCCCTTCGTCGTCAATGACAATGTGGATATCGCGCTCAGAATGAATGCCGACGGAGTGCATGTCGGGCAAAGCGACATGGAGGCCGGGAATGTGCGCGCACTCATAGGTCCGGATAAGATCCTGGGCGTGTCCGCACAGACAGTGGAGCAGGCCGTTCTCGCCGAGAGCCGCGGCGCTGACTATCTGGGCGTCGGAGCCGTCTTCCCGACCGGATCAAAGGATGACGCGGACAGCGTGTCTCTGGAAATGCTCAAAGCCATCTGTGAAGCGGTCACGATCCCGGTCGTCGCCATCGGCGGCATCACCGGGGATAACACACCGAAGCTTGCGGGCAGCGGCATCTGCGGCATCGCCGTCATAAGCGCCATCTACGGCAGCCAGGACATCTATGCGGCAACGGTCTCACTGAAGAAAACTGCGGAAGAAATGGTCGGAGCAAGATGAGATTCATGAAAAATATCAGAGGCGTTATATTCGATGTTGACGGCGTGCTGCTGGACTCGCTGGAGATCTGGACGGATCTGGGGGCGCGATATCTGGTCAGCATCGGCAGAGTGCCTGAGGAGGGACTTGCGGACACGCTCTTTTCCATGAGCATGGAGCAGGGGGCGGAGTATCTGAAGGAACACTATGACTTGACGGAAACGGCGGAGACGATCCGGGAGGGACTCCAGGAAATGCTGCGTGCATTTTACTGCGATGAAGTCAGGGCAAAGCCGGATGCTGAGAAGCTGCTCCGCGCGATCCGGGACGCAGGCATACGCATTACGGCGGCTACTTCGAGCCCGCGCGATCTCATCGGGAGAGCGCTGGAGAGAAACGGCCTGCTCGGATACATCGAACGGATCTTTACCAACTCGGAAATCGGAAAGAGCAAGCATTTTCCGGACATCTACGACGCCGCGGCGGCATATATGGGCACGATGCCGGAAGAGACGCTGGTCTTTGAGGATTCGCTTTATGCGCTTAAGACGGCTGCGGCTGCCGGCTACCGCACGGCGGGCGTCGCTGACTGCCAGGGCGAACCCGATCAGGCGGGGCTCGCGGAAGCGGCCGACCTGTATATCACGGAGCTGGGTGAAGCGGCATTATAAAACGGCATTATAAAACAGAGTTATAAAGCGGCTTACAAAGCTGCATTATAAATAGGCAGCAGAAAGCGGCATCCCGGGGGCACCACTCGATGTCGCTATACAAAAGTGAATGCTTGATTCAAGAAAGGAGAAAGAGATGAAAAAAGCATTGACAATCGCAGGGTCGGATTCCTGCGGAGGCGCCGGTATTCAGGCAGACATCAAAACGATGACGATGAATGGAGTATATGCCATGAGCGCGATTACAGCGCTCACCGCGCAGAATACCACCGGCGTGACAGGTATACTTGAAGCATCCCCCGAGTTTCTTGAGAAACAGCTGGATGCGGTCTTTGAGGATATTTTTCCCGACGCGGTAAAGATCGGGATGGTCTCCTCATCAGAACTCATTGAAGTCATCGCGGACTGCCTGACCAGGTACAAAGCAGTCAATATCGTGGTTGACCCGGTCATGGTGGCGACAAGCGGCTCCCGCCTGATTGAGGAAGCGGCGATCGATACGCTTAAGTCCAGGCTCCTGCCTCTCGCGGCAGTCATAACACCCAACATCCCCGAGGCTGAAATCCTTGCGGACATGACGATCAGGGACGAGGACGGCATGGTGGAGGCAGCGAGGGCACTGGCCGGGCGCTATGGCTGCGCAGCCCTTGTCAAGGGCGGACACAGGATTAATGACGCCAATGATGTTCTCTTCTCGCCGGAGTTTGATGCGCCGGTCTGGTTTGCGGGCAGGAGAATCAACAATCCCAATACCCATGGAACAGGATGCACTCTTTCAAGTGCCATCGCTTCCAATCTCGCCAAAGGATATCACCTTGCGGAAGCGGTGGAGCGCTCCAAAGAATATCTTTCCGGAGCGCTTGAGGCCATGCTGGATCTCGGCAGGGGATCCGGTCCATTGATGCATAATTATCAGATTGTGGAGGAGGTATGACATGGGTATGGAGAAAAGACAGAAATTTGACGGATACGCAGCTAAATATGATGAGTGGTTTATGAAGAATGAAAACCTGTTCATCAGCGAACTGAGACTGTTTAAAAAGGTGCTCGGAGATATAGAAGGAAAGAAGCTTCTGTCGGTAGGCTGCGGAAGCGGGCTGTTTGAGAGTTATATCGATACCGCGAACATCGAGGGAATCGAGCCCTCTGAGGATATGGGCAGGATCGCCGGGAAGCGCGGTGTTAACGTGATCTGTTACGGCCTGATCGAAGAAGTGGACCTGCCGGAGGAAGAGTATGATATTATTTATTTCAACGGGAGCTCCAGCTATATGGAAGACCTGCCGCCGGTATATGAGAAATGCCTGCGCGCACTTAAAAGCGGGGGCAGGCTGATACTCCTCGATGTCCCGAAGGAGAGCGCATTCGGCTTCATGTATCTTCTCGGCAAGAGCCTGAACACGTACGATCACGAGTATCTGGAAGGCACGATGCCCGAACTTCCTTATCCGCTGGCCCTGGCCTGCTCGGGTGTGTGGCACACGACAGAAGAGAAGATCAGCGTGCTGAAATCTCTCGGGGTGCAGAAGTTTGAATTTTACCAGACGCTTGTCAAAAATCCTCTTTATACCAACGAGGAGCCGGAGGATGTCATCGAAGGGTATAAGAGCGGCGGGTATGTTGCCATTATTGCAGAGAAATAAAAGGAACGGGGAATGAAACTTTCGGAAAGACTGTATCACGGAGCCATCGAGTTGTGGCGGGTGGCGGCCGGCAAGCCCTTTGTAAGGGAAATGGCCCTGGGGACCCTTGATGAGGAGCGGTTTCGCCATTATATGATCCAGGATTATTTCTATCTGCTTGATTACATTGAAATATTGAAATCCATCCGGGAGCAGACGCAGGATGCAGAGCTCGTGGATTTCCTGCAGAATGTCATCAATGAAACGGAACATGAGACATACCGTGTTCATCTTCCGTATATGAGAAAAATGGGCGTCAGTGATGAGGAAATCCGCGGGGCCGTCAAAATCCCCGAGATCACCGGCTATACCGGCTACATGAGAGAGCAGATCAGGACGAACGGGCTGACGGCAGGGCTGACGGCCCTGCTGCAGTGCTCGTGGCTATATGCATATATCGCGGAGAGGAACGTCTCCGAGTATGCGGACGGGATCGCGGCCTCTCCATACAGATTCTGGTTTGATGCTTATACCTGTGAGGCGTATATCAATGCCAATCAGATGTGGATCGATGTTCTTGATCGCGAGACGGCATCCATCGGGAGTGATGAGGCAGCCCTTCTGAACGAAATATTCAGGACATGTGCGGAATATGAAAACCGGCTCTGGGACGGGGTGTACGGGATTTGACGAATTGTGTGCTCAACTGCGTTCCCACTATTCTAAGGAGAATGATTAGTTTTGTATAAGCTTTTGATTACTGATCCGGAATTGAAGGAAATCCTTCAGCCAGCCTTTTCTGTTTTTAATCGCATCCGGACTGAGCGCCTGCGACTGTTCCCGGGAGTGCGAGATACTCTCATGCAGCTGACAGAAAAAGGGGTTCGCATTATCGGATTCACAGATTCGGGAGAACTGAATGGATTTTATCGGCTCCAGTTGTTGGGTATCAGTCATCTGTTTTGTCGTGTCTATGTATCCAATTATGAATATCCCGGTTCAGATCCTATAAGCAGGGATAGCTGTATCCGAAAGGTTGTGAACGGAAAGCCTGATCCGGAACTCCTTCTTCAGATTCTGGATGAAGAGGATCTGGACAGGTCTGACGCTATCTATGCAGGTGACAGTCTGACAAAGGACATTCTGATGGCTTATGATGCAGGTGTAACAAGCATTCAGTGCAGTTATCCATCAGAGGCAAACATGACGGAGTATGAGCAGAAGCTGATCCGAATCAGCAGCTGGACCGAAGAGATCTTCCGGAAAGAAGCAGAGCTGCGGATGAGGTGCGAGAGGGAACAGATCCGGCCGGATTATATCATCACGGATTTCAGGGATATTTTTGATATTATCTGCAGATAAATCAATGACAGAACAACAAAGGTGAGACTTATGGAGAAACCTGTTATAAAAAGGATCGCAGATACAGAAGAAGATCTGTGCAGACTGGAAAAAGAACTGAATACAATGCAGGATCTGACGGAGCGCAGGCTGATACTCAGCTACCCGACAGTTTATATCCATAATTCGCTGGACTCCGATAAATATGAGGTCTATATCGGTGAAACGAACAATGTGATCCAGAGAACAAGGCAGCATTATCAGGAGAAGAAAAATCAGAAAAGCTGGCAGCACAGGCTTCTCAACAGGAGGAATCCAAGTCTCTATATTATCGGCCACCGGTTCTTTAACAAATCGCTTACGCTGGATATTGAGAACCGCCTGATGCATTACATGCTAGGTGTTGAAAAGGTCGGCCGTATAGATAATGGCAGGGGAAATGAGCAGGATCAGTATTATACCTCGGAGCTGTTTGATGAAGTATTCCGCAGGGTTTGGCGCGCGCTCGGGAAATATGATTCAGAACTGTTTCCGTCTATGCGTGAGATCGAGGATTCTGCTATCTTCAAAGCTTCGCCTTTTCATAAGCTGACAGAAGATCAGAAGAGAGATAAAGCCAGTATTTTGGAGATTATTACCTATGCGCTTGAACAGGAGGATGTCGGCCAGCTGGTTTTTGTTTCCGGTGAAGCGGGAACAGGAAAGACGGTTCTGATCAGCAACCTTTTCTATGAGCTTGTTACAGCAAGGAATAGCGAGGGAAAGCCCTTTAACTGCCATCTGGTGGTCAATCACGATGAAATGTTGAAGGTTTATAAGGGAATCGCGGATAAACTTCAGCTGAAGGGTGTCGACGATGATATTGCCAGTAAGGCAACCCGGCTCATCAATAATTATATTGATTATGAAGACAGGAACAGTAAGCACTTCGGAGAACTCAGGCCCGATAAAGGGCTGATTGACGTGGTTCTGGTGGACGAGGCTCATTTACTCTGGTCACAGGGGAAGCAGGCCTACAGAGGAACCAATCAGCTGGAAGATCTGCGCCGAATCGCAAGGGTGACCGTTGTTGTGTTTGACGCTGATCAGACTTTGCATACGCAGGAATACTGGAATCCCGATTACATCGCAGCGCTGCGCAGCGAAGCGATGCAGCAGGAGAAACGGCGGCTGATGAGTTATTATTTTGAACTGAAAAATCAGCTGCGGATTCGGGGGAATAAGGAGACTGTGCGGTGGATTCGGGAACTGACTTCACGACTGAAATTGGGAAAGGTTCCTGCTGATGACCGGTATGAGATCCGGGTTTTCGATACACCGGAACAGCTGGAAGCGGCGATCCGGGAGAAAGCGGAAAATAAGGATACACAGCTGTCCAGACTGTTGGCAACATTCGACTGGGATTATGTGGACAACACGCCGCCGAAAGACGGCGGAACATGGGATGTTGTAATCGGAAACTGGAAACGGCCATGGAACCTGCAGCTGCCGGTTGATGTTTTGAACGGGAAAACGATTTCTTCCAGAGAAAAAGCAAAGATAAAAAAACTTGCCTGGGCAGAACAGCCTCAGACGATTGGCGAGGTCGGTTCTACTTTTACGATCCAGGGATTTGATCTGAACTACGCAGGCGTGATTCTGGGGCCCTCTATAAAGTACAGAAGCGGAAAGATTGTGATTGATCCGGCCTGCAGCAGGGATAAAAAGGCAGTTCAGAAACGCACTGTCACGGAAGTTGATGAATATGGGGATGTTCGTGAGGTGAAGCGCTCTTATGGTGAGACTTTTATTCGCAACCAGATCAATGTACTTCTGACCAGGGGAGTCAATGGTCTGTACCTCTATGCAGTGGATGATGAACTGCGGACAGCACTGAAAAATGCTGTGACGTTGGAGTAAAGGCGTGAAAATCGCATAATGGCAAAGTTCTTGGTAATAAAGCAAGCGTCCCGGAAACCGGGACGCTCACTTTATTTATATGGGAATTTAAAACCAATGACCGTTATTTAGTAGCCGATCAGGGATCCTGCGATCCAGCAGCCGTCTGTCAGCTCATACCAGTTGTAATCGCCGCTCCATTTGTGGCGGCCG
>CACXFM010000230.1 GCA_902766955.1 uncultured Lachnospiraceae bacterium | reverse complement strand
CTCGCGGCCAAAGTCCCGGGAGTACAGCGCAGAACCTCGAGTGTCTGGGCCGACCTGGTAAAGATCAACCGGGAGATGAGAGAAGGCACGGGCACAGGCAGTCCATCCGGAGGATACCCTTTGCGTGGTGAGGCTTTTACATGAGAAAAGCTTAAGCTAAACAAAGAGGCGGACCGACGGAGGACCAGGTCCGGCTGCCTAAAGCAGCCTGCGGCGTAAGCCGCATCAGGAAGCACGCGACTTTAGGGTGAGGTTCACAAGCAGGGAGCGTTCGGTGAGTGCATAATCAGTAAAAACGTAAATCTGCATGTTCAGATATAACCTATTGACACAGTAGGTGAATAGAAATATAATGTGCTTGTCAAAGAGATTCATGACATATGAAAGGAGACAGACACAATGATCTATGCCGATCATGCTGCGACGACGAAAATGAGCGAAGCAGCCGTACAGAGGATGCTTTCCGTTATCAACGATCATTTCGGCAATCCCTCCAGTCTGTATTCGACCGGACAGGACGCGAAGGAGATCCTCGAGGAAGCGAGGGAGGATGTTGCAGCCGTCATCGGGGCGGAGCCGCGGGAGATTTATTTCACGTCGGGCGGAAGCGAGGCCGACAACCAGGCCATCCTCTCGGCAGCGGAACTGGGCAGAAAGAAAGGGAAGATGCACATCATTTCCTCCGCTTTCGAACATCACGCGGTGCTGCACACACTGAATAAACTGAAGAAAAACGGCTTTGACGTCACATTGGTCGACGTCCATGAAAACGGAATTGTCCGCCCGGAGGAAGTGGCGGCCGCGATCAGGGAAGACACATGTCTCGTCACCATTATGTATGCCAACAATGAAATCGGCACGATCCAGCCCATCCGCGAAATCGGAGCGATCTGCCGCGAAAAGAACGTCCTGTTCCACACGGATGCGGTGCAGGCGGTCGCCCACATACCAGTCAATGTCCAGACAGACAATATCGATATGCTCTCGGCATCCGCCCATAAATTCCACGGCCCGAAGGGCGTCGGATTCCTCTATGTCAAGAAGGGCATCCCGCTCGTAAGCCTCATCGAAGGCGGCGCCCAGGAGCGCGGCAAGCGAGCCGGGACTGAAAATGTACCGGGGATCGCGTCGATGGCGACTGCATTAAAAGAGGCTTCTGCAAATATGGAAGCTTCGGCTGCACATGTGACAGCTGTGCGCAATCGGCTGATCCGCGGCCTGAAGGAAATCCCGCACTCGGCGCTGAACGGAGACGCTGAGCGGAGACTTCCGGGAAATGTCAATTTCTGCTTCGAAGGCATCGAGGGCGAATCCCTGCTTCTCCTGCTCGATGACAAGGGCATCGCGGCGTCGTCCGGAAGTGCCTGCACGTCGGGATCGCTGGACCCGAGCCACGTGCTTCTGGCTATCGGCAGAGTCCACGATGTGGCCCACGGGTCACTCCGCTTAAGCATCGGGGAGGAAGTCACCGAAGAAGATGCGGACTACATGATCAAGTCGGTAAAAGAAGTGGTGGAATACCTGCGCGGATTCTCGCCGGTGTGGCGGGACCTGTGCGCAGGGAAAGCAAAGTTTATCCTGTAAAGACATCTCAATTTCTATCGGAGGTTTGCAAAAATGGCACTGTACAGTGAAAAGGTGATGGACCACTTCCGCAACCCGCGGAATGTCGGTGTGATCGAAGACGCCAACGGCGTCGGTGAAGTCGGAAACGCGAAATGCGGCGACATCATGAAAATGTATCTGAAGATAAAAGATGATGTTGTCGAGGATGTGAAATTTGAAACCTTCGGCTGCGGCAGCGCGATTGCCTCCAGCTCCATGGCGACGGAGATGATCAAGGGCCAGCCCCTGAGCGAAGTAAGAAAGCTGACCAATAAGGCGGTGACGGAGGCGCTCGACGGGCTTCCGGCCCATAAACTGCACTGTTCGGTGCTGGCGGAGGAGGCCATCCAGGCGGCGCTCGCTGATTATGAGAAGAGGAAGACTGAAGATTGATACATTCAAAAAGAAGGACCGAGTCAGGTCCTTCTTTTTGAATGTATGATCTTATCATTTCATCAGATCGCTCAGCTTTTTACCATAAAAGAAATCATGCACCATCTTGTCATATTCCGTCCACATGGGAAGCGTTTCGCACACATCCTGCCTGGGGCACTCATTCTTTCCCTCCGCGAGACAGGCTACCGAAGACAGCGTGCCTTCCATCAGCTCCAGGATCTCTCCGACGGAGTACTCCTCCGGTTTCCGGCAGAGCTTATAGCCGCCGCCCTTGCCACTGGCACCGCTTAAGAGTCCGCCGGACACCATGTCGCGCACAATGATTTCCAGATATTTCTTGGATAAGTTCTCTCTGGCAGCTATATCCTTCAGCGGGATATAGCTGCCGTTGTCGTGTTCGGCCAGATCAAGCATGATGCGGATCGCGTACCGCCCCCTCGTAGAAATCATGAAATCCCGCCCTCCTTAACCGGTTCTTATCAGTCGGATAAACGATACACCTATTATACCGCAGGGTGAATGGGTAAAACAAGTGAAGATTCTTTTTCCCTTGGACACTGTCTCCGGTGTTTTCAGAAAAAAGTTTCTCCTGTTTTTCGGAGGGTACCGTAAACGCGGGAGTCAGTGATGATTGTTCTGAGCACTCTTCGCCTTTCCCTGAAACTCCGCAGGCGTCATATTTACTCTTTTTGCCGCATCTGTCAGAGTCAGGACTCCGTCTTTTACAAGGCTGT
>CACXFM010000229.1 GCA_902766955.1 uncultured Lachnospiraceae bacterium | reverse complement strand
TTGAGCGGAACAATGCCGGACACCACAAAAATGACAGCTGAGATCAGGGCCGTGAAGACTCTCTTCTTCGGCATTGCAATCATCAGGACATATGTCAGAATAAATAAAATCAATGCAAAGATCTTCAACGCAAGTTTCCGCCTTCCTTAAAATATGATTGTGGCGCGCCATAAAGCCATTCCCCCACTTACGTGCAAGCACGACGTGTGGTCAGACTTTTGGCGCTGTAATCAAAATATTCTCTTATCAAAGAATGACCCCGAATGCACAAAAATGCAAGTATTCTTTTCGCACAAAAGGGAAGACATGCATCGCCGTTTCGCGACATAAAGAACTGCCGCACCTGAGTGCGGCAGTTCCCATTCTCATTTGTGTTTCATGGTCGACAAAAGTCGATTACAGATTATTCGGCAACAGCTTCCGCAAAGGACTCTGCGGCAGACTCAGCAAATGACTCCGCCCCGAGCACTTCCTCTGCGATGGACTCAACGGAGGAATCCGTCTCCGGTGCCTTCTCGACGACGACGGCATGGTCAAACAGGAAGTCCGTGACCTTCTGGACAGCGATCGTATAATTGACTGTATACTCGCCATACTGTGCCAGCAGCTCTTCGCCGTTTGCAAATCCGTTCTTCACGGCAAGGTCATCATATTCCTTCGCCAGCTCTTCGCCTTCCGGAAGCAGGGATTCCTGCTCTGCGATCGCGTTCACGCAGAATTCCTGGCGGATGCTGTCCTTCGCCATCTCCACGGCTTTTTCCGGGAATTCTTCTTCCGTGGTGCCCAGAGCGGCACTGAGGAAGGTATTGAAATCCATGCCGTACATGGCAGCATAGGATTTGAAGTATTCCGTCACTTCGTTGGTCATATAATCCGTCAGATCCTGCGGATATTCATTGATGGTGCAGTTATCCGACGCCATCTGCAGCAGTTCCTGCTTCGCCTGCTGGTTTCTGTTCTCGATCGCTTCGCCTTCCAGCTGATCCTTCACCACCTGGCGATACTCATCGACAGTCTTTGCTTCGCCGTCAGAGAGGGCCTCGGCCAGAGCGTCGTCCAGTTCCTTAAAGCGCTTCACGGAATTCACGGTCACAGTAAAGACCACATCCTGTCCGGCGAGCTCCTCGCTGCCGTACTCTTCCGGGAAAGTCAGGTTCAGATCCACGGTCTCACCGACGGTCGCGCCGATCAGGCCTTCTTCAAAACCTTCGATAAAGCTGCCGGAGCCGATCTCGAGCTCATAGCCCTGTGCTGTACCGCCTTCAAACGCGACGCCATCCTTTTTGCCTTCGAAATCGATGTTCGCGACATCGCCTTCCTCTACGGTCCCTTCCGTGAATGTCTCACTGCCCTTATCAGATGTCCTGATATTGGTATAAATCTGGGATTCGACCTGTACATCGCTGATGCTGACCGGGCTCACTTCCACTGTCAGTCCGGTATATTCACCAAGCGTCGTATAATCAAGCGCGCGGTACTCCGGGCGCGTCTGTACTGCTTCCGCGCCGCTCATCGCAGCTTCCGCAGCCGATTCGACGGCCGACTCAGCCACGGATTCCACTACTGATTCCACCGCGGAATCAGACGCCGGGACAACAGATCCCGCAAGAAGAGCTGCCGTCATTCCCGCCACACATGCTGCTGTTGCTTTTGTGAATTTCTTTTTCAAACTGTTACCTCCTGTACTTATGCAGAGGCCCGCGAATCAGGACATACATGTCAGAATGTCCGCGGACCAAGATCCTCCTTCTTTTCTACACTTCCAAACCCCGTCTGTCAATACAAAGCTCTTTTTTACCTGCCGGATTCCGCCCTTTCGCGTGCATCTGTCCTTCTTTCCAAAAAACATTTCGGGATTTTTCATATTAGTTTTCTTCTCCGGAAGATCCGATTATAATATATAGAAGATAGTATTTTATAACTGCGGGGGACACCATGAAAATTTCATTTGATCTGGATGACGTGCTGTTTGTGGATCCGAAAGAGATGGAGACGGAACCGCCCCTTCGCTTTCCTTTCAACAGGATGTATAAAGAAAGGCTCAGAAAGGGAACGGTCGATCTGATCAAAGAGCTTCAGAACAGAGGATTCGAGGTCCTCGTCTATACGTCATCACTGCGCTCCATCCCTTACATCAGATCGTTATTTAAACATTATAAAGTCAGCTTCAGCGACATCATCAACAGAGAGCGTCACCTCCGCGAGGTCCAGAGAGGCCGCCGTCAGAGCCAATCTGGTCGAGCGCATGACGGTAAAAAAGGTCAACCCCCATCTGCTGCACCCCAATCCGGAAGACGAGTTCTGCGATCCCGACATAGGACCCAATGACAGAATTATAGACCAATACTGCCGGCAGGCCGAAGAATGCATGCGCATGAATCAGGACATCTTTCCCGAGCCGGTGCTGGTATCAAAAATGAAAGAAGGCGGCTACCTGCTCCTAACCGGTCACCACAGATGGGGTGCCGCCATGGAGCTCGAGATCCCGGAACTCCGGATCTCGATCGTCAACCCACGCAACCTGTAATCCCGGCACTGTAAAAAAGGAGTATCCGCCATGCGCAAAAAAAGCAAACTGACAACCATCCTGAAAGTACTCGCGGTCATCGCCGGTCTCTTCCTGGCCGTCGATCTGATCGAGTTATTCCTTCAGATACACCGCCGCAACACCGAGCTCAGAGACCAGGCCGAAGCACACATCCGGCGCGTAAGGGAGGCCAGAAAAAAGAGACGGAAAGAGAGACTCACTAAACTGTATGACGTTCATGAACACATCCGCGGCCGCCGCAAAAAGCGCAGGGAGCACCTGAAGGCCATGCGGGAACGAATCGAACACGGGGAGCATTGAGCGCATATGGAAACAAAAGAATTTTACATCAATGACGACGGAATCCGCCTCCACGCGAAGCTCGATTTTCCGTCCGGAGAAAAACCGTCCTTTCCTCTGGCCATCATTATTCACGGCTTCACCGGCCACATGGAAGAGAGGCATATCACGGCAGTCGCGGAGACCTTCCGTGAATGCGGCTGTGCGACGCTCCGCGCCGAGATGTACGGACACGGAAAAAGTGACGGCGAATTCCGCCGTCACACACTCTTAAAATGGATCAATAATGCACTTGCCGTGATTCGGTATGCGAAAGATCTGGATTTTGTCACCGATCTGTATCTCTGCGGCCATTCCCAGGGCGGCCTGCTTACCATGCTGGCCGGCGCCATCGAACAGGATGTCCTGAAAGCGATCATTCCGCTCTCTCCTGCCTGGATGATACCGGAAGAAGCGAGATCAGGTCAGATACTCGGTGTCAGCTTTGACTGTGATCATATTCCACGGGAACTGAAACGTCCCGACGGCCTTTCCCTGGACGGAGATTACATACGCGTGGCCCGCATGATCCGGGCCGAAGATGCAATCCGATGCTTCGGAAAGCCGGTTCTTATCGTACATGGCACAGAAGACGAAGCCGTACCCGTCAGTTATGCATATAAGGCTGCGGACCTGTACAGCCATGCCGAGCTTGTCATCATCGAAGGTGACACGCACTGCTATGACAGACATCTGGAACAGGTCACTTCCGCCGTCAGAGATTTTATGCTGCGGCAGCTGTCCTCTTCCTGAAGAATCCGCTGTGTATGGTTTTCTGTCCGTCCGGCATGGGAGCGTAATCGCCGCACCGGACGTCGTTATAACTTCTACACAAGGCTTCTGCGCTTGATTTGTTTCCTTTCAACTTTATATACGGCAGATGCGTTCAATATTCACGCATGATTTCCCAACCGGTTCCTGTCACCTGTGCGGAGCCGGTTTTTTCCGTACTCTTTGGAGGTTCTGCCTGAATCTCCGAGCTCCCGGTAAGTTCTCCTGATCACAAAAGCAGTAAAGAGGAAGGTCAGAAAATCCGAAACCGGCATCGAGTAAAGAACGCCGTCCAGTCCGAAGAAAGCGGGGAGAAGAAGCGCAAACCCCACACCGAACAGGATCTCCCTGATCATGGAAAGGATGGACGATTCTTTCGCTTTTCCCAGAGACTGCAGGAAAATAAAGGAGCCCTTATTGACCAGCGCAAACACGATCATGCACAGATAGATCCGGAAGGCTCTCACCGCGAACTCCGTATAATAGACGCTTTCATTGGAAGCACCGAAGATTCCGATCAGCTGCCCCGGGAAAAACTCCACGATCACCAGGGCAACCAGGCCGGTGGCCGCCTCACATTTCAAAAGCAGTGTAAAAAGATTCTTTGCGCGCTCCTTCAGGCCCGCTCCGATATTATATCCCACGACGGGAATGCAGCCGGCAGCCAGCCCGACCGAAATCGAGATCACGATCTGGAAGAACTTCATGACGATACCGACAACCGCCATCGGAATCTGTGCATACTGCTCCTGTGAAAAAACAGGATGAACCGCCCCGTACCTGCGGATCATATTGTTGACGGCCGCCATGGCAGCAACCAGCGAAATCTGGGAAAGGAGCGATGTGACGCCGAGCGGCAGGAACTTTTTCGCAACCTGGAAGGACGGCAGAAAACTGTCCTTTTTCAGCCTGACTGCCTTCATTCTGAAAAGATACCAGACCGCCATCAGGGCCGTGATCATCTGTCCGGCGATGGTCGCGACGGCCGCTCCCATCATGCCCCATTTGCACACAAAAATCAGAATCGGATCAAAAATCATGTTAAAAACGGCTCCGGCCAGTGTGGAGACCATGGCAAAACGGGGGCTTCCGTCCGACCTGATGACCGGGTTCATGGCCTGTCCGAACACATAAAACGGTATGCCGAGCGTGATCCAGAAGAAATAAATCCGCGCCTGCCGGAATGTTTCTTCATTGACACGGCCGCCGAAGGCCGTGATAATGGGGTCCGCCAGCAGGAGATAGATCACCATGATCACGATTCCCGCCGCCGTGCTTAAGACAACCGCGTTGCCCACGCTTCTGGCCGCGGTTTCTTCCC
>CACXFM010000228.1 GCA_902766955.1 uncultured Lachnospiraceae bacterium | reverse complement strand
TTTTATGCAGAAAATGTGGGGGAATTTAAAAAAAGGGATCTCTGAAAGCCCGTATTTATACGGCTCAGAGATTCCGAGAGACTATAACTGTGAAAAGGAGGAGGATTTATGAAGAAAAGGATGACTGCCGCATCTGCGGCGCTCGGCGTACTCTGCGCGGTTTCTCTGGCTGCCGTGCCGGCTGCGGCGGCAGAATCAACGGCAGAAGCAGCGGCTGAATCGGCGGCAGTATCGGCTGCGGAGGCGGTCGAAACCGCAGGCGATCCCGTGCTGCTGGGTTCAAAGGAATCAAGAGTCTTTAATGGGACGCTGGACAGCGACTATACCCTTACCACCTGGGACGTCGAAGGGGAGGAGGATGTCCCCTACGTGCCCGTCGACGAGTATATGAATGTGCTGTTTGCCGAATCCTATCTCTCCTCACTGGAATACGCATGGGACGGCAATGTTTATACGATTACGCAGAACGGCGTGAGTATCGCCGCCGATCTGGATGCACAGAAAATCTGGTGCGGGGACTGGCGCGGGTTCCGCGGCCCGAATGCGGCGGGCGCCATTCCGGCGGGTATTGTGGAAAAGACGGAATTTCTCGCCATCCGTCCCTCTGTGAAGAACGAGTCTTCCCAGACCGAACCGGATGGCTACGAGGTCAGCCTTGCGGATTACGGAATCCGGATGATCCGTCACGGGGATCAGGTGCTGATGCCGTTCGCCGCGGCGCAGAGCGTCTTCGGCGCCACGTTCCAGCAGGGCGTCCTGGCCTATAACGGCGACGACTATTTTGATATTGTAAACTGGACGGACAGCATCTACGGCAGTGAAAGCCAGGCCTCCTCGCCCAACCCCTATGCGGATCAGTGGTACAGCGGCCGTTTTGCTTCGCAGAGCGGGATGACCGAGGCCTATGCCAGATATAATTACGAAAGTATGTGCCTCCTGCTGGATCTGACCTACGGGCATAAGGAGGAGAAGGGGATCAGCAGCTTCGACAGTTATTTTGAAGAGCAGGGCCTGAAAGAAGCTTTCCTGACGCCGGATCCCAAGGATGACGGGGAGGCGCTGCAGAAGATGTTCGGCGTTCTCTTTGACAGCGGACATGACGCGGAGCTGCTCTCACCTTCCATCTTCGATTCGGAAGGCATTCCGGGCAAGTATGCACTGATTCATGCGGTGCTGGACCTGATCGGCTATGAATCGATGGCTGACGTGGAGAAGGATCTGGAGCCCGTGATGACCGTCATCTTTAAGCTGATCAATCTCGTCGATGACACCGCCTTCCAGGCAGGGGAGAATGCGGGGCAGACGGATGGGGGAGAACCGACAGAGGGACCCAATACATCTAAGCTGATCGCCGATTCGATCCGGATGATGGTTCTGAAGCCGCTGTTCTACGGAGACAACAACGTGACTATCGAGGGAGATACCTGCGTGGTCTACTTCGAGCATTTTGCGGAAGACCTGCAGCGGAACGAGAGCTTCTATACGAAACTGCCGGGCAAAGCGGATCTGGACAAGAGCTCTTTCGCCCTGTTCTACTACGCTTTTGATCAGATTAAAAAAGACGGAAATGTAAAGAAGGTGGTGTTTGACGTGTCCAATAACGGAGGCGGCTCCGCCGCGGCGCTGGTGTCGCTGCTGGGCTTCCTGAGCGAGGACGGCGAGGTCCACATCACATACCGGGATCTGCTTAACCGGAATTATGTCTCGGAATATTATCACATCGATACCAACCTGGACGGAAAGTTCGATGACGGGGACGGCTACGGCGGAGAGTATGATTTCTATATTTTGACCAGCGGAAGCTCTTACTCCTGCGGAACTGCCTTCCCGTACTTCGCCCAGAAAAATAAACTGGCGAAGGTTGTCGGACAGAAACCGGGCGGCGGTGACTGCGTGGTCGGAAACTTTGTGGATGCGGCGGGGCATGTCGGGGCGATTTCCGGCTTCCTGCAGCTGGGCACCATGGACGGAGACGAGTTTGTGTCCGATGAGACGGCAGTCGAGCCGGATCTGCCGATGACGGATGAGGAAGTGAAAGAAGTCTTTTTCCATCCTAAGAAAATCGCAAAGTATATATCGGAGCATACAGAATCGTAAGGAAAAAGCGGCTGCCCTTTAAGCGGGGACAGCCGCTTTATGGAGGAAAGCGGATATGACAAGAAGAAACAGGCTTAAGCAGATCACAGGGCTTTTCATGGCGGCGCTTCTGGCGATACCGGCCGGTGTGCCGGGTGCAGATTCGGCTGTATCGGGCGTTGAGAGTGTGACGGACCGGAGCGCCTTCAGTGAAGATGCCGTCTGCCGCGGACTGATCGAAGAACTGCTCGCGGCCGGCGAGTATGAGGAGGGCGAGGCGATTGCCGTCATCTGCGGCGGCGCGGACGCGGTTTCGGCGGAACATGCGGTGGTTCTGGGCGAACTCGAGCGGGACGATATCCTGCCCTCGCTTGCGGGAGAGACGGAAAACGGGGATCCCTATGCGGACGAGGTGAGCCGGCGGCTCGCCTCTACGGAGGAGGATGTCTTTCAGGTCGTGCTCCTTGACGGAAGTGGATCTTCCACGGAGGAGCTCCTGCAGGAACTCTACGCCGACCCGCGGGTCATCATGGCGGAGCCCAATTATCTGGCGGAAGGGACGATGGCCGAATCATGGGCGGAATCAGCGGCGGAGCTGCCTTCCGGGTCTGTTTCTACGGAGCAGACAGTCACCGGAGATCTGAGTTTCATGCAGTGGTATGCGGACAGCAGCGTGTCGGAATCGTATGCGACGCCCGCGGCGCCTCTGCATACGGGATACGCCGTCAATGCCCCGGGCTGGAACGGGAGCGAAGAAAATGCGGGCGGCACGGTCTGCATTATGGACACGGGGCTTGATACCACGCACCCGGATCTCGCGGACGTTCTCTATACATTTTCTGAAGAGCAGCAGAAACAATATGGCTGCGGCCCCCACGGCATCAATGTCAATACGAGACAGGACATCGAAGAGGGGACGCCCGTCGATGAGGAGACCTATGCGAGGGATGTCTCGGATCATTTTATGCACGGGACGCATATCGGAGGCATTATCGCGGGCACATGGAACGGCATGGGGGTGTCGGGGCTCGCGGACGGAGTCCGGATTTTTGCGGTCCGCCTGTGTGCGGACGACGGCATGCAGCAGGGTGCTTCCGATATCGTGAAGGGATTTTCGTGGCTTGCGACGGTGGCGCGGGATGTGAACCTGAAGGCCGTCAATGTCTCGCTGGGTTCCATGAAACCGCAGCTCATCTATACGGCTCTCACGAACAGACTGGGGCAGCTGGGCGTCAACGTCGTCTATGCGTCCGGCAATTCTTCCGACAATCTGGACGAGACGATCGACATGGGAGGAGAGAACAACAGCCCCTATGTCATTACGGTAAATGCGGCCGATATGGACGGAAAGAAGACGGTATTCTCTAATTACGGGCAGATGTCGACGGATCTCTTCGCACCGGGGGCCCAGATGCTCGCCACGGTGCCGGAGATCATCAGGAAGCGGAGGGGCGACGGCACGCTCATCAGTACGTCGACCCGCAGACGTTTCTTTCCCGAGACAACGGGGGAAGAGCACTTCGTGAGTGACGGAATCGAGCGCTTTGACGGCGATGAGGTCAGTGTGCGCTTTTTTGACAAGTGCCCCGTAAACAGTGACGGAACCCTTAACACGGAGGCGAAGGAAATCGGAAGCGTCTCGGAAGAGGCAGGCTTCGATGACAGCCGCTCCTTATGTCTGCCAGGCTCTGCCTTCAGCAGAACGAACCCGGATACGACGGATGAAAGAACCTGGATGCCGGATAACTACCCGGCCGGACAGACAGTCTGGATGGCGGTGCCTGTCACCGATATTGATTCTGCCAGATGGCTGGCCGTCAAGACATCCTTAAGCGGCGACAGTCATCTCTTCGGAGGCATCACGGGCGTCCTCTGTGAAAAGAAGGAAGCGGACGGCTCCTCCGTGCCGCTTGCCGCCGACATGCGCTTTGACGCAGCCGTGTCGGGGAAAGAACTGGAAGGAGTGCCTGACGTGATCGGGATCGGCGTCGGGGCGTGCATGGGATTATCAGGCGCCTCCTGGTCGGAGCTGACGCTGGATCTCCGCTGCATGATCGATGAGATCCGCTATGTACATGCGCTGGATCCGAAGATGTATGAGGACATCAGCTGGAATCTCTATGATCCGGGTGAAATCACCGGACTTTATCCCTTCGAGGACGGCGGGCAGACATATCTGCTTGCGGAAATCGGCATTGCCGAGACGGAGGGAGAAGAGGGGCATTCACTGGCGGATACGGCGGAGCTCTATCTGGATAATGTCGCCGTCGGCGGCGACGGCGCGGATACCGGCGCCTATCAGTCCCTGAACGGGACATCCATGGCGGCCCCCTGCGTGGCGGCGGCCCTGGCCATCATTGCAAAGGACGAGGCAGAGAATGCTTCGCTTACGGAGGAGGAACTGGAACAGGCGGCGCTTGAGAGGAAGGCGAAGCTTCTGGCTTCGGTGGATTATGACGACGACCTTGCGGAGCTGTGCCGGACAGGAGGAAGGCTGAACCTGCATGGGGAGACTGCATTTACGAAAAAAGCCCCGCTGACCTTTACGGCGAAGGTGACGGACGGTGTGCTGCAGATCACGGGCGCTTTCTTCGGAGACGGCGGGAAGCTGCTCATCGATGAGAAAGAGACGGAAGTGACGGAGTGGGAGGACGGCCTCGTTTCGGCGGATGTGAAGAACCTTCCGAACGGAACCCATGTGGCGGAGATCGTCAACGGGGACGGCGCCGTGTCCAGGATTCTCTTCTCTTCGTCGGAAGACGCTCACGGGAGAAGGCTCTACGAGTACACGCATCCGCTTCCCATCGCAGATCCGGTCTTTATGGCGGATGAGGCGGACGGATTTACCGGCATGACCGCGGGAGAGGGTTCACTCTACGTCATGGCTGTCCACGGCAATGAGCAGGCGATCTCGCTCTGGCGCTTTGATGAAGCGGCGGAGACATGGCACCGCTGTGCGGAGCTGCCGGAAGACCTGAAGGAACGGTCCATGGAGAACGGTGGTCTCGTGTATTACCGGGAAAAGGTCTGGTGCTATACCACAAGAAAGGGGCTCGATCCCGTGACGCCTTCTCTCTGGATCTATGATCCGGGTGCGGACAGCTGGGAACGGGCGGAGATCGAAGGACTTGTGCCGGACGCGCAGATGTTTGTGCTGGACCAAGGTCTTTTCCTCGTGACCAATGGCACGTACTCTGATTCCGATGGGGAAGACGGGGAGTCGGATGCGTCCTCTGCGGAAGCGGTTGAGGCGGAATCGTCCGCAGCGGAAGCGGCCGAGGCGGAACCGGCCGATTCGGAAGCATCCGGGGCGGAAGCGCTTCCGAAAGAGAATTCGTGCTTCTGGCAGATTGATCCGGAAGCAGGGAAGATTGTTCCCGTTTCGGGCACATTCCCGTTGATGGAGAGCCTCTATCTCTGTAAAATAGCGGCAGGAGGCAACGCCATGTACATCTTCGGGGATACGTATGACGAGGAAGGGGAATCCGTGAACCTTCTGGCGAGATTTACGTATGACGCGGCAGCCAGCTGCTTTACGGAGGAAAATCTGTCCGCAGTGCTGACCTCCATGGGCACCTTTGACAAACACAATCTGGCAATGGCCGGACTTAAAAACGGGGCGGCACTGATCTGCACGTCGGATTCCGGACAGGATACATTTATTCTGGATAACGGAAGAAGCGAAGCGGAGGCGCTGGAAGCCGTGTCTTCCTATCGCACCGCCTTCAGCCCCATTGCGGCTGCCGACGGGGACCGCCTCTATGCGGCAGCCCTCAATGCCACCGAACCGGATGTCGTGTATATGCGCTCGACGGTCATCGGGTCCGTGAGTGAGTAAGGAGTATGTTTTCTTTTATGAAAGAAATGAAGGTGCCGAAAAACCTGGCCAGGAGGATTTCTCCGAAGTTCCGGCTTCTGATCGGCCTGTTCTTCAGTCTTCTGCCGTATCAGATTCTGCTGATCGTCATTAACGCGGTCAACGGGATCGTGGACGGCCTGTTCGCCAGTAATGCCGTCGGACAGGATGCCATGACCGCCATCGGGCTCTATGCGCCCATGACGCATTTCCTGTATGCTTTAAGTATCATGCTTCTGAGCGGGTCCCAGTTTTTGTACGGGGTCTATATCGGTCAGAAGCCGGAGAGGGTGCAGAGCGCCTTTTCCGTCGATCTGGTGGTTTCTTTCGTTGTGTCGGTTCTGACGTCTGCCGTCATGGTACTGGCCGTCGCCACCGATGCGACGAGGGTGATGATGGGGGACCCCGCAAAGCGGGATCTGTTTAACCGGTACCTGATCGGACAGGCCATCGGGATTCCAGGGCTTGTGCTGGGGCAGCAGCTGTTTGCATTTCTGTCGATTGAGAATCAGACGAAACGCACGACGGCGGCCAGCATCGTCTGCTTCGCCTCGAACGGCATTCTGGACGCACTGTTTACGGTGGTGATTCCTCTGGGCACTTTCGGGCTCGGACTTGCCTCCTCCGTCAGCGAGTGGTTGTTTTTCGGCGTGCAGGTGATTTATTTCCTTTCAGAAAAGTCCAATCTGAAGTTTTCGCTCAGGTCCTGCATATGGAGCGATATACCGGATATTGTGCGGCGCGGCTATTCGGGCGCGCTTGCGCGGTTTCTGGAAATGTTCCGCTGCCTGATCGTCAATGCACTGATCCTGAAGGCGGTCGGCAGCGTGGGGCTTTCGGCTTTCTCCGCGTCCAATTCATTTCTGGGCGTCATCTGGGCCCTGCCCTTCGGCATGGTGGCCGTGGAGCGCATGCTCTTCAGCATCTATCTGGGAGAGGAGGACCGGGAGTCGCTGCTGGACACGATGCGGGGCATCGATAACCGGAGAGCTTTCTTCTCGGGACTGGCTCTCGAGGAGATGGCCGGCAACGTGATCGAACACGGATTTACAAAAGACCGGAGAAAGAATCATTCCGCGGATATCCGGGTCATTCACCGGGAAGATGACGTGATTCTGCGCATCAGGGACGACTGCCTGCCCTTCAACCCGGCGGACCGGGCGAAACTGCTGGATCCGGAGGACAGCACTCATAATATCGGGCTCCGCATCACGTTCAGGATCGCAAAGAAGGTCGAATATCAGAACCTGCTCGGCTGCAACGTGCTGACGATTCATATTTAAAACAGGCATGATGAGAACTTGAAAAAGGAGGGGGTAAACATGCATAAAAAACTGATCAGTCTGGTACTGACGCTGTCACTCGCCTGCACGGCGGCATCTTTTCCGGCCGCTGCGGATGCGGACGGAGGGACGGCTCTCTATCCGGCCCCTGCGGGAGTGGAACTGAAGGGCTCCCGGTCAAATCCTTCGGCGCCTGACTGGAGCGAATACGACGCACTCATGAAGGAGATTGATAAAGAGACGTCTCCGGAAAAAAGACTTGCCCTGATGCACAGAGCGGAGGACATGGTGATGGAAACGGCTGCCATTCTGCCGCTTTCCTTCGCAGTGGATACGTATCTGCAGAGTACGAAGGTCAGCGGGATCTATTCGGATCCCTACGGCAGAAAGATATTCCGCTACGCAGAGACTCCGGACGGCAGGTTCCGGATGAATGTCGGCGGGGAACCGCAGGTCCTGGATCCGGCCAATGTCTGTACGTCGGACGGCATGGTGCTGAGCGGGAATCTGTTCAGCGGGCTTTTTTCCTTCGATCCGGACGGAAGAGTCATACCGGACTGCGCGGACGAAGAACATCCGTATGATCTGTCCGAAGACGGTCTGGTCTACACCTTTCATCTGAGAGAGGGGCTCATGTGGTCTGACGGAACGAAGCTTACGGCGGAAGACTTCGCCTATTCCTGGAAGCGGGCCGCAAAGCCGGAAACGGGATCTCCCTTCGGCTATCTGCTCAAAGACCATGTGGCGGATAAAGACGGGGAAATCGATGTGACGGCACCGGATGAGCGCACGTTTGTCGTGCATCTTTCCGCCCCCTGCCCTTACTTTATCAATCTGATTACGCTGACGACTTTTTTTCCCGTCAAGAAAGAATGTGTGGAAGCGGCGGATACTTACGGCAATAATCCGATCGCATGGGTGCAGGAAGCCGGTTTTGTGACGAACGGCCCCTATACCGTGAAAGAGTGGAAGCATGACGATGCCATGATTCTGCAGAAAAATCCTCACTGGTACAATGCGGAGAAGGTGAAGACAGGTGAAGTTGACGTGATGCTGAATGACGACCGTGTCGCTGCTTTTGCCGCATACAGCGCCGGTAATATTGACCTGCTGGATCCGCTTGCGCCAAATGAGATGCCCGCCCTGATTGGAAGGGAGGATTTCCATTCCGAGCCCCTGCTTGGCACCAACTTTTTTGTATTTAATGTAAATTGCCGGATTTTTGCCGGCAAAACGGCGGAACAGAGCATCAATATGAGAAAAGCGGTCAGCCTGCTGATCGACAGGGACTATATCGTCAATGATATTATGCAGAAGGGTGAAATCATCGCGAATGCGCTTGTTCCGGACGGGATGTCGGACGGCTCGGGAGGACTGTACAGACAGAATACGGACAGCTACAGCTACCCGCTTGCGGAGGACCGCGGTTATTTCAAGACGGAACAGGATGACGAGGCCACAAAGGAGGCCATCAGACTCCTGGAAAGTGCGGGCTATAAATTCGAGAACGGAAAGCTCTCCAAAGAAACGCCGCTCAGGATCGTCATGCTGATGTCCGCCAACTCGAGTGAAAAAACGGTGGCGGAAGCGGTCCAGCAGGATCTGGCCGAGGTGGGAATTGATCTTGATATCGACGTCCGTGAATATAATGCCTTCATCGAAGAGCTGAGACGCGGCAATTTTGAATTCACCTTTACGGGATGGTACTCGGATTACAACGATCCCACCAGTATGTTGAGCATCATGGTGTCAAATTCGGGAAATAACTCCGCACAGTTCGGAAAATAACCCGGAAAGCAGTTGGGAAAATCACTCCAAAAGAAGGGAAAACGCAAAGGAGGGGAAAGCATGAAAAAGCTGATCAATGCGGCGGATCAGGTCGAAGAGCAGATGATCGAGGGGATCCGCAAGGCATGGCCTCAGTATCTGAAACGCGTCGAAGGGACGGACGTGCTGGTCCGCGCGGCGAAAAAGGAAGGAAAGGTCGCCCTGGTTTCCGGCGGAGGCAGCGGGCACGAGCCCGCTCACGCAGGTTATGTCGGGAAGGGCATGCTGGATGCCGCGGTGCCGGGGGCGGTCTTTACGTCTCCGACGCCGGATCAGGTCTATGAAGCCATACAGGCAGTCGCCGGAGAAGAAGGCGTCCTTCTGATCATCAAGAATTATACCGGCGATGTCATGAACTTCGAGATGGCCGCCGACATGGCGCGCGACGAGGGAATCCGCGTGGAGCAGGTCATCGTGGACGACGACGTGGCCGTGGATGGCTCGCTCTACACGGTCGGCCGGAGAGGCGTGGCCGGGACGGTATTCGTCCACAAAATCGCGGGCGCTCTGGCGGAGCGGGGGGCCTCGCTCGAAGAGGTGAAGGCTGTCGCGGAGAAAGTGATTGCCAATGTGCGCTCCATGAGCATGGCGATCAGCCCCTGCACGGTGCCGGCTGCGGGAAAGCCCGGCTTCGAACTGGGTGAGGAGGAGATGGAAATCGGCATCGGCATTCACGGAGAGCCGGGCACCCACAGAGAGCCGATGGCGGGCGCCGACGAGATCGTGGACAAGCTTCTCTCCAAAATCCTGGCGGATCTCGATTTTGACGGGAGAGAAGCCGCTCTCCTGATCAACGGCTGCGGCGGCACACCTCTGATGGAACTCTTTATCGTCAACAACCACGTACAGGATGTGCTGACGGAGAGGGGCATCAAAGTCCACAAAACGCTGGTCGGCAATTATATGACGTCGCTGGAAATGCAGGGCTTTTCGATTTCGCTCCTCAAACTGGACGATGAAATGAAGGAGCTCCTCGACGATCCCGCCGATACGCCGGCTTACCGGGAGGTGTGAGATGACGGACAGCGCAAAGCTTATCGAAGTGCTTGGAAACGTGAAGGATGCCATTGATGCAAATGCGGAGTATCTGACGGATCTCGATGCGGCGATCGGCGACAGCGACCACGGCATTAACCTGGCGAGAGGATTCCGCAAGGTGGCGGAGGATCTGCCGGCCATGGCCGGCAAGGACATAGGCGCCATTCTGAAAAAGACGGGAATGGACCTGGTTTCGACGGTGGGCGGCTCGTCCGGCCCCCTGTACGGGACGGCTTTTATGAAGGCAGGCGCTTCCGCTGCGGGAAAGAGCGAGATCAATACGGAAGATTTCCTGAACATGTTCTCCGCAGCCATCGGCGGCGTGAAAATGCGCGGCAAGTCGGAGGAAGGTGAAAAGACCATGCTCGACGCCATGGGGCCGGCATTGAGGGCGGCCGAAGAAGCCGCGGCAGCGGGAAAGAGCGCGAAGGAAATGCTGGAGGCGGCGGCTGAGGCTGCCGCGGAAGGGGCTGCATTTACGAAAACCATCATCGCCACCAAGGGGAGGGCCGCGTATCTCGGAGAGCGGAGTCTCGGACACGTGGATCCGGGGGCCGCGTCCTTTGCGGTGATTATGAAGACGGTGGCAGAATCTTACTGAGAGGACAGGGCTATGGTCGGACTTGTACTGGTATCACATATTGCGAAGCTGGCCGAGGGCGCGCTGGAACTGGGCCTTCTGATGGCACCTGAGGTGCCGGCGGAGGCAGCGGGCGGCACAGCTGACGGCGGTCCGGGAACGGATTATGAGAAAATAGCCGGGGCTGTTGAGAGAGTGTCGGCAAAAGCGGACGGCGGCGTTCTCGTGATCGCGGATATGGGCAGTTCCCGCATGACGGCGGAAATGGTGCTGGAGGACCGGGAGGGATGTCAGCCGGAGGCGGTGATCGCGGACTGTCCCTTTGTGGAAGGATGCGTGGCTGCTGCGGTCAGCGCGGCTGCAGGTGAAGGACTGGCTGATGTGAGACGGGCGGCGGAGACGGCGCTTGGAAGGGATTGCGAATGAAGCTGTTTTTGATTTATCTCGTGCTGATCAACTTGGCTGCGTTTATGGCTTTCGGCATTGATAAAAGCAGAGCCAGGAACCACGCCTGGCGCATACCGGAGAAGACGCTGTTTCTTCTGGCAGCTGTCGGAGGAAGCATTGGGGCGCTTCTCGGAATGTTCTTTTTCCGCCATAAGACAAGGCACCTGTCGTTTCGGATCGGGCTGCCGGTGATCCTTCTGGTGCAGATCGCCGCTGCTGCAACTTACATTGCGGCGTAAAAAACTCCTCCGAAATATTTGAAATATATTTTATTAAAAGTAAAAAATGGTAAAATTAAGACAAAGGAGGAAGGGTGTATAAAAAAATTCAGCAAGTTGATAGCAGTATCCATCATTATTGGAGGACTTCTGGCGACACCGGTATTTGCTGATTATGACGCATCGGTCATCATGCAGGTACAGCAGGCGCTTAATGAAGCCGGTTTTAACTGCGGCACGCCGGACGGGTCTGCAGGCAATATGACTACGGAAGCCGTACGTGCTTACCAGGAGGCCAACGGCCTGACGGCCGACGGGCGATCTCCGACGAGCTTCTGGCCTCTCTGGGCATCGGAGATGCCGCCGGAGCCTCCGGCGAAGAAGCTGCAGCTGGCGGAGTGCAGGAGGAGACTGCCGGGACAAACGATGCGGATGGTCTTCCCGTTGATGGCAGCAAGTTTGATGAAACCATGTATGAAGGCAAATGGGTTACTCTCGGATATCATTCCGCAGAGGGCACTGCCTGTGAGATTTACATCCCGGAGGACTGGCCAGTCGAGGAGTCGGAAGATTCTCCGGATGTATTTGTTCTGCCGGAAGAATTCTCCGAGTTCCAATTCGGGGTTACGATATTGCCCTTCACCGTAGAGGCGGCAGGCAGCACGGAGGCGCTGGAGATGGTTGCCATGAGCTTTGGCTATACAGACGGCCTGAATAAGATCAATATCGACGGAATCGGCGATGTTTATTGCGGAAGCACATATGAGGAAGTCCAGGTTGTTGATGACGTAGGTTCGAGCTTTCCCGCGTATAGTGACTCGCTGTTCATCTCCGGACAGGAAGGTCTGTTTGCGATTATGGGCAGATATGAGGGAAGTGAAAAATCACCCGCGGAAGGCGTGGTGGAGAAATTCATGCAGATCAACCGGAACGTTCTGAGCTCACTTCGCCCTGCGGAGACGGAATGAGGGGGCCTCTGTCCGGGACAAATGAACATAAATGACTTAAATGACAGTTTCACTGCCACGGGAAAATGATCCCGTGGCAGTTTTTTTTCCGAACGTATATATGATCAGACGGAGCTCACTTACATTGACTCCGTTTTGAAAAATGACCTGAAATACATTTGGAAAATAAGGAGATTGAAAATATGAAGAACAGAAAACTGATGGCAGCGGCTGCCGTTGTGTCGGCTGTCAACATTGCGGTGCCGGCTGTTGCGGCCCCGTATCTGCAGAGCGGACAGACGGCTGAAGTACAGGCCGAAAATGCCGGAGAAGAGAGCAGAGAGTTCGGGAATGTCTGGGAGACCGACACCCGCATATCGACGGAAGGCGAAGCGGATCTCATAAAAGATGCGGAGATGACGCTGGACAAGTGGGACGCGGAGATCGCAGCGGCCAAAGCGGAAGGCTTCGGCAACCCGCTGGACGCCGAAGCCCTGAAAAAGGCGGGGGCCGACATCCGCGAGGACGGCAAGGCGATTTATTATATCGGCGGAAACAGTCTCATGGGGCCGGTCGCGGATACGAAGGACGCCTACAGGCTGGCTTATAGCCTTCTGCCGATGTTTGGCGGCACGGAGCAGACGGATCTGCGGATCTGGGCAAAGCTGACCATGAATGATCAGACGGTCTATTCCTTCCAGCAGGTCGCAGACGGCACGGCCATGACCGGCAGCACGCTGAAGATCGCCGTGGATCAGGACGGCACGGTATCCGCTGTTTTCAACGGGATTGAAAAGGAGGACGCCGAAGAAGCTGCCGGGAACCACAATGTGACAAGAGAAGAGGCCGAAGAAGCGGTCCGCGCCCATCTGAAGGAAGAGCCGGGGCAGAAGGCGGACATTCTCTCCGACAAGACCGGGCGGATTCTCCGCATGCCGGTGACAATGGAGATGCTGAAGCTGGAGGAGCAGGAGTCCGGCGATGAAGAAGATGTGATTCCCGTCGAGGTCCTGTGGGTCGTCTATACGCCCAATGACGACGCGGAATACCCGTTCCTGGCCCACTACGTGAGACTGGACGGCACATATGATTCCAGCCTGCCGGTGAAGGAACCCGGAGACGGGGATGCAAGATGCGGCTTCCGCAAGGAACAGCTTTTTGAAGGCATGACGGCCGATACCTGGAGCGGCGAGATCACGGACCACAATGATGTGAAGCGCACCGTGACACTTCCCGTCATGTATAATCAGGAGAAAAAATGCTGGTATCTGGGCGACCAGAGCCGGAAAATCGCAGTCGCCGATTATAAAGAAGCGGCGTATGGCGAGAACCACGCACTGAAGCTTGTGAGCAGCGACAAGAATGAGTGGGACAACGAGGATCTGTACATGCTCTACAACTACATCCGGGCCTGGGATTACTACGCGGACATGGGCTGGATCGGCCCTGACGGCAAAGGCACGGAGGTCGTGATTCTGAAAGATCTCTGCTCGGAAGACGGCACACCGTTTGAAAATGCCTGCAGCATCGGCATGGTCCAGGGCTGGCAGATGTTCGGTTATACGGCATACTGCGCGGACGGGACACCGCTCCGGCTCACGCACGGACTGGATGTCATGGCACACGAGTATACACATACTTTCACGACTGCCATGATGAGCGAAAATCTGTATGAGAACGACTACGGCGCAATCAACGAGGCGATGTCCGACATTATGGGCAATATTGTGGAATATACCCTGCAGGATACAGAGGACACGCAGTGGACGCTCGGCGAGAACACGGGCATGACCATCCGCTCGATGAGCGACCCGCATGCATACCAGCAGCCGGAATATGTCTGGGACGTTTTCTACGGTCCGCATACGGACTACCCGAAAGTCATCAATGACGAGGGCGGCGTCCACGGCAATTCCTCGCTGATGAACAAGATCGCCGCCAGACTCTGCATGGATTACAATATGTCCCTGCAGGAAGCATCCGATTTCTGGATCATGACGGAGATGGGCCTGACACCGAGAACCGACTTTGTGCGGCTCGGGGCACTGCTTGACTGGGCTCTGCACGCTTCCGGGAACGAGGCTTATGCCGACGGACTGAAGGCGCTGGCTGATTCGGCCAGGCTCGATGTGACGGAGATTCCGGACAGCCTGCCGCACGGACAGAAGCTCGTGAAACTCCGTCTGCCGGACAATGAAGTCTTCGCAAACCATGACTGGGCGCTCATTGCACTGCAGGTGGATGTAAGAAAAATCGGCAATCTCGGCGGAGCCGCCATTGAACTCGTCAAGGAAATGTTCAAAAATTCCGAGGAGATGAAGGGCGTCGTCAAGGTGCTCCGGGAACTGGCAGATAAACTGAAGCTGGAGGACGCAAAACTGAAGCTGGATTCACTGGATCTCGGCGATGATGATGCGGTAACGGATGTGATGGCGGAAATATTCACCGATTCTCTCTCGGGCATCATTGTCCAGAGTATGTCCTGGGAGCAGGCGGGAGATGGTGAAATCGCCATGGTGACCAGCAAAGATCCGGCGGTGTATGCGCTGCTCAGCGTGGATGAGTCCGGAACGAAGGTCAACGGCGCAGCTGTCCTTCTGGGCAGTCACTGGTATGATCTGGGCGGACTGATCAAAACAGTGGAAGATATGGCGGAACTGACGGATGAAAACGGAGAGCCGGATGAAGAGCAGATGACGAAAGGATTCGAGGAGCTGTTCACGGAGATTGCCGAAGGCATCGCCGAACCGAAAGAATCCTCTGAGACGAAGAACGCGGAAGACGCCGTGGCGAACGGTCTCGAAATGGCGCTCGATGTCGCGGAGATCCTTCTCGATGAAGCGGGAATCCTTCCGGAAGATGCCGGACTGGAGGTACCGGCGGAACCCAATTATCTGCCCATGGAAGGTCTGGAGACGGTGCAGTTTATGGAAATGAAAAGCACGGGCGCTGACACTGACAGCGGCGCGGAAGCCGTCGTTGACAGCGGCGCGGAGGAAGTGCCCGCAGACAGTGCGGCAGAAGAAGTGCCTGCAGACAGCGCGGCATAAAGAAGATCACTGACAGAGGCGGGAGCATGAAGGAATTTGTGCTCCTGCCTCATTTTTTGGTTTGTACGCCACAGGCGCGCTCTGACGGATCTGAGTTCTGTCCGGGCTGCTGAGAAATCGCACTCTGAGCGATAAGTTATGATTGGTTCTCAAATATCTTCTGCGTTATAATGAAGACAGAAATTAACTGAAAATAGTAATCCATAAGATTTGAACAGGAGGCCGCGATATGGAGATAAAAAACCTTGATCATCTTGACTTTGGGTCACTGTCATCCGAGGAGGCCGATCAGCTGGGGCTCAATGTCATATTTCTGGAAAAAGACGGTACTTACGACTGGATCTACTGCCTGAGAATGTTTCAGAACCTTTCCATGTTCAAATTTGTGATGAAGATTATGATCTTCATGTTTGCAGCCATTACGGTCATTATGCTCGTTCTGACAGGCGGGTCGGGAGATGTTCTCTGGCTGCTCGGCATTCTCGGCCTCTGCTTTGCCGCAGTGATCCTGATTGTCCTGTTTTCGTTCTGGCTGGTCGATAAGCTTTTTAAAGGGCGCTATATGCTCATTTATGAAATGAACGAGCAGGGTCTCACCTTTTCCCAGACAACGGATCAGGCTCAGATTACCAGAACGATTGCGGCCGCTTCCGCAGCGGTCAATGCCGCAGGAGGCAATGCGGGGGGCGTGATCGCGGGAACGGGACTTGCGCTCAGCCCCAATTCCTATCACGCGGACTTCTCCAAAGTCAGATCCGTCAAAGGGAGAAAAAGCGACAATCTGATCTGGGTGAATACGTTTTTGCAGTATCTGATGGTGTACGTGCCGGATGACGCGTATGATTTTGTCTGGACTTATATTACCGAGCGGTGCGTGAACGCTTCCATTTCATCAAAATAATGATGCGAAAAAGGTGACCGGATCACTCTGTTTCCTGTTATGATTAATAACAGGAAGGTGTCAATGCTCCTTGTGTAAAAAATGATTGGGAGGTGCCTGAAATGAAAAAAGTAATGATGGTTCTGTTAACTCTGTTTGTGAGCCTGACGGCGGCTTCGGCCGTGTGGGCAGGTCCGTTTGAAAACTATTATGACTATGAGAATCCGGATCAGACATACACCTATTATTTTGATCAGGGTTCCGGCGTTTTTGTGACGATGGACAAGAACTGGTACCAGAAGACCCTTGTAAAACCAACCGAGAAGGGGGCTGCCTTCTATCACAAAGCCAGCAACGATGCTTATATCGCTGATGGAGAGGAAGAAGGAGGCGGCTGGATGTTCACGCTCAAGGCCTGCCCGGACGACAGTTATAAAGAACTGCCGGAATATGAATATATTGGATATGACGAAGCAGCCGGGATGAATTATTATGTCCAGCTGCCAACGGACTATCGGGCCTATATGAGGGATGAGGGGATCCGGGCGGAGTACGATGCCCTGATGTCGGAGGTGGAGGATGTTCTGGCCGGAATTACCATTGGGGCAGGAACGGATACGAAGCCGGAAACTTCGGGGACGGAGACCATTCCCGATTATATTCCCGATATAGAGCCGCCTGAGATTTTCGAATCCGGGGATTATGCGTATCAGATCAATGACGATGGTTTCTCTGTTACGATTGCGGGCTACACAGGCAATGAAGACGAGATTGAAATACCGTCGGAGATCGACGGGTATCAGGTTACGGGGATCGGACCGGAGGCCTTCTCTTATTATAAGATGAAAAGTCTGGTTTTCCCCGACAGTATCAGCAGAATCGGCGGCCGGGCTTTTGAATATTGCGAGGTCACGAGTCTCCTGCAGCTGCCTGAGAATGCCGCGCTGGGATGGGATGCATTCGCTTATGCGGAGCTGCCGGCCAGGCTTGTGATTCCCGAAGGGGTGATGGTGGAAGGCTGCGCGTTCAGCTATTGCGACACCATCGAGCAGGTTTTCGTGGGAGCAGATGTCGTCATTGGCAGCAGGGCTTTCGGTTATTGCGACAGCCTTGAGCAGGTTGTCTGTGCGCCAGGCAGTACGGTCGAAGAGGACGCGTTTGAGTATTGCAGGGCCATGGAAAATATCATCCTCTGCGGTCCGGTGACTGTCGATGAGGGTGCCTTCCCTTACTGCGGAGAGGCGGAGAGAAGGAAGGCCGATGAAAGTGAGTTCGATGCGCTGCTGCAGGCGGATGCCGGCACGGACTCTTCTGAAACAGGGTCTTCGCCGACGGAAAGCCCCGCTGAAGATGTGACGGGTGGCTGGGCCGGAGGCTGGGAAGAGACAGCGGACGCAGCCGTCACGGACGAGCTGAAGAGCTTATTTGATCAGGCCGTGCAGGAAGTGCTCGATGTGTATTATGAGCCTGTCGCGCTTCTGGCCACTCAGGTGGTTGCCGGGACGAATTACTGCTTCCTGGCCAGGGAGATCTCCTATGAGGATATGGGTGACCCTCACTACATGCTGGTCTATATCTGGCAGAGACCCGGGGAGGATCCCGAACTTTTGGAAATGCAGGATCTGGAATTCGGACTGCGCGCCAATTAGATAAAAAAGTGGCTCTTCTGGCATAGGTGTGGAAGCATAACTTCCACTTTTCCCTATGCGGACTGAGAAAAACCGCCTCTCCGAATACCCCGATT
>CACXFM010000227.1 GCA_902766955.1 uncultured Lachnospiraceae bacterium | reverse complement strand
GGTGCTCCCGGACGACACGTCCGCCGACAATGAAGAACTGTTTGAAATGCTGGCGGAGGCGGAACTGTATGAGGGAATTCCGGAGGATCCCGTCATGCCGGAGGAAACTCCTGACAGACTGCTGGCGAGCGAACCGGTTCTGTTTGCCGCCTATGACGGGCTGGCCAGCAGGAATCAGGTGATCTATGACATTGTGACCCCCGGCCTTAAGGAAATCGCGAACGGGACGAGGAGCTATGCCGTTTTTGACATTACCGACGAAGAGCGCGGGCTTTCCGTCATGACGGCGACTGCGGAGGAGCTGGGCGTTGACCAGCTCACGCTCCCGGACGGCAGCGGGGGACGGAAGATGAACCCGGCGGCGACGGCGGCACTGAAAGATCTTTATACGGACACCTACACGTTTGACATAAAAGAGCTGCTTCGCGGCTGGGTGGCCGACCTGCCGCTCGAGCTGTACTGGTTTGATAAAACCAAAGGAATCAAAGCTGCCCGGTATGCCAGCTATCAGGCGGACGGATGGGACAGCGAACTGCAGGATTACACGACCCTGACGATTTCCGGCGGATATTACAGAATCAGCTTCAATGTGGCGGAGGAATTTGCGGACAGTTCCGCGGAATATACCGTGGACCAGTCTTCCAGGGAGGCGCTGGATACCGCGGTTGCGACGGCAGCCTCGATTGTCGCGGAATATGCCTCTCTGAGTGATTATGACAAGCTGGATGCCTACCGGAATGAAATCTGCAGCATGGTATCCTATTATTCGGCTGCATCAGACGCAGCCTACGGCAACCCCTGGCAGCTGATCTGGGTCTTCGACGGGGACGACAGTACAAATGTCGTGTGCGAGGGATATGCCAAGGCATTTCAGTATCTGAGCCAGCTGTCCGATTTTGAAAGCAGCCTCACGGAAGTGAGGATGGCCATCGGAAAGATGGGGAGGAGCAGTTACACAAACCACATGTGGAACATTGTCACGATGGAGGACGGCCGGAACTATCTGGCGGATCTGACGAACTGCGACGCCGGCAAGGCGGGAGCGGACCGCCTGCTCTTTCTGTGCGGCGGCGAAGGCAATGTGACAGACGGATATACCTGCAAGGTGAACAGCGGGTCGCTCAACTATATTTATGACGAATATACCATCCAGGTGTACGGAGAGAGCGGTCTTACACTTGCCGGATTCAACTATATCCATGATCATGTTTCGGAGACGGTGCCTGGCACCGCGGCAAAGTGCGAAGAGGGCGGCCTCACGGACGGTGCGAAATGCTCCATATGCGGGAAGGTTCTTACGCCGCAGCAGGAGATTCCCGCGACGGGCCATACCTTCGGCAGCTGGACCGTAAAGACGGCGGCGACGACCAAAGCCGCAGAAGTGCAGCACAGAACCTGTACAGTCTGCGGGAAGGAAGAGACAAAGACGGTCGGATCAAAGCTGCCTGTGGCGGGCTATGTGACGGATCCCACATCCGTGGCATACAGACAGCAGCAGATCTTAAACGACGGCACCGTGAGCGGTGTGACATATGTGAGACTGCAGGCCCGGGCGGTCAATGCGGGAAAATATGCGGTCAGGCTCGTCTGGAATGAGATCAGCGGTGCGGACGGATACATTTTATACGGGGGAAGATGCGGATGGAAAATGAAGCGGATCGACTCGGTGAAAGGAACCGTCAGCGTCAGGATGAACCTGGTGTCGGGTGCGTACTACCGGTACCGGATCGTCGCCTATAAGCTGAATGCAAACGGTACGCAGCGGGTACTGACGACGTCCGCCGTTGTGTTCGAGGCGACAAAGGGCGGCAAGGTAACCAATCCGGCCTCCGTCAGCTGCAGTAAGACATCCGTATCGGTGAAGGCGGGGAAATCCGTCGCGCTGACGGCTTCGGTAAAGCCGGTGGATTCCAGACTGAAGCTGCAGAACATACGCGCACCCCGCTTTGTATCCGCGGATCCGAATACGGCGGCGGTGACCGTGGACGGAAAGGTGACCGGCAAAAAGAAAGGCACCTGTTATATCTACGCTTATGCGCAGAACGGTCTTGCGCAGAGCGTGAAGGTGACGGTTACGTAAAGCGCTGTTGAAAAAAAAGGCGGTATGACATAAAATAATCATAGCGGTTGAATCCGGAAAAGAATCATTCACAACTCCAACCGGGGAGGTATTGGTATGGCGGGAAATAAGAAAATCGGAACGATCGGAGTTCTGACAAGCGGCGGCGATGCGCCGGGTATGAATGCGGCGATTCGCGCCGTCGTGAGAAGGGCGCTCGGAAAGGGGCTCAAGGTCTACGGCATCTACAGAGGCTACGACGGCCTGATGGATGAGGACGTAAAGGAACTGTCCGCACAGGACGTGTCGGATATCATCCAGAAGGGCGGCACGGTGCTCTATACGGCGAGATGTGCAGAGATGCGCACCCTTGAAGGCCAGCTCCGCGCTGCGGAAACCTGCCGCAAGTACGGCATTGAAGGCCTGGTCGTCATCGGCGGCGACGGCTCCTACAGAGGCGCGCAGTGCCTGGCGCATCAGGGCATCAATGTAGTCGGCCTGCCCGGTACGATCGACCTCGATATCTCCTGCACGGAATATACGATCGGTTTTGACACTTCCGTCAATACGGCCATGGAGGCGATTGACAAGGTCCGCGACACGTCGACATCCCACGAGAGATGCTCGATCATCGAAGTCATGGGCCGCAACGCCGGCTATCTGGCTATGTGGTGCGGTATCGCGAACGGCGCGGAAGACATTCTGATTCCGGAGCGGTATGACTACGATGAGCAGAAGATCATCGACAATATCATCGATTCCAGACGCCGCGGCAAGAAGCATCATATTATCATCAATGCGGAAGGAGTCGGACATTCGGCTTCCATGGCCAGACGGATTGAGGCGGCGACCGGCGTCGAGACCCGCGCGACAATTCTCGGCCATATGCAGAGAGGCGGCTCTCCGACCGCGAAGGACAGAGTGTATGCGTCTATCATGGGCTGCATGGCAGTGGACCTTCTGCTGGAGGGCAAGAGCGAGCGCGTGGTCGGCTACAAGAACGGCAAGTTCCAGGACTTCGACATCGACGAGGCGCTGGCGATGGTCAAGGGCATTGATGATTACCAGTTTGAGGTGGCGACAGCCATGTCCGGCGGCTACATGAAGGACGGAGCAAAGAAAGTATTGAAGGACGAGGAACTGTAAGGGTTCGGTGAGCATGCTTTCATTCAAGGATATTAAATTTCTGATGAAGAACAAAAAGGCCCGCGATATGCAGGGCCTTTTTGTGGCGGAAGGACCGCGCCTGGTGCGGGAGGCGCCTCCGGAATCGGTCGTGCAGGTACTGGTGTCACGGCGCTTCGGCGAGGAACACCCGGAATACCTGGACAGACTGCGCCCCGGAACGGACGTGGTAACGGATATCGAGGAGGGGCGTTTTGCTTCTCTGTCGGACACACGGACGCCGCAGGGGATCATCGCGGTTGTAAAGAAACCGGTGTTTGACATGGAACGCGTACTTGGGGTGGCCTGCCCGCTTCTGATGGTCCTGGAGAGCCTGCAGGATCCCGGAAATGCCGGGACGATTCTGAGAACCGGAGAAGCGGCCGGCGTGACGGCCGTATTTCTGACGGATGACTCGGCAGATCTGTATAATCCCAAGACCACGAGGGCGACAATGGGATCCGTGTACCGGGTGCCGCACTTCTACGTGCCGGATGCCGCAGCCCTTCTGAAAGAGCTGGAGAGAAGAGATATCGCATCCTATGCAGCCCATTTGCGGGGGTCTTCCGAATATACGGACTGCTCCTACAGGGGCGGCACGGCTTTCGTGATCGGAAATGAAGGCCGGGGCCTTTCCGAAGAGACCGCACAGGCGGCGGGGACAAGAATCCGGATCCCCATGATGGGCCGAGTGGAATCGCTGAATGCGGCCATGGCGTCCTGTGTTCTCATGTTTGAGGCCCAGCGGCAGAGACGAAACGAAAGCGCGGCGCGCAAGGATTTATCTTGACAGAATGTATATGGAATCCTATAATGTATAGCACTGGCGCGGCGAAGGGCAAGTTCGCCGCGCGTTTTTTCTTACTTCGGAAACGGGTTTCCGAAGCGGAATCATGCGGGTTATCTGACCCGGATGCAGCAGTTTGCGGTCGAAAAGACAAGGAAGGAAAGTCCCCTTAAACATACGGGGCAGTGTCGGAGGAAAAGTAAAATGGCTGAGAAGAAAAATATCCTGACCAGAGCCGGATTAAAAAAGCTTGAGGATGAGCTGAACGATCTGAAAGTCAATAAGAGAAGTGAAATCTCCAAGAAGATCGGCGAGGCCCGTGAGCAGGGAGACCTTTCCGAGAACGCCGAGTATGATGCCGCCAAGGATGAGCAGCGTGACATCGAGGCCAGAATCGAGGAGATCGAGGAAATCCTGAAGAACGCCGAGGTCGTGGATGAGGATGAGGCCAGTACGGATACCGTGAATATCGGATGCCGCGTCATCGTGCATGATATTCATTACGATGAGGACCTGGAATTTATGATTGTCGGATCTACGGAAGCCAATTCCCTGAACGGCATGATTTCCAATGAATCTCCGGTCGGCCATGCTCTGATCGGCCAGTGTGTCGGCGACGTTGTGGAAGTGGAAATAGGAGATGACGTGGATTCCTACAGAATCCTTGAGATCACCAGAAACGTATAAATCTGATTTTAAGAGGGGACGTATATTATGCCGGGAAGACGTGAGGAGAATAAACCGCAGGACATCAACCAGCTGCGAAAGGTGCGCCGGGAGAAACTTGCCGAACTGATTGAGGCGGGCGAAAATCCCTATGAAATCGTAACGTATGACCAGACCGAGCACAGTGCGCAGATCCGCGACAACTATGCGGACTATGAAGGAAAAGACGTCTCTGTTGCCGGCAGGCTTATGTCCAAGCGTGTCATGGGGAAGGCCAGCTTCGCTCATGTGCAGGACCGCGACGGACAGATTCAGTTCTATGCGTCCCGCGATGATCTGGGAGAAGAGGCTTACAAAAAGTTCAAGAGACTGGATGTCGGCGATATCGTCGGCGTCAAGGGCAAGGTGTTCACGACGAAGATGGGGGAGATCTCCATCCATGCCGAATCCGTCACCCTGCTCAGCAAGTCTCTGCAGATTCTTCCCGAGAAGTACCACGGACTGACAGACACGGATATCAGATACCGTCAGCGCTATGTTGACCTCATCATGAATCCGGAGGTCAGGACCACCTTTATCAAGCGCTCCAAAATCATCAGCGCGATCAGACGTTATCTCGATGAGCGCGATTTTATGGAAGTGGAGACACCTATGCTCGTGGAGAACGCCGGCGGCGCTTCCGCGCGTCCGTTTATCACGCACTTCAACGCGCTGGATGAGGACAAGAAGCTGAGAATCTCCCTGGAGCTCTATCTGAAGAGACTGATCGTCGGCGGACTGGAGCGGGTTTATGAGATCGGCCGCGTCTTCCGCAACGAGGGTCTGGACATTAAGCATAATCCGGAATTTACCCTGATGGAGCTCTATCAGGCTTATACGGACTACAACGGCATGATGGATCTGACGGAAGACATGTACCGGACGATCGCACAGGAAGTCAACGGCACGACGGTGATCAATTACAAGGGCGTGGAGATGGATCTCGGAAAGCCTTTCCGCCGCATGACCATGACGGAAGCCGTGAAGGAATACAGCGGTGTGGACTTTGATCAGATTCATACGCTGGAAGAAGCCCGCGCAATCGCGAAGGAAAAGCACGTGGAGTATGAGGACCGCCATCAGATCGGCGATATCCTGGCCGCGTTCTTCGACGCCTTTGCCGAGGAGCATCTGATTCAGCCGACATTCATCACGGGTCACCCGATCGAGATCAGTCCGCTGGTCAAGAAGGATCCGGAGCATCCGGGCAAGGTTCTCCGTTTTGAGCTCTTCATGAACAGCTGGGAGATGTGCAACGCCTACTCCGAGCTGAACGATCCGATCGACCAGAGGGAGCGCTTCCGCTTACAGGAAGAGCAGCTGGCGAAGGGCGACGAAGAGGCCCAGACGACAGATGAGGACTTCCTCAATGCATTGGAGATCGGCATGGCGCCGACCGGCGGTATCGGATACGGGATTGACAGACTTGTGATGCTGCTGACGGGGGCGGAGGCCATCAGGGATGTTCTGCTCTTCCCGACGATGAAGTCAATCAAGGAGTAAAATGCCGTAAAAACAAGGTTCAAATAAATTTGGGCGTGTGAAAAAATGTAAGCGTATAACTTTGTGTGTCTGATATTCTTTTTCACATTCTTCTATAATGGTTGCGTTCCTCAGCAGCCAGATTTAGAAAG
>CACXFM010000226.1 GCA_902766955.1 uncultured Lachnospiraceae bacterium | reverse complement strand
GGCCTCCCGCAGCAGGGATTCAAACTCTTCTTCAGAGCAGCTCACGGCATCCGTGAGGGCCAGCCAGGTTCCCTGCGTGATATTCACATTCAGAAAATCCTCTGCATAGAATCCGTGAGCTCCTCCGGTATAGGAACTGTGTTCAATATGCAGTGTCCGCAGATCCCCGCTGTGAAAGGACTCTTCCGTCTCATAGATGACACTGAGTTCATCCCATTCCCCGGGCACGGCTTCGTAAGTCCCAAGGCGGTCCAGGATGGCCGCTTCCTCTTCTCGGAAGGAAGCGCGGATCTCGTCGACATGGCTGTTCAGAGCCGCTATGGACGGCCCGCTGCCGTCAAAGAGGGGAAGCGAATACCTGCATTCGGCCTGCGTACAGACTTCGTTTTCCTTTATATTCGAATACTGGTCCAGCATATAGGACATGGCGTCCGTCCCGGCCTTTACCCCGGGCGCTGCGCACGTAAAGACGGCAATTGCTGCGGAAACAGCCGCAATCAAATGATGCGGCAGATGCTTTTTCCTCTCCTCTTTCATAGCCCCCTCCTTCATGGTCACCGCGGCGGAATGCCGCTCACTGCCTGCGCCTGCGCTTTTTCCGGACGCTTGATCCGAAGCTCCCGAATTGTTTCCCGAGGCCGTAATAAGTCCCGTGGGAATAGACGATCGGTTTCGCCTTCATCAGGTCAAACCGGCCGTTTTCGTCCATATATGCCTTTTCCGCATGCACCAGGAGAACCTCCGCGAGAAACATGGTATGCGTGCCCAGCGCAAAGGTGTCTTTCACGCGGCATTCGATGCAGACGGGCGATTCGTTGATGCAGCCGCAGCTGATTTTCTCCGCCTCCGTGAGCGTAAGATTCATCGCGCCGAATTTGTCCGTGTCACGGCCGCTCCTCACGCCGCAGAAATCCGTCGCCGCGGCCAGTGCCTCCGTGGTCAGATTGATGACGAAGACCCCCGTCTCCGTCAGATACTCATAAGACAGTCTCGACGGCCGGAGCGAGATGCTCACCATCGCGGGATCCGAGCAGACGGTTCCCGCCCACGCCACCGTGCAGACATTGTCGCGCCCCTCGCGGTTTCTGGTCGTCACGAGCACGGCCGGCAGCGGATACAGCATGTTTCCGGCTCTCCATGTCTCTTTGGCCATGGCTTTAAGCCTCCGTCCCGAGAAGTCCGATCTCGGCCGCATAAGGGCGCATGCCGTCGATGCAGATTTCCGCGACGTCGCGGATGTCCATGCCCAGCATCTCGCAGCCCTGAAGGATCAGGGGGGCGGTTGCATTTCGCGGCAAAGCGCTTGTCCTTGAATTTTTTCATGAATGACTTTACATTGAGATCCGTGATCCCGTGGGGCCGCATGCGCGCAGCCGCTTCGATAATGCCCGTCAGCTCATCTACCGTAAACAGGCTCTTCTCCATTTCCGTCTCGGGCTTTACGTCCGTACAGATTCCGTAGCCGTGACTTAAGATCGCGCGGACGTCCTCCTCGGACACGCCCTCGGCATAAAGCTCCTGTTCCGTGTGCTGAAGATGCTCCTCCGGGAATTTCTCATAATCATAATCATGAAGATATCCCACTGCCTTCCAGTGCTCCTCATCTGCTCCGAAATGACGCGCCATGGCGCCCATCGCCGCCATGACATTCGTGCAGTGAATAATCAGATGATCCTCCGTGATCATCCCCTCCGTCAGTTCCTTTGCTCTCTCAAGCGTCAGCATAAACCTGCTCCTTTTCCTTGAAACTCCCGCAATCCTACGAACATCATCATATCACACCTCCGGGCCGGAACAAAAGGGGGCGCTTAAACGGCTCTCTGCTCGTCTGCCAGAGCGAAAAAAAGGGCGTGTGAAAAAACTTTCATTTTTTCACACGCCCATAACGATTTTCTTACTGCACGGTCAACTTATACGAGAGCAGCACCGAGCGCCTTGCACTGTGCGATTCCGTCATCGTCCGGTGATTCATTGACGATCAGGCTGTCGCAGACAAGCACGGCCCCGTCATTTTTGCATCTCTCTTCCCAGGTGCGCATCCACTCACCGTCTCCCCATCCGTAGGAGCCGAAGAGAGCAACCTTTTTGCCGGACAGATTTACTTCCAGGTCCGCAAACATGGGCTCGAATTCCGTTTCCTCCAGTTCCTCCGCGCCCATGGCCGGGCAGCCGAACGCAATCGCGTCGTACGCACTGACCTTTGCCGCGGAAAAGGCATCACACGTCAGAAGATCTGCTTCCGCGCCTTTCTCCCTGATCCCGTCCGCCACGGCGTTTGCCATTGCTTCCGTATTACCTGTTCCGCTCCAATAGACGACTGCTGCTTTTGCCATTTTCTTATTTCCTTTCCGCGCATCTTCCTTTTATGCGCCTTCACATGAATATCGCGGCCGCTTAAAAGCGCCGCATGGCTTCCGTATCCGCAGGTCATGTCTGACCTCTTCCTTTGTCTGGTAGACACAGGAGACGAGATTGCCCGTTTTGATCCCCGCCAGCGTCGGCGCGCAGTGCTCAAGCAGTGTATATTCTGACATATCCTTCACCTGCCGGCTTCCGTGCTCAGACGGCCGCGTTCCCTTCCAGAATCTGTCTGAGAGACTGCAGAGAGCTCGTGTGCGACCGGACGACCGTGGTCTGCCCGCCCACATTGCTCAGCGCATTCTGAACCATCTTGTGTGAGACAGTATGTGTAAACAGAACCATCAGATCGGGCTGTCCGATTCTGTCCGCCATGGAATTCTTGAATTTGCAGAACACCTTTGCATGACATCCGTGCTTTCTGCAGAGATTCTTATATTCACGTTCCATGCATTCATTTCCGCCAATGATCACAACACTCATGCCTGTCCTCCTGGTTTTACATACTGTTCTTTCGTTAGTTATATTTAACTCAATGACAGTTTAATACATTTAACCAATTATGTCAAATAAAAGTGCACTCATCTCTCCCCTCTTTTTTTCATCCCGCCGCCGAGTTTCAGCGCATGCAGCACCCGGATGCTCAGTAGTCCCATCAGGAATCCCGTCAATGCACCCGATACCGTCAGGACGGGCATATAATAAACGAGCTTCGCCGTATGTACGACGAGCCCCGCCACGATCAGCTGTCCCGCATTGTGGGCGACGCCCCCGGCTATACTGACGCCGGCCGGAGAGAATTCCCCCGTTCTCATGAGCAGCCGCATCACGAGGAAGCTCAGGAGTCCCCCCGCCAGCGAGTACAGGATCGACATGCCGTTTCCGAAGAGAAACCCCGTGAGCAGGATTCTCGCCAGCGACACGGCCAGCACCTGCTGCGGCTTCAGATAGTAGAGCCCCGTCAGCACCACGAGATTGGCCAGGCCGAGCTTGATGCCCGGAATGCCGAAGTTCAAGGGGATCAGCGTCTCCACATAGCTGAACAGCATGGCCAGCGCCGTGAGCATCCCGCACAGCGCCACCGTTTTTGCACCGGAGATCCGCCCTTTTGCAAAATCAAATCCGTGTTCCGTTCCGTCCATTTTTCTCTTCACCCCGTCACCGCGTCGATTCCGTCCTCATCCGCCGTCTGCCCTTCCGCGGCCACACCTTCCGCCACCAGGCGGTGCGGGAGACACACGATCGTCTCGCCAATCCCGGTGATCTTTTTCTGCTGCATGCAGTAGCCGTCGGGGCAGTCCGCCTCCGTCATATATGCGGCACCCTGCCGGATCGAGAGATGATTATGCCCGTATTCCGTATCGATATCCTCTTCGCGGTCTTCCGCAAGAGACCATATGCCGACTACCTGTCCGTCCACTCTGACAGTCACGGCCCCCGCTTCTCCGCGCCTTCCCGCCATGAGAATGAGGGCCGCAAGGCCCGCCGCGAGAAGCAGCCCGGCCAGAAGCAGCAGATCTTTTTTCTTCACGATATCTTCTCAGCCGTCCTTTCTGACGGTCACCCGTTTTCTGGTGCTCTCGAAGCGGTCCGCGATCCCCTCGGTCACGTAGAGAGTGCCGTCTTCCGCCTCCAGCACATAGTCAAACGTTCCGCCGCACTCCCGCCAGAACTCTTCCGCCTTCTCCGTGCCCATGATATAGAGGCTGGTTGACAATGCGTCTGCCAGCGTCCCGTCGCTGCTCACGATGGTGGAGGAGACCACGCCGCTGTCGGCCGGATATCCGTCCGCCGGATCGATAATGTGGTGATAGCGCACCCCGTTCTCTTCAAAATAGCGCTCGTACGCGCCGGAAGTGATCACGGCTTCGTCCGCGACCTCCAGGACACCCAGATAGTCCGTTCCGCCTTCCGGATCCTGAATCGCCACCTTCCACTTCTTTCCTCCCGGCTTTGTCCCCAGGGCCTGCACATTGCCGCCCAGGCTCACGAGCCCGCTGTCCACGCCGTGTTCGCGGAAGATTTCCGTCACGCGCGCGCCGGTATATCCCTTCGCGATGCCGCCGAGATCCGCGGCCATCCCTTCTTTCAGGAACTGCACGCGCCTCGTGTTCTGATCCGTCTCCACCGACCCCGGATCGGCCAGTGCAAGGGCCGCCGACAGCTCTTCTTCCGACGGCACGCGGTAGTCCTTCTCCGGGAAGCCCCACAGCTTCATGACGGGGTAAATCGTCACATTAAAAATACCGCCCGTCTCTTCGCCGATCTCGAGCGCCCTCCCGAAGAGGCCGAATACGTCCTCCGAGAGAACCGCCGCGCCGTCTTTGTTGAGGACGCTGATTTCGCTGTCCTCTCTTCCGGTCGACAGCAGGCGGTCCAGGCGTCTGATCTCTTCCGCCCCGGCTCTGAGGGCTTCTTTCGCATTCTTCCCGTATGCCTTCAGAGACATATAGGTGTCCATGGCAAACAGATCCGCCGTCACGGAGCCGTCCGCATTACTCTGCAGTATGATCTCTTCCTCCGCCATGGCATGCACCGGACCGCTCGCTCCCGCAGTCAGCGCACCCATGAGCGCCGCGCACAAAACGCACAGAAAGAGCCCGCGCGCTGTCCGCAGCCGGAAGTTCTGTCTGATCTTCAATAAAACTGGCATATCTGTTTCAATCCTTCCCGCATCCTGCGTTTGTCAGTTAGATGCATTGTATCTCAAAGTGCAGAAAAAAGGAACCGCCCATTTAAATCGCGATCTCTGATCGCGCGCGAGCTGCGCGACGCACTTGTGCGTCTTCCAATGCGCAGCTCTGCAATCCGCCGGAGGCTCAAATCAGCAGGGGGATTTCCCCGCCTATTGAGGCGTGGAAATCCCCCTGCTGATTTGAAATGAGCGGTCCCCGTGTCAGCCCGCCTTAAGTTGAATCCGGGACCGGAATCTGGTAGTATGAGAAAAAATATAAAAAAGAAGCCGGACGGGTCAGCGGCATGCCGTCCCGCCGGCTGGGAAAGGAACAATATGGCAAATCCGGTAATTACAATCGAAATGGCGGACGGCAGCGTGATGAAGGCGGAACTGTATCCCGAGATCGCACCGAATACCGTAAACAACTTTTTAAGCCTCGTGAAGAAGGGCTTCTACGACGGCCTGATCTTCCACAGAGTCATCGAAGGATTCATGATCCAGGGCGGAGACCCTGAAGGAACGGGCATGGGCGGCCCCGGCTATTCCATCAAAGGCGAGTTCGCGGGCAACGGCTTCCGGAATGACCTGCACCACGGCCCCGGCGTGCTCTCCATGGCGCGCGCCATGGATCCGGATTCGGCCGGCAGCCAGTTCTTCATCATGCACAAAGACGCGGGCTATCTCGACGGCCAGTACGCGGCCTTCGGCAAAGTCACGGAAGGCATGGATGTGGTCGACCGCATCGCCGCTGTCCGGACGGATTATAGCGACAGGCCTGTGGAAGAGCAGAAAATCAGCAAAGTCACGGCGGACACATTCGGCGCGGAATATCCGGAACCGGCAAAAGTTTAACACAGGAACGTGGTGACGCAGTAAATCAGACTATTGTCTTTTTTGCCGAATTATGGTTTATTTATAAGTGTGGTATTTTACCTTATGACTAATCAAAAGAGGAGGAATCAAGATGAAAAAGGTTATGTCGGCAATCCTTTCGGTTGCAGTAGCTGTCCCGCTTACGCTTTCGACTGCAGTGATCACCCCTGCCGCCGATAATCTCACGCTCGGCACGGGCGGCACGACCGGCACATATTATGCGATCGGCGGCGTCATGGCGACAGTGCTGAATCCGCTTCTCAAGGAATCTCAGCTTACGGTCACCTCCACGGGCGCTTCCAAGGCCAACATCCAGATGATCGACGACGGCGATGCGGATCTGGCCACGGTACAGAACGACGTCATGTATTACGCCTACACGGGAACGGATCTCTTTGAGGACGAGGGCGCCTATGATTCGTTCGCGGCAGTCGCCGGCCTGTATGATGAGACCGTACAGATCATCACCTGCGATCCGTCGATCGCAACCGTCGCTGATCTGAAGGGCAAATCCGTGTCCGTCGGCGACGCGGGCTCAGGCGTCGAATTCAACGCCAAGCAGATCCTCGAAGCCTATGATCTGACATTCGACGACATCAAGGTTGTCAACGCTTCCTTCGGCGACTCCGCGGAGAGCCTCAAGGACGGCAAGATCGACGCCGCTTTCGTGGTCGCGGGCGCACCCACCACGGCAGTTGTCGACCTGGCGACAGTCAAGGATGTCCATCTGGTCCAGCTGGACAGCGAGCACATCGCTGCTCTGCAGGATAAATACAGCTTCTACACGGAGACCGTGATCCCGGCCGACACCTATAAGGGCGTTTCCGAAGACGCGACGACCGTTTCCGTGCGTGCGACACTGATCGCATCCACCTACATCTCCGACGAAGCCGTCTATGAGCTTCTGAAGGCCATGTTCGACAACAAGGACGCGCTTGCCGAAGGCCATGCCAAGTTCGAACTTCTCAATCTGGAAGACGCAGTGAAGGGCATCAACGTCCCGTTCCATCCGGGTGCTGCAAAGTATTATGAGGAACAGGGTATCACAGTCGAATAAACACCCACACAGGATTTCGCATGTGGTGGCAGCTCTGCTTCTCCTTATTACAGCGGCTGCCACCGCTTTTTGCTATTTTCACTGCGGATGGCTGACTTTAAGAGACGGAAGGACAGGGCAGCTGTACCGCCGCTTTCCCGTACATGACGGAGACACGTTCAGTGTCGGATTCATTCACTCTGTCAACAAAAGCCCGCTGACCGATTTCTACGAGCTCCGGGACGGTTCCATCTTCGTGGAGAAAACCGTCTACTACGGATTCGGCGCCGGCGTACAGACGGAACTGGAGGAAGGACAGACACTTGAGTACGGAGAAGACGGCAGCATGATCGTGAGCGGCTTTGACCGGGAGATCCCCGATCTGCTCTATATCGTGGGCACCGTCTCCGACCACACGCTGACCGTAAACGGCGGCCGGGAGATCAGTCTCAGGGATCTGTGCGGAAGAAATGCGATGGTCCGCTTCTCCTACGAAAGGTTCTTCTGACTGATATAAAAAAACATGCGCAAGTCCGTGCGGCATTCCAGGAGGAAACCATGAAAGACAGCAAAATCAATGACTCCGGTTCTGATATCCGGAACATGCCGCCCGCAGGCGGCGTTGACATCGGCTCCCAGGCAGATGTCGACGAGATCATGAAGAAATATGACCGTGAATCGAATACACGGCCCTGGACCGGCACGCCGGCCATTATCATCAAAGCAGCGCTGGCGCTGTTTTCCGTGTTCATGATTTACATGAACCTGTTCGTTGTTTGGGATGAGCGCATCCGCCGGAGCCTGTTTCTCGGCATCGTCATCATTTTTGTATTTATCCTCTTCCCCGCCTCGACGAACCTGAAGCAGAAGGTCAACAGAATCCCCATCTATGACCTGATCCTCGGTATTCTCGGAGCTTACTGCTTCTTCAACTTCACCTTCAACAGCAAAGACATTATCGACAAGGGAACCAGAATCTCCCAGAAGGAAGTGATCCTAGGCGCCATCGGCATCCTCATCCTTGCCGAATGCTGCCGCCGCGTGACCGGTATCCCGATCCTGGTGGTCGCGGGCTGTTTCGTGATCTATGCGGCGTATTTCTTCGCCAATAACGGCAGGGATCCCTCTTTTTACACGATCATGAGGAAGATCGTCTATAACCTGTTCTACACGACGACCGGTGTCATAGGCACCCCGGTGGGTGTGTGCAGCACGTATATCGTCCTCTTTATCATTTTCGGGGCTTTCCTGGAGTCCACGGGCATTTCGGATTTCTTCATCGCCTGTGCCAACTCTTTCGCGGGCTCCGCGTCCGGCGGTCCCGCCAAGGTTGCGGTCATCTCCAGCGCCCTCTGCGGCATGGTGTCAGGCTCCAGCGTCGGCAACACGGTGACGACGGGCTCGGTGACCATCCCCATGATGAAGAAAACCGGCTATCCGGGAGAATTTGCCGGCGCCGTCGAGGCGGCTGCCTCCACCGGCGGACAGATCATGCCCCCCATTATGGGTGCCGCAGCATTCCTGATGGCGGAAATGGTCGGCGTCCCCTACTCCGACATCGTAGTCAGGGCGATCCTTCCGGCTGTGCTGTATTTCCTCGGCATTTTCCTCATGGTTCACCTCCGCGCGAAGAAGCTCGGTCTGATGGGTATTCCCCGCGAGGAGCTGCCCAGAATCCGTGACCTTCTGCCCAAGGTCTACCTGCTGATTCCGCTTGTCGCCCTGGTCTACCTGATCATCGCCGGCTATACCATGAGCCGCGCGGCGATCATTGCGACGGCCCTCTGCATCCTGGTCAGCATGTTCAACAAAGAACACCGCCTGACCCCGAAGAAGTTCGTGACCGCGCTCGAGACAGGTGCCAAGAATACACTGAGCATCGGCGTCGCCTGCGGAATCGCCGGCATCATCGCCGGCGTCGTGACCATGACCGGTCTCGGCCAGTTATTCATCTCCGCCATCGTCAGCGTCTCCCACGGACAGCTGATGATCGCCCTCTTCCTGACCATGCTCTGCTGCATCATCCTCGGCATGGGCGTCCCGACGACGGCGACCTATATCATCATGGCGACAACCTGCGCGCCCATCCTGACAACCGGCATGGGGCTCAACGCAATCTGCGCCAACATGTTCGTGTTCTATTTCGGAATCGTGGCGGATATCACGCCGCCTGTCGCCCTGGCCGCGTACGCCGGTTCGGCCATCGCCAAATCGAATCCGATGAAGACCGCGTTTAACGCCACCAAGCTGGCCATCGCAGCCTTCCTGATTCCGTATATCTTCTGCCTGAACCCGCAGATGCTTCTGATCGACACGACGCCCTTCGGCTTCGTGATGATCATCATCACAAGCTGCCTTGGCATGTTTGCCGTCGCGGCAGCCGTCGAAGGCTATATGTTCGTAAACCTGAACCCTGTGGTCCGCATCATACTGGCAGCAGCCGGACTCGCCCTGATGTATCCGGGCACCGTGACGGACATCGTGGGCCTGGCCGTCATCTGCGGAATCGTGGTGCTGACGAAGCTCACAAACTCCTCTTCAAAAGCCTGAATGAGGGCCTTCGCCCTCTCTCTAATGGAACAAAGAACCGCTCCCGTATGGAAATATACGGGAGCGGTTTTTCGCACACGGCAGCGTCTCACCTCTTCTGCCGTCTGATCTCTGATTATATGGGGAGCACTCCCCCTCACTTCTCTTAAGCCTCAGTCGGGCTGCTCATACCGCACAGACTGCAGCGTCTCACACTGTCCGCTGCCGTCTGTCAGTTCGGCCGTCAGCTTCCGGATCCTGTCCTCCTCCGCGGGCGGCACGACGATCTCCATCACCACGGTATCACTGAACTGTGCATCCGCGATCTGCACACCGTCCTGCGCAAACTGGTACTGAAACTTCCCGTACGCCCCGTAGCTGCAGGAAATGCGCATCCTGACACCGTCGCGCACAGTCACCGTGCCGGCGTCCTCTGCGGCCTCCCTGGCGGCGGCGGAATAGGCCCTGGCCAGTCCCCCCGTGCCCAGAAGCGTTCCTCCGAAGTACCGCGTCACCACGATGAGCACATTGTGCAGGCTGCGGCCCTCAAGGATCTCCAGAATCGGTCTGCCCGCCGTGCCGGACGGCTCCCCGTCGTCACCGGAGCGCCGGATTTCCCCCGGTGTCCCCGGTTCTCCGGCTATAAACGCAAAACAGTGATGCCTCGCATCATAATAATGCTTCCGGACTCCGGCGATATAAGCCTCCGCCTCCGCGGCAGACGCCACGCGGACTGCTTCTCCGATAAATCTGGATTTTTTCTCGATCACCTCGGACGAACCGGCGTCCCTGAAAGTCCTGTAGTCCACCTCTCTCCTTCTCCCAAACAGCCGCGCTTTGAACGGCTTAACGCTGCATCAGTCGTGCTTATTTGCCGCTATGTTCTCCTGAATACGCCTGTAGAGCTCCTGGGCGGCGTTGTAGCCCATCTTCTTCTGGCGGTGGTTGACCGCTGCCGTCTCGACGATCACGGCCAGGTTGCGGCCCGGACGGATCGGGATCGAGTGACAGACCACTTTGTTGCCTAAGAATTCCACCGTCTCCTCCTCCAGGCCCAAGCGGTCATATTCCTTGTCCCGGCTCCAGTCCTCCAGTTTGATGACCAGGTCAATCGCCTGTGTATTTTTGACATGCTCGACGCCGTACAGCATCTTCACATCGATGATGCCGATGCCTCTCAGCTCGATAAAATGCCTGGTCAGGTCCGGAGCCGATCCGACGAGCGTCACGTCGGACACCTTGCGCAGCACGACGACATCGTCGCTGACCAGTCTGTGCCCTCTGCGGACAAGCTCGAGCGCGGCCTCGCTCTTGCCGATACCGCTCTCACCCATGATGAGCACGCCCTCGCCGTAGACGTCCACCAGAACGCCGTGGATAGAGATGCTGGGCGCCAGTTCCACGCCGAGCCAGCGGATCAGCTCCGCCATGAAGCTGGTCGTCGTTCTGGCCGTTACGAGGGTGGGAACACCGTATTTCCTGGCAATCTCCAGCATATCCTCGGACGGCTCCGTCAGGGTCGTGAAGATCACGCAGGGAATGCCGCTGGAAATAAACTGCTCATAGACCTCATGCCGCTTCTCATCCGACATCTGCATCATGTAGGTATATTCCACATAGCCGATGATCTGAACGCGCTCTTTCACGAAATGATCGTAGTATCCCGTGAGTTCGAGAGCCGGCCTGTTCACCTCGGGCGTCGTCAGCAGAACTTTCTCCATATCAATTTCGGGCGTCATATTCTGCAGTTTCATGGACTCAGCGAGCTTCTTGAGTGTGACAACCGTCTTCATATTATGCGTAGGGAGCCTGGTCCGGCTTTTACACCGGTGCCGCTCCGTTCTCCTTTCCCTTTTAAAATTCACGCACCAATATCAAAATGATAGGAATATTCTAGCACAGCCCCGGGAACGGCGCAATTGCCGCATCGCGCATGCGCCATACGGGAAGGCCCCGCTCTTCTCTCACGTCTCTTCTCGGTGAAAGAAATCATAGACGGAAGCGGCGGCCCGCCTGTTCATGGACGGTACCTCCGCGAGTTCGTCGACGGATGCGGCGCGGATCGCCTCGGCCGACCCGAAGGCCTTCATGAGGGCTTTCCTGCGCGCCGGCCCGACCCCGTCGATATCATCGAGGATGGAATGCACCTGCCCCTTCGAGCGCAGCAGCCTGTGGTACTCGATGGCGAACCGGTGCGCCTCGTCCTGGATCCTGGTGATCAGCTTGAACCCTTCAGAATTCCTGTCGATGGGGATCTCCCTGTCCCCGTACCAGATGCCCCTCGTCCTGTGATAATCATCCTTGACCATGCCCGCCACGGGGATACTCAGTCCCAGCGAATCCAGCACCTTCTCCGCGATATGGACCTGGCCCTTCCCGCCGTCCATGAGAATGATGTCGGGCAGCGCGGCGAACGCCGCGGAGCCCTCCTTGGCCCGCATGAACCGCCTGGTCAGCACTTCCTCCATCGAGGCGTAATCATTCGGCCCCTGGACAGTCTTAATCCGGAACTTCCGGTAATCCGTCCTCTTGGGCCTGCCCCGGTCATACACGATCATGGAGCCGACGGATTCAAACCCGCTGATATTGGAGATATCATAGGCCTCCATGCGGCTGGCGCAGGGAATGGAGAGCAGCTCCTCGATCTCTTTTACCGCGCCGCTCGTTCTGCGCTCTTCGCGCTGCATTCTCTCGCGGTCCCTGAGCAGCGCGTTCTCCGCGTTCTCTCTGGCCATCTCCACCAGCTTCTCCTTCATTCCCTTTTTGGGAATCCGGATCTTCACATGGGAGCCCCGCCTGGCCGTCAGCCACTCCTCGAGGAGCTCCTGCTCGGGGACCTCCCTCTCCAGCATCAGCTCCCCGGGCACAAACGGTGTTCCGGCGTAATACTGGGTGATGAAGCTCCGCAGAATCTCCGCCGGGTCCTCCGTGTCTTCCGATGTCAGGAAGAAATGCTCCCTGCCGATCAGCCGGCCCTCCCTGACGAAATAGACCTGCGCGACCGCCTCCGTGCGGGAATAGGAGCTGTTGCCCTCCTTCAGCGTATCCACGGCCACGGCAATCACATCCCTGTCATCTCCGTCGGACGCCGTGATCTTCTGCCGCTCGGTGATAATCTGGATACTGTTGATCAGGTCCCGGGCCGCCGCCGCGTCTTCATATCGCATCTCAATGGACGCCTGCTGCATCTTTTCGGTGAGCGCGTCAATTTCGTCCTTTGTATTCCCGGAAAGAAACGAGAGTGCTCGGCTGACCCTCTCCCTGTATGCCTCGGCGCTCACCTGGCCCTGGCAGGGGGCGTCGCACTGTCCGATGTGATAATTCAGACAGGGGCGTTCCTTCCCGATGCTCTCCGGCAGCTTTCTGGAGCAGGAGCGGATCTTATAAAGCTTGCGCACGAGATCAATCATATCGTGCACGGCGCCGGCCGTGGGATAAGGCCCGTAGTACTTCGATTTGTCTTTCTTCATGGAGCGGGCCATGATGATCCGCGGAAACTCTTCTCCAAGTGTCACGCAGATATACGGGTAGGTCTTGTCGTCTTTCAGCATCGTATTATATCTGGGCCGGTTCTCCTTGATCAGATTCGATTCCAGCACCAGCGCTTCCAGTTCCGAATCGGTCACGATGTACTCAAAATGATCGATCTGGGATACCATCCGCACGACCTTGGGAGACTTATTGCGGGTACTCTGAAAATACTGCCGCACCCGGTTCTTCAGACTCACGGCCTTTCCGACATAGATGATTTCATCCCTGGCATTCCGCATAATATAGACGCCGGGGGATCCCGGCAGCTTCTTCAGTTCTTCTTCGATGATAAACTGTCCATCCATAGGCATTTCCGTTTCCGGCCTTACGCGAAGCACGTAGAAAGAAAGACCGCGGAGACATACGTCCCGCAGTCTTCTTTCAGGCCGCTGTCAGATTTTCTTAATGCTGTTCCAGAACTCCTCGTCCTCTTTGCTGAGGAGATCCTCCGGATCGCTCTCCTTCTCTTCGGGCACTTCTTCCCCGTCTTCACCTTCCAGTTTCGGGATATCCCTCTGGCCGACGAGCGCCTTGACATTGGCTGCCAGCTCCTCAGGGGTCACCTCCTGCATAGGCTCCGCAGGGGGCTGCACCTCTTTCTCTGCCGCCTGTTCGGGCGGGAGACTCCCGGGCCCCGCACCGGTTGTGCCGGTTTCCTCAGGACGTTCCGCCGCCTGCACGGGAAGCACCGGGGATGCAGCCGGACTGATCTCCGGTTTTGCGGGCTCTGTCTCGTTCTGAGTGCTGTCCGCAGGAGCCGGACTTTCGTCTCCTCCCTCACACTCGCGGAAGATTCTCATAAATTCACTGCCCGTGATGGTTTCATGCCGGATCAGATACTCGGCGATCCGGTCCATGGTCTCCCTGTGGCCGCGGAGAAGAGTGAGCGCACTCTCATAGGACCGCTTGAGGAGAGCCATCACCTCGTGGTCCACCTCGGTCGCGGTCTGGTCGCCGCAGTTCATGACCGTCCTGCCGTCCAGATACTTGTTCTCCTGTGACGCAAGGCCCATCAGCCCGAACTTCTCGGACATGCCGTACTGGGTAATCATGGCCCGCGCGATGGCGGTCGCCTGCTCGATATCATTTGCGGCACCGGTCGTCACCGTGTCAAAGACAATCTCCTCAGCGGCGCGCCCGCCCAGGGATACGACCAGCCTGGCCTCCAGCTCGGCCTTCGTATTCAGATATTTCTCCTCCTCGGGCACCTGGAGCACATAGCCGAGCGCTCCCATCGTCCTGGGGATAATCGTGATCTTCTGCACCGGCTCCGAATGCTTCTGCAGAGCGGTCAGAAGCGCGTGTCCGACCTCGTGGTAGGATACGATGCGGCGCTCTTCGCTGCTCAGGATCCGGTCCTTCTTTTCCTTGCCCACCAGGACGACCTCCACCGCATCGAGCAGGTCCTTCTGGTTCACGGCCGCCCTGCCGTGCTTGACGGCCAGAATGGCGGCTTCATTGATCATATTGGCGAGATCCGATCCGACGGCGCCGGACGTGGCCAGCGCCACCGCCTCGAGATCCACCGTCTCATCCATCGCCACATCCTTGGAGTGCACCTTCAGGATGGCCACCCTGCCCTTCAGGTCCGGGCGGTCCACAATCACCCGCCGGTCAAAACGGCCGGGACGAAGCAGCGCGGGATCCAGCACTTCCGGCCGGTTGGTGGCAGCCAGAATCAGGAGGCCCTTGGACGAATCAAAGCCGTCCATTTCAGCCAGCAGCTGATTCAGAGTCTGCTCGCGCTCATCATTGCCGCCCCATCTGCCGCTGTCGCGGGTCTTGCCGATCGCGTCGATCTCGTCGATGAAAATAATGCACGGGGCGTTCTTTTTGGCCTCTTCAAACAGGTCACGGACGCGGCTGGCGCCGACGCCGACGAACATTTCCACAAATTCGGAACCTGACAGCGAGAAGAACGGAACATTTGCCTCGCCCGCCACCGCTTTGGCCAGCAGCGTTTTGCCGGTACCGGGAGGTCCCACCAGAAGCGCGCCCTTGGGCAGCTTGGCGCCGATCTCGATATATCTGCCGGGGTTGTGCAGGAACTCCACGACCTCCTGCAGGCTCTCCTTGGCCTCATCCTCGCCGGCGACATCCTTAAACGTCACGCCCGTATTCTTCTGCACGTACGTCTTGGCCCTGTTTCTGCCGACGCTCATGACGCCGCCGCCCTTATTCATGCGGTTCATCAAAAACGTCATGAAGAAGAGGAAGAAGACAAACGGGATCAGGAAGCTCAGGACCGTCTCAACGATCTCCAGCGCCACACTGGTCTCTTTGCGCGAGAATGTCACATTCGCCTTGTCAAGGCGCTCTGTGAGCGCTGTGATATCCTCCGTGCGGGTCGTATAGTACTTGACGATCATCTGTGAATTCTGATCAGCCTTGGGTGTGATGTCCACGGTATCCGTGTTAATGACCACCGATTTGACATTGCCCTCATCCAGCATGCGGATAAATTCGTCGTATGTGATCTTTCTGGAGGCCGACTCATTAAATGCGCCGGAAAATGCCGCCATGCTGAGAAGACTCACGACGATACATATAAAGACAATCAGAATGGACTGACCGCTGTTCCTGTTGCCGTTATTGTCTCCGAGGGGAGACCTGTTCCCTTTTTTGTTATCCATTTACCTACTCCATCTGCATACCTGCGTATGCATTCTTACATCAGCAGATCGGGATAGCGCTGCATCGCATTATCGTAAAATGCCGCCGCAGCCCCCTCCTCATCTGTCTGTCCCGTAAAATATGGAAGAAACGCTTCCATGAAAGCGGCGTTGAGACCGCTGTCATAACGTGTCCCGTTTCCCGTGACGCACAGAGCGGCAGCCCTGTCGTAGACCTCGGCCACGTTCTGTCCGCCGCAGAAGTCCCATCCGGCGTCCGCCTTCTCCTGCGCGTGTGCCATGGCGGTTCTGTGATTGACGCCTCTGCGGCCGGACGAAATGATCTGCTCCAGTGACTCTTCCTGGCAGAACAGCTTCTGCAGAATCTCTCCGGTCAGCAGGGTATTGCTGCTGCCTGCCGCGGCGCAGTACCAGGTACAGCTGTCCGTATAAGAGGCCGGACCGCACACACAGCCCCAGTCGCCGCCGGAGGCCGTATCGCCCGCGGCCAGTGCCGCGAGACCGTCGCCCGTGAGGAAGGTGCCGAACGTCCGGCTTTGTTCTCCCGTATAATCCGCCAGCCACTCTTCGGATCCCCGCAGAGTGCCCGCAAGCCTGCCGTTCTCCGCGTCCGCAAAGGTCATGTCCACCCATTTCACGAGATTCCCGTCGGGACAGATCACCCCTTCCCCGTTGACCCAGGGAACAGTTCTGCTGTCGGCATAAGCCCGCCAGGTGTCCGTATAGGAGGAATACACGCGGTATCCCTTCTCCTTCATCTTCCCGGCGGTCTCCTCAAAATGTTCCCACGTATCGACAGCCGAAGCGACGGTTTCCGGATCATCGGACCCGAGCACTTCTTTTGCCACCGACCGCCTGTATGCCCAGACTCCCACGGGCAGATCGGGCGTGATGGCTCTCTGGATACCCCCCGAATCGCAGGCGGGAATCTTCATCACGTCGTACTGTTCCGACAGATCCGTGTCCTGCAGCCCCGTGTCCCAGAGCGGCAGCGCGACTGCGGCAGCCTCGTCGCAGTACTTTCCGAGCTGGCCGGTCGTGACGGCAAAGAGATCAATCCTGTCGCGCGGATCCCTCTGATTCTGCTCCATCAGCAGGGTATCGAGGTACTTCATATATGCATTTTCAGAAGCATCGATGATCGTCCACCTGATGTCAATGTCTCCCAGCTTTCCGCTTTTCACGCAGACACGGGATTTCAGCTCTTCACCCAGCCTCACGCCCTCCTGGTAGTCCGGCAGACAGCGGATCATCATCTGTTCCAGTGAATCATCCATACAGACGATCTGATAACAGACGCTGCTTTCCTCCATAGAGGGAGAAGCGGCGTCCCTGCCGTCCCCGGGGACGGCTGCTGCCATCACAGAAGAGCAGACACAGGATAAAAGCAGAATCCCGGCCGCAGATAATGCCGTAAAGCATCCGGGCAGCCTCATAAGGATCCTCCTTTCAAAAAACTGCAATATTGTCTGTTATTATCTCATGTTCTCTTTTAAAACACAATATGTCAAAGATCCCCCGCCTTCGCAAAAGAATGTTCTTTCACACAGAAAAAGAACCGGGCCAGATTGAACTGAACCGGTTCTTTCAGGATTGACTTTATGAGATTCTTATACGAGCTCGAGCAGAACCTTCATGGCACCGTCACCGGGACGCTGCGCGATCTTGACGATTCTCGTGTAGCCGCCGTTTCTGGAGACATACTTCGGAGCGATCTCGTCGAACATCTTCTGAGCCATATCGATCTTCTTCGTGCCCTTCTTGCGGCCCTTGCCAGCCGTCGGAACTTCGACGACCGGGTAGAAGATCTTGTTCATCTTGCGTCTTGCATGAAGTCTGGAGGGCATATCCTTGCGGATTTCCTTCTGCTCTTCATAGTAGACAGTCACTTTCTTGCCGTCTTTTTCTTCCTTGACGCGCTTGCCGTCGGCATCCTTGCGCGGAACCTTGGCCGTGATGGTCACTGTCTCGAAATTGTCCTTTTCCTTCACTGCCAGAGCGATCAGGCCTTCGGCGATCCTGGCGACTTCCTTCGCCTTGGATTCCGTCGTGATCATTCTGCCGTGATATAAAAAGCTTGTCACCTGGCTTCTAAGAAGCGCTTTTCTCTGTGCAGACGTTCTGCTCAGTTTTCTGTAACCTGACATGTTGTCTTTCCTCCTCTTGCGGCACGCATCCGTCACGCTCTTCGGGCTTACTGGCGGCGCGCTCTATGCCGTAATCAATATGGTACCGGACCCCGTTTACTCTTCACTCGGCCGGAGCGAGAGTCCGAGATCTTTCAGCTTTGCCAGCACTTCCTCGAGCGATTTGCGTCCCAGATTGCGGACCTTCATCATATCCTCGGAAGTCTTGTTGCACAGCTCTTCGACTGTATTAATGCCTGCCCTCTTGAGGCAATTATAAGAGCGGACGGACAGCTCGAGTTCGTCGATGTTCATCTCGAGAGCCTTCTCCTTGTCATCGTCCTTGGGCTCGATCATGACTTCGACCGACTTGGCGGTTTCCGTCAGATCGACAAACAGCTTCAGATGCTCGCTGAGCACCTTGGCCGCAAGGCTGACCGCTTCTTCCGGACTGAGTGTTCCTCTCGTCCACACATCAAGCGTCAGCTTGTCAAAATCGGTCTGCTGGCCGACACGCGTATTCTCAACGCTCATGTTGACGCGATCCACGGGCGTGTAAATTGAATCCACCGCGATGACGCCGATCGGCTGGTCTTCAAGCTTGCCCTTGTCGGCACTTACATAGCCGCGCCCTTTGGTAATCGTCATCTCCATGTTCAGTTTGCTGTTGACGCCGCCGTCAAGCGTTGCTATGACCTGATCCGGATTCATGATCTGAATGTCTGAATCCACCTGAATGTCAGCGGCCCTCACAACACCCTCGCCTTCAAACTCGATATATGCGTTCTTGGGTTCATCCGTCTCTGAAGTATTCCGGATTGCGAGTGATTTCAGATTCATGATGATCTCGGAGACGTCTTCCTTCACTCCCGGAATGGGACTGAACTCATGAAGCACTCCGTCGATCTTCACCTGACTGATCGCAGCACCCGGAAGAGAAGACAGCATGATTCTGCGGAGCGAATTGCCCAGTGTCGTGCCGTAGCCTCTTTCGAGCGGTTCCACCACAAATCTCCCGAATCGCTTGTCCGCAGAAAGCTCCTCGATCTGAATCATTGGCTTATTAAAATCGAACACTTATATCCCTCCTTAAGGATCGTGATTAACTTGTGAAGGGTTCCGGGGATCAGATTATTTCGAATACAACTCGACGATAAGCATCTCGTTAACGGGAACATCAATCACTTCTCTGGACGGCAGTTCTTTCACGGAGCCTTCCAGCTTCTCGCTGTCTGCCTCGAGCCATTCCGGTACTGCCCTGCCGGCTGTTGCGGCAAGGATGCCGTTCTCTGCCTTATATCTCGCGGAAGACTTCTTGTCTTCTTTGATTTCAATCTTATCGCCGGCCTTCACCTGGAAGGAGGGGATATTTACGCACTTGCCGTTGACAAGTACATGCTTGTGGTCAACAATCTGACGAGCCTCGCGTCTCGTTCTGGCAAAGCCGAGACGGAAGATCACGTTGTCCAGACGGAGCTCAAGCATACGCATCAGGTTCTCGCCTGCCATGCCTGCCTGGCGGTCTGCTTTTTCATAATAATTGCGGAAGGGCTTCTCGAGAACGCCGTAGATGAACTTGGCCTTCTGCTTCTCGCGCAGCTGCTGGCCGTATTCGGAAACCTTACGGGTTGATCTCTTCAGCTCTCTCTTGGATGTCTTGTCATAGCCGAGATAGGTCGGCTCAAGTCCCAGTGATCTGCATCTTTTCAGAACAGGTGTTCTATTAACTGCCATCTTTTTTATGGACCTCCTAAACTAAAGGGGCGCCGGTATACTGAACGTTTGCGCTTCCGGCGCATCTCATTTCAAGTGTGAATTACGCTGCCCTCGTATCGCGAACCGGATCTCAGACACGTCTCCTCTTCGGAGGACGGCATCCATTGTGCGGAACCGGTGTGCAGTCCTTGATGGAGAGGACCTGAAGTCCTGCTGCAGACAGCGCACGGATCGCTGCTTCTCTTCCTGAGCCCGGTCCCTTGACAAAGACGTCAACCGTCTTCAGACCGTGGATAAGCGCTGCCTTTGTAGCTGTCTCAGCAGCCATCTGTGCAGCATAGGGAGTAGATTTCCTTGAACCGCGGAATCCCAGGCCGCCTGCAGATGCCCATGAAAGAGCATTGCCCTGTGCATCCGTCAGAGTCACGAT
>CACXFM010000225.1 GCA_902766955.1 uncultured Lachnospiraceae bacterium | reverse complement strand
CTGTGATCCCTGTAGTTGTACTGCGTGGACAGAACCGGTCTTAAGGGCGCGTGCACTTTCGCCCGGATCCCTAAGGGGGCGAGCAGCTCCGGATAGCGGGCGGGCAGCTGCGACAATTCGCACATGCCGTCATAGATGACTCTGACATCCACTCCTTCCGCCGCTTTTCTCACGAGAATGTCGAGAATGCGGCCCCACATATACCCCTCTTCAATAATAAAATATTCAAGAAAAATGTACTTCTCCGCCCTTTCGAGCTCTTCGAGGAGGGCGGCAAATTTTTCCTCGCCGCTCTTGAAAAAGGTCACTTTCGTGTGATCGAAAACCGGAAAGCAGCCGCTCCGGCAGAGGTAGGCGGACAGGTCGGTCAGACCCGAAGGATGAGCTTCCAGTGCTTCCGTTACTTCTTCGGATTGAGGGATGAGCCGCTGCGTGTTCTTGATCTGCCTGTCAATATTCCGCTGCATTTTCCGCTGCCCGAGATTCTTCCTGGTGTAGAGGAGCATAAGGGAACCCGGGACGGGCAGAACCGAGATCAGGAGCATCCAGGTCAGCTTTGCCGAGGAATCCATGTCGGTATTAAACAGATAGACGACGACCGCGCCCGCTGTCAGCACAAGGGTGGCGGCGAGCCAGGGGAAATATTCATCCAGAATGTACAGGAGGATTCCGAGCAGAGTGAACTGCAGGATGATGAGCAGGGCAAAAAGCAGGAAGCGGCTGAACAGGATCCGAAGGAAGCGGGCCTTTACCGGCTTTGTAAGGCGGAGGATGTGCTCTCTGACTTTGTGATTCGTGTTCAAAAGGAAACTCCTTTCGGGTTGCATTTTCGATCCTTCTTGCTACAATGAAGGAAACTCTTTTTATTATACTGGACAGATGCCCCTGCTGTTAAGAAAGGATCCCGTAAAATGGAGGAAAAGAAACCCGCTTCAGTCAAAACAGCCAATAACCACAAGATGGCCCTCCTCCGGATTATGGAATACCTGATGATTTACACGGACGAGGAGCATCCGGCCAACTCGAAAGATCTGAAGACGTATCTGGAGAAGTGGAATATTTCCGAGGAGCGCCGCACGATTTATTCGGATGTGGCCGTGCTCGCTGATTTCGGCATTGACATAGAAAAGGCCCAGGGAGGCTGGTATATTGCGTCGCGGACCTTTGAGCTGCCGGAATTGAAGCTTCTGGTGGACGCGGTACAGGCATCGAATTTTATTACGGAAAAAAAGAGCGGGGAGCTCATCCGGAAGCTTGAGCGGGAGACATCCTGCTCCCAGGCGGAGCTGCTGAACCGGGAGCTCTGGATCCGGTCAGGGCACAAGACGGACAACGAGACGGTGTTTTATACCATCGACGCGATCCATGAGGCGATTCACCGGAACTGCCAGATCCAGTTTCAGTACGGCGAGATCAATCTGAAGAAGCAGCTGGTCATGAAACGGGGCGGTGCCAGGTACCAGCTGAGCCCCTGGGCACTCGTGTGGCAGGATGAAAACTACTATATGATCGCCTATGACGCGGAGGAGGAGATAATCAAGCATTTCCGCGTTGACAAGATGATGAAGGCCAAGGTTGTCGCGGACGAGGAGCGCCTGGGAAGCATGCACTTCCGGGATTTTGACCTGGACAGCTATCTCGGAAAAACATTTTCCATGTTCAGCGGCCCGGACGCGGAGGTGAAGCTGCGCTGCGCGCCTTACCTGGCGGGCGTGATGACGGAACGGTTCGGACAGGATGTGCTGTTTGTGCCGGAGGAAGACGGAAGCGGATATTTTCATGTGACGGTAACTGTGGCGGTCAGTGTGCAGTTTTACGGCTGGCTGGCCGGCCTTGGAGGAGGGGTGGAGATCCTGTCTCCGCTGCAGGTGCGGTTTGCGTACCGGGATTATCTGAAGAAACTTGTGAATATGTATGAGAGTTAAGTGAGGAGTCGTTATGAAAGCTCATGTGAGGCGCGCGGGGCAGCCGCTGCGGATTTCGGTCGTTACGGATGCGGGGCTCATGGAAGACTGGCAGAAGGCCGGTGTTTCGGTGCAGCTTGAGGAAGAGGACGGAGACGGCAGGTTATCGGTCAGGATCAGTTCTGCAGCGGAAGCTGTCAAATGGGTCGTTCTCAGGTGGGAGGAAGACCTCCGGATGGCGGAGAGCTTCTTCGGAGACGCGCTGGAGAGAGGATACGGTAATCTCGGCTGGCGCGGGATGGACGGGCAGCGGGTGATGCCCTGGTACTTCCTGGCGGCATTCGGAAACTGCACACGCGCATACGGTGTGGAGACGGGCGCTTCCGCTTTCTGCTTCTGGCAGGCGGACTCGGCGGGCGTGACGCTCTGGCTTGATGTCCGGAACGGCGGAGCCGGTGTGGAATTGGGCGGCCGGACGCTCACGGCGGCCGTGGTCATATGGAAAGAGTACCGGGACTGCAGCCCGTTCGAGGCAGCCGTGGCCTTCTGCAAAGCGATGTGCCCGGCTCCGCTTAAAGTGGAGGGCCCGCTTGTCGGAAGCAATAACTGGTATTATGCGTACGGGGATATTACGGAGAGCTCCGTTCTTGCGGATACGGATTATATCGTGAAGCTGATGGACGGCAGCGGCGTGAAGCCGTATATGGTGATTGACGACGGGTGGCAGATCGATCATGAGATCGACGGCTACAACGGCGGTCCCTGGAAAGAGAGCAACGACCGCTTCCCGGATATGGGGGCTCTGGCGGAAAAGATCCGTGCCAAAGGTGCCCGCCCGGGCATCTGGATCCGGCCCCTGTCGGATGAGAGAACGGAACTTCCGGAGGAATGGAGACTGCCGCACACCGGCTATCTGGATCCCTCTCATCCCGATGCGCTGGATTATATCACTGGCAATATCGCACAGCTGTGCGTATGGGGCTATGAGCTCGTAAAATATGATTTTGTGACATATGATCTGTTCGGCCGCTGGGGGTTCCAGATGAGGCCCTCCGTCACGGCCGACGGGTGGCACTTCCACGACAGGAGTCTGACAAGTGCGGAAGTGGTGAAAAAGCTGTATGAAGCGATTCGCAAGGTCACGGAGCCGTACGGGACGGTCCTGATCGGTTGCAATGCGATCGGTCATCTGTGCGCCGGACTTGTCCATGCCAACCGGACCGGCGACGACACAAGCGGAAGGTACTGGGAGGTCACCCGCGTGACCGGCGTCAATACGCTGGCCTTCCGGCTGTGTCAGCACGGGACTTTCTACTGTGCGGACGCGGACTGTGTCGGAATCACGGACAGGATCGACTGGCAGAAAAACCGGCAGTGGACCGATCTCCTCGCGCGGAGCGGAACGGCCCTGTTTGTGTCAGTCCGCCCGGGCAGCCTCCCGGAGGCGGAGGAGGCAGAGCTCTCCGCCATGCTGAAAGAGGCGTGTACGGGAAGGCATCACGCCGTCCCGGAGGACTGGATGTACAGAAACTGCCCGGAGTGCTGGACCGACGGCGATCAGGAGCTTCATTATGACTGGTATGACGATGCGGGTCTCGGACTGCTTATGGACGGTATCCGCGTAGAGCAGCTTCCCGGAAGCGCGTTCTGATCAGACGGCGGGGATGAGTCCCGCATCCCGCTTCTCCGCAGAAAACGGATAGATGATATGCGGCATGGCAGCTTCCCCCGGAAGGGGGCAGAATGCGGCCAGTTCGGCGGTCCGGACCATTAAGTCCGGGCCGCTTTCCTTTCGCTCTTCAAGGCGGCCGGACGGCCACTTTCTCATGCCGAAGCCGTCCAGCTCCCAGACTTCCCCGCCCCGGTAGCAGCCGGTGACATGATGATAGGATATCTGTTCGCTGAAATATGTGTGTTCTTTATTGGCTGTTGTTTCCTGGATCCGCATAAGAACCATCACGGGGATGGCTGCGGCCGGATGTGCCGGCAGATTCTGCACCGGGCTGAAACCGGCGACGGATAATGATTCTGACATCATGGAAATACCCCCTTATCTTTGCCCGGCTCACATGACTTTCCGGTTTTGCGCAGGCAAAACCCGGACTCCCTTCAAGCCGTGTGCGGGCGTGCTTTTTCTGTTTCCTGTTCTGTGTAAGTAGGGCCTGAGTCCCGCGGGTGAATCCCGCAGGGCGCGGCTTATACTCATGCGGCGTCTTCTGTTTCGTAATAATAGGATACGTAGGCGTCTTCGCTCTCGAACAGCATGTATTCTCCTCTGACATATCCCATATAACCGGCATCAATTGAATATCCCTTCATTTTTCAACTGCCTCCTTTGTATGTGGTGGTCTGTTCTTTTGATAAGACCATTATGAAGGAAGAGGTGTACAAAGGTTACGACAGTGTCGGAAGGGTGTACAAAAAAAGCGACAGCTATTTCCGTATAATGATTATAACAGATGAATCCGTTCCTGCCGGAAGGGGGTAAGGACAGCCGGATATCGGAACTGCATTATCGAAAAAAGACAGAGAAACCCTTGATTTACAGAGCTTATCAAAAATTTAATAACACAAAATGTGATATTCTGTTGACGAAAATGAAACAGGGACATACAATCTCAGTAGGATTGTCCCCCGCCCCTGCAGGCGGAGGGCAGGCAGCGGATCTTTTCAAAGAAGCTTGTCGGACAGAAAGGAAAAACCATGGGTGCAGTTGAAAACCGGAATAAAGTTGCAACCGTCGAAGATCTGGCACAGAAGCTTGCCGTCATGAGAGAGGCGCAGAAGAAATATGCTTCTTTCTCACAGGAACAGGTGGACGCGATCTTCCGTGCCGCCGCCATGGCAGCGGACAAAGCGAGGATTCCCCTCGCCAAAATGGCTGTCGAGGAAACGGGCATGGGCGTCGCGGAGGACAAAGTGATCAAAAACCACTATGCCGCGGAGTACATTTATAATACGTACCGCCACACGAAGACGTGCGGGGTGCTGGAGGAGGATCCGGTCTACGGCATTAAGAAGATTGCGGAGCCCATCGGGCTCATCGCGGCCGTGATTCCGACCACGAATCCGACCTCCACGGCCATCTTCAAGGTTCTGATCTGTCTGAAGACGAGAAACGCGATCATCATCAGCCCGCATCCGCGCGCGAAGAAGAGCACGATCGCGGCCGCGAAGCTGCTGTATGAAGCGGCCGTGGCAGCCGGCCTTCCCGAGCATATCGTGGGCTGGATCGACGAGCCGTCGCTTGATATGACCAATCTTGTCATGAAGGAATGCGACTGCATTCTCGCGACGGGCGGCCCGGGAATGGTACGGGCGGCGTATTCGTCCGGCAAGCCGGCGCTCGGCGTCGGCGCGGGCAATACTCCCGTCATTATCGACAGCTCGGCCGATATCCGGCTGGCCGTGAATTCCATCATTCATTCGAAGACCTTTGACAACGGCATGATCTGCGCGTCCGAGCAGTCCGTGACGGTTCTGTCTGACATTTATGATGAAGTGAAGGCGGAATTCGCGAGGCGCGGCTGTTATTTCCTCAAGGGGGACGAGATCCGCAAGGTCGGTGAAACCGTGATCATTAACGGCGGCGTCAATGCGAGGATCGTGGGCCAGAGTGCGTACACGATTGCGCAGATGGCGGGCGTCGACGTGCCGGAGAAGACCAAGGTCCTGATCGGCGAAGTGACGAGCACGGATATCTCCGAGCCTTTTGCGCATGAGAAGCTGTCCCCCGTCCTCGGCATGTACAAGGCGGAATCCTGGGAGCAGGCTCTGGACATGGCGGAGAAGCTCCTTATGGACGGCGGCCCGGGCCACACGGCGTCCCTGTTTATCAATACGGATGAAAAGGAAAAGATGGCGCAGCACGCGGACCGCATGAATGCGTGCCGCATCGTGATCAATTCCCCGTCCTCCCACGGCGGCATCGGCGACATTTACAATTTCAGGCTCCTTCCGTCCCTGACCCTGGGCTGCGGGTCATGGGGAGGAAATTCCATCTCTCACAATGTCGGAGTCATGGATCTTCTGAATATCAAGACGGTAGCGGAAAGGAGAGAGAATATGCTTTGGATGCGCATGCCGGAGAAGATATATTTCAAGAGAGGCTGCATGCCCGTCGCGCTGGACGAACTCGGCACGGTCATGCACAAGAAGAAATGCTTCATCGTCACGGACACGTTCCTTTATCAGAACGGCTATGTAAAGCCGATCGAGGAGAAGCTTGACCGGATGGGCATTGTCCACACCTGCTTCTATGACGTGGCCCCGGATCCGACGCTTCAGTGCGCCCAGGAGGGAACCCGCCAGATGGCGGCCTTCGGTCCGGACGTCATTATCGCGCTTGGCGGCGGGTCCGCCATGGACGCGGCCAAGATCATGTGGGTGATGTACGAATATCCGGATGCGAACTTCGAGGACATGGCCATGAACTTCATGGATATCCGCAAGCGCATTTACACATATCCGGAAATGGGAAAAAAGGCCTACTTTGTCGCCATCCCGACGTCGTCGGGCACCGGCTCCGAAGTGACGCCCTTCGCCATTATCACGGACCAGACGACCGGCACCAAGTGGCCGCTGGCGGATTATGAACTGCTGCCGGACATGGCCATCGTGGACGTCGACAATATGATGAACCAGCCGAAGGGCCTGACCTGCGCCTCCGGAATTGACGTCATGACGCATGCCGTGGAGGCATATGTGTCCGTGATGGCTTCCGACATGACGGACGGGATCGCCCTCAAGGCCACGAAGCTTGTATTTGACTATCTCCCCTCCGCCTATGAGAACGGGGCAAAGGATCCCGTGGCGAGAGAACATATGGCGATGGCGTCCACTCTGGCAGGTCAGGCGTTTGCCAATGCATTCCTCGGCCTGAACCACAGTATGGCCCACAAGCTCGGCGCTTATCACCACATTCCGCACGGAATCGCAAACGCCCTTGTTCTGACGTACGTCATGCGCTACAATGCGAACCCTGCGCCGACGAAGATGGGCACCTTCCCGCAGTACGCGTATCCGCACGCACTGGAGAGATACTGCGAGATCGCCCGCTACAACGGCATCCAGGGCAGCACGGACGAGGAGACCTTCGATCTCTTTATCGAGAAGATGGAGGAACTGAAGAGGGCGATCGGCATCCCGTCTTCGATTCAGGAATACGGCGTGAAGGAGGAGGATTTCCTCGCCACGCTCGACGAGATGACGGAAAACGCATTCAACGACCAGTGCACCGGTGCGAATCCGCGGTATCCGCTGATGTCTGAGATCCGCGAGCTGTATCTCATGGCATATTACGGCAGGGATACGAAAGAAGCGGCGCGTTTGTGAAACGAATATATCAGGAGAGGAGAAGGATAGATGGCTGACAGAGTGATCATCGTACAGAAAGCAAATAAGACGGTTTATCGCGAGGGGAATGTCATCGTCAAGGAATTCGTTCCCGGACATCCGAAAGCCGGTGTGTATAATGAAGCGTATATTCATGCCTGTGTCGAACAGACGGGACTGCCCGTGCCCAAGCTGATCAGCGTGCAGCCGGGCGAAAACGGCGGCACCGCGCTCACCATGGCATATGTGGAAGGCAGAACACTCGAAGAACAGATGAGGGAAGCGCCGGAAAAGACGGACGAATATCTGGAGAAATTTATCGACATCCAGATGGAAGTCAACAGCAAGCGGGTGATTACGATCCGCAATACGCGTTACAAGATGATCGACGCCGTGGAGTCCCTGAAAGAAATCGACGCCTCCACGAGATACGAACTGCTGCAGAGAATACACGGCATGAAGCGCCACACAAAGCTCTGCCACGGCGATTTCGTGCCCTCCAACGTGATCCTGCGCAGCGACGGCACGTTCTGCGTGCTTGACTGGGCTCATGCTACACACGGCAACGCCGGCGCCGACGCCGCCATCACATATATGAGATTCTCGCTGGAGAATCCGGAACTGGCGGACAAATATCTGAAAATGTACTGCAAAAAGGCAGACATGGCCATCCAGTACATCCAGAGGTGGATGCCGGTAGTGGCCGCGGCCCAGCTGGCCAAAGGCAATAAAGACGAGGAGAAGCTGCTCCGTGAGTGGATCAGCGTGGCCGAGTATCAATGAGTACCGGGGACGGTTCTCATGTACTCATTTTTCAGACCTAACGGACACTGTTTCTGCTGATCTCTGTCAGATGATCCGCAGATGAGTCAGAGGGAAATACCGTATAAACAGGCAGTACTGCAGCAGAAGCTGCGGTGCTGCTTTTTTCTTTTAGGGTGCGCCCAGTCAAGGGCCTGAAGTTCGATGGGTGAAAGTCCCATGGTGTAAGGCAAAAGCCATGCCGCATCAAGCGAGTCTTGGGAGAACAGTAGAGATGCTGCCATCTAAGCGTAGACAGCGAGTTTGCAGGGCATAGTCATACATAGCCTCGATATGAAAAT
>CACXFM010000224.1 GCA_902766955.1 uncultured Lachnospiraceae bacterium | reverse complement strand
TCCACTTCGTTAAACGGGTCATAAGCGAACGAGATGTCCCCTCTCCAGTCCAGGTAGTCAGATATATTGGCCATGGGAGCTCCTTTTGAGTGTGTGTTCATTCCGTCCCCTTATAGTAGCATATCCGGCGGCCGGGCGGATCGCAAATGTCCGATTTCTTTTCCGGAAGTCAAAAAATGAACACATTCTGTTGCTACAGTTAAGGTGCTTATTCGAAAAATGTATTGCCGGCCCGTGCCGGGTGCGGCTTATCTGTGCCGCACTGAAGAAAATGAAAGGAGTTTTTATGTTCAGAAAAATGACGGCGCTGCTTACGGCGGGAATTCTGGCCGGATCATCCGCGGCAGTCTGCGTGTCTGCCGAAGAGAGCAGTATGACGACGGAGGAGGAGCAGGCTTATATAGAGCAGACACTGAATCTCCGGGAAAACAGTGACCAGGAATGGAGTTACGAGGGGGAGTCCGGCGCCTGGATCCTCGCGGTCACTCCTGCGGTCGCCTATCCCGAAATCCCGGACGAACAGGGCGTATCGGTCTGTGTGCCGGGCGCATATGTGAAAGGCATAGACACTGACGGGGACGGCGAAGCGGACGTGACGGGCGAGACCGCGGAAGACAGTGTGAAGGGGTCTCTGGTCATTGATTATGAGGCGGAAGTGACGAGCACCCACGGGCAGATTTATACGGCTGCTTCCGCGCCGGTCATTTTCAACACCGGAGCTGCCGGCTACAGTGAGCAGCAGAACAGAACCGCTTCTTCCGAATATGCGGCCGAGGGCTATATCAATGTTGCCTGCGGCAACCGCGGGAAGCAGAGCACGGTGACCCGTGAGGACGGGACCGTGGAATATACCGGCGACGCACCGTCCTGCCTGGTGGATCAGAAATGCGCGGCCCGTTTTGTGAAGTACAACATCCTGCTCGGCAACCTGCCCGGCTCTCCGGATTATTTTGTATCAACCGGTGGATCGGGGGGAGGAGCCCACGCGGTCATGTTCGCCGCTACCGCCAACCAGCCGGATTTCTTTGATTATGAAATCGAGGCGGGGGCAGTGGGAATCTACAAAATCGGAGAGGATTATTACTCGTCGGGCGTCACGATTGACGGGGAATATATAAAGATGACCGACGGAGCCTGGGGCTGTGTGGCTTACAGTCCGATCACATCCCTGGCCGAGGCGGACATGGCACTTGCCTTTGAATACTATCTGGACGGCGACTATGCATTCAACACGCCCTTCCAGAAGAAGATGGCGGAGTATCTGTCCGAAGAATATATGGAGTATATCAACGGACAGGAACTGACCGCGGAAGAGGAGAAACTCGGATTTGACCTGGACGGGGACGGGAAGCTCGAGAGTACCGTGAGCCTCGCCATCGAGTATGATCCGGACAAATATCCGGATACCAACGGCTACGGAGGAACTTACACGGATTTGTATCTGGCACAGATGGAATCCGGCCTGCAGTGGTATCTGGATCATCTTTCTTATGCGGAAGGATGGACCTGGTTTGATGAGGAGGGACAGCCGCTTTCGGATGAAGAAGTGAGCGGCATGAGCGAAGAAGACATGGCGCGCGCCTTCATCGAAGGCCGCTATACTGCCGCGGACAGCGGCAGAGGCGGTATGCGCGGCGGCATGGGAGGACGTCATCCCGGCGGCTTCTCCGGTGCGGAAATGCCGGAGGGCATGCGCGGCGGAGAGAAAAACGGCGGTATGCCCGGCGGGGATTTCCCCGGAGCAGAGATGGGCGGCGGCATGCAGGACGGCCCGGAAGCGGGCGGCATGCCGGGCGGAGAGATGAAAGCCGGCACGCCGGATATGGGAACGACACAGTCCTCCGGAAGCAGCATGGACTCCGCGAATTATGAGACCTTTGAGGAACTGGTCGCCGCATACGAGGCGGATATCGCGGAAGTGACGGCGGGAGACCGCTATGGATATAACCAGGTGGACCTCTATAATCCGCTGAATTACATTATGGAAGCGAATGAAGCGAATCCGGTCTGGACCCGCATGGTGATGGGAGCATCGGAAGGTGACATCTCCATGTTCAATTCCCTGAATCTCCGGATCGCCTGGCTCAATGCCGGCGTGGATGCGTCTCTTGAGTGGCAGTGGAACGGCGGACACGTGCCGTCAGAGATCTTCGGCAATTCACTGGCGCTTACGGTAGACGAAAAGTACGGCGAATATGTGGAAGGCGCCGCACAGGCGGAAGCTCCTGTCCCGGATAAGGCGACGGAAAACGGGACCTCCGAGAGCCCGGAAGGAACGGATATCAGCAGCTGGGTTGACGCGGCAGATATCAGCTCGGTTGCATTTACACTCGCCGATGCGGCCAATTACCGCACAGCCGGTGCGAGCAAGGCGACGCCGGGCTTCGACGTGATCGATTACGGCCAGGAGGACTATGTGTTCGGAAACGCGGAGCGCGACGCAAGACACTGGGACGTGCATGTGCTCAATGTACTGGAGAAGTATGCGGACGTCCTCGTGGAGCTCTTCAACGGAGGTGCTGCCGAGACGGTTGATTCCGAGACGGAGCAGGCATACGCGGAGGCCGCGGAGGCTGCCTCGGAAGCCGTGTCCGTGGCGGAGCCTCTCGAGAGCTATGCGGAGCTTATCTTTGACGAGGAAGGCAACCTGATTTTTGACGCTCCTCCCGAAGACGGGGCAGAGACCACTGGACAGCTGTGAGGAATTTGACTATAATCGTAACTGTTCGGGCACTGCACGGATCAAACCGTGCACAGCTTGCGGAAAGAAAACTGTTCTCAAAAAGCTCCGGCCCTGTGCCGGAGCTTTTCAATAGACTTATCTGGAAAGGGGTAGAGACGTTATGACAAAAGTAGATATTATCTCCGGGTTTCTGGGTGCCGGCAAGACGACGCTGATCAGACAGCTGATCGCTGATGCCTTCAAGGGCCAGCAGGTCGTGCTGATCGAGAATGAGTTCGGAGAAATCGGCATTGACGGCGGATTTCTGAAGGACGCGGGGATCGAGATCCGCGAGATGAATTCCGGCTGTATCTGCTGCTCGCTTGTGGGCGATTTCGGTGAAGCGCTCGGCGAAGTGACGAAACAGTATCATCCGGACAGAATTATCATCGAGCCCTCCGGTGTCGGCAAGCTCTCCGACGTGATCCGCGCCGTGGAGAAGGTGAAGGATGAGGCGGATATCGTCGTCAATTCCGCAACAACGGTCGTGGATGTCCTGAAGTGCAAGATGTATCTGAAGAACTTCGGCGAGTTCTTTAAAAACCAGGTGGAATCCGCCGGCACGATCATCTTAAGCAGGACGGATACGGAAAAGGCCACGGAAGAAAAGATCAGCGAGACCGTTGAAATGCTGAGGGCCATCAACGGCGATGCGGCGATTATTACGACTCCGGCCTCCGTGCTCGGCGGCAAGAAGATTCTCGAGACGATCGAGGGAATCGTCATTGATCTGGAGAAACTTCCGGAGGAGCATGAGCACCATCATCATCACCATGATCACGATCATGAAGAACATGAGCATCACCACGACCATGATCATGAGGAGCATGAGCATCACCACGACCATGATCATGAGGAGCATGAGCATCACCATGACCATGATCATGAGGAGCATGAGCATCATCACGATCATGACCACGATCATCATCACCATCACCATGACCATGATGCGGACGAGGTGTTCACGAGCTGGGGCAGAGAGACCGTCCGGAAGTATACGAAGGAAGAGATCCGCGATATCCTCGACAAGCTCTCTGATGAGAAGACATACGGCTTTGTGCTCCGCGCCAAGGGAATGGTGCCCGCAGAGGACGGAACCTGGATTTATTTCGACATGGTTCCGGAAGAATCCGACGTGCGGGAAGGCGCTCCGGAGTATACCGGCAGACTGTGCGTGATCGGTGCGGAACTTCACGAAGACAGGATTGCTGAGCTGTTTCATTTATAATAGGTGAAGGAAAGATGGCAGAAGAGAATATCCGGGTACCTGTTTACCTGATTACGGGATTTCTGGAGAGCGGCAAGACGACGTTTCTCAATAAGGTCGTCAGGCAGCGGTATTTCCAGATCCCGGAGTTTACGCAGATTATCAGCTGCGAAGCGGGAGAAGCGGAATACGATGAAAGAGAACTGACGCGCTACCGCACGCTGCTGAAAGAGACGGAAGATGCGGAGGAGCTGACCTTCGAGTATCTGCAGCAGATCGAAGAGGAGGTTCATCCGGCCAGAGTCATGGTCGAGCTGAATCCTCTCTGGGGCGTGCAGAAGTTCCGGGAGATGCGCCTTCCGGAGGGCTGGGGCGTCGTACAGCAGGTCGTGACGGTGGATGCGGGCACATATGGCGTCTACCGCACGAATATGAAGTCGCTGTTTGTAGAGATGTTCAGGCAGGCAGATCTGGTCATTTTCAACCGGTGTACAGATGACATGGCGCTGGCTGATTTCCGCCGCGGCATCAAGGTGACGAATCCGGCCTGCGAGGTGGCGTTTGAAGATACGGACGGGGAGATGATCGATCTCTTTGAGGACAGTGTTCCGTACGATCTGGAAGCGGACGTGATCAAGATCGAGGATGTGGACTACGGGATCTTCTACGTGGATCTCAGGGACCATCCGGAGAGATATGACGGCAAGACAGTCTGCTTCAGGGGAAAAGTGCAGAAGACGAGAGCCATGGGAGGCAAATATTTTGCCCTCGGCTGGAATGCCATGACCTGCTGTGCGGATGACATCCAGTATATCGGCTATATGTGCACAAGTCCGAAGGCCAGACTTCTGGGCAACGGATCCTGGCTCGAGATCACGGCCAAATGCGAGATCCGCCATATGACGGCCTACCGGGGAAGAGGTCCCGTGTTCCGGGTCATGGAGATGAAGCCGTCTCCCGCTCCCGAGTCGGATCTGGTTTATTTCAACTGACGGCAGCATCACAAAAAACAAACAGAAAGTCCGTTGCATGATAAGCGTGCGGCGGACTTTTTTATTTCATAGGAAATTCCTTCGGATTTCCTATGAAATAAAAAAGCACTCCGTGCAGGATGCGACTGGTGCGCAGATGTATTTTGCAGGCTTTTGCCTGCACGCACCAGCGCGCAAAGAGCCGCTTAATCAGCTCTTTGGTCTTGACTTTAAATAAATATATGATAATATATTCATATGAACGATTAATCAACACACATCCTCGAAAAGGAAACAGATTCATATGACAGACGGTAAGAAACTATACAGCAGGTCGGCCATCAGCCACCTGATCGCCGATGTGACGGAGGATGAACTCTGCGAACTGGCCGAGCTCTTTAAGGTATTCGGTGATTCGACGAGAATCCGCATCTTATTTGACCTGTTTCAGGGAGAGAAGAACGTGACGGAGATCTGCGAGGATCTGCAGATGAACCAGTCCGCCGTGTCTCACCAGCTGAAGATCCTGCGGACGTCGAAGCTGATCGCATCCAGGAGAGAGGGCAAGGCCGTGATTTACAGTCTGGCGGATGATCATGTCAAGACGATTATCGCCATGGGCAAGGAACACATTGAGGAGTAGGAATACCGGAAAGGATATGCCATGAAGAAGAAATTCAAATGCGAGATCGACTGTGCCAACTGCGCCGCAAAGGTTGAGGAAGCCATCAAAAAAATCGACGGCGTGAACGATGCCAAGGTGAATTTCATGATGCAGAAGATGACGCTGGACGCGGACGATGACCGGTTCGACGAGATTCTGGCGGAAGCGATCAGAACAGGGAAGAAAATAGAACCGGATTTCTCGGTTGAGGTATAAGCTGCCATGACTCCCAAACTGAAGAAGGACCTGGTCCGTTTTCTGGCTGCGGCTGGTGTGTTTGCCGTGATCATGGCGGTGGATCATTTCGGGCTGCTTCCGGGCATGGCGGAAAACAGGTGGTTGAAAACAGGGCTGTATATCATCCCCTGGCTGATGAGCGGCTATGATGTCCTGAAGAAGGCTTTTTCGGGAATCCGGAACGGGCAGATGCTGGACGAGTCCTTCCTGATGACCATCGCCTCCTGCGGCGCCTTCGTGACAGGCGAGTGCGGAGAGGCCGCGGCTGTCATGCTCTTTTATCAGCTGGGCGAGTGGTTTCAGAGATTTGCGGTGGGCAAGTCCAGGAATTCCATCGCGGATCTGATGGATCTCGTGCCGGAGTGCGCGTATATCGACCGCGGGAACGGGGAGATCGAAGAAGCGGATCCCGATGATGTCTGTGTGGGCGATATTCTGGTCATCCGGCCCGGGGAAAAGATTCCGCTGGACGGCACGGTCTGCAGCGGGGAAGGGTATGTGGATACTTCCGCCCTGACCGGAGAGTCCGTACCGGTGAGGGTTTCGTGCGGCGATACCGTGGTTTCGGGCTGCGTGAACGGAGAATCGCTGCTTCATGTGAGAGCAGACAAGGCTTATGAAGATTCCACCGTCTCCAAGATCCTGGAAATGGTGGAGGAAGCTTCGGAAAAGAAATCCAGGACGGAGAGCTTTATTACCCGGTTTGCCAGATATTATACGCCGGCCGTGGTTATCTGTGCCCTGCTCCTGGCCATCATCCCCTCTGTCGTGACGGGCAAGTGGATGGTCTGGATCTACAGGGCCTGCACGTTTCTGGTTATATCCTGTCCGTGCGCGCTTGTGATATCGGTTCCGCTGGCCTTCTTCGGAGGCATCGGCGCGGCATCCAGAAACGGCGTACTCGTCAAGGGATCCAATTATCTGGAGCTGCTTGCAGGAATCAAGACGGTCGTGTCCGATAAGACCGGCACGCTGACGGAAGGCTCCTTCAGGGTGCGGAGCATCCTGCCCGCGGAAGGCGTGACGGAAGAAGAAGTGCTTTTTGCGGCTGCGGCGGCGGAGAGCACCTCGACGCATCCCATCGCCGTCTCCATCTGTGAGGAGGCGGAGAAGAGGCGCGCACAGGCGGGCGGAAGGATCCCGGAAGTGACGGATGCCGAAGCTCATGCCGGGAAAGGCGTCACAGCTGTCTCCGGGGCCGGCGTGATCGCAGTGGGCAACCCTGCCTTTCTGAGAGAAAGAGGCATTTCCTGTCCCGATCCGGATGATCCGGCCGCGCAGGTCTGCTGCGTTGCGCTTGGAGACAGATATCTCGGAACGGTGTATATCAGGGACGGCGTAAAGGCGACCGCACCGGGAGCCGTCGCGGAGATCAGGGGCGGCGGAGCCAGAGAATTTGTGATTCTTACGGGCGACCGGAGAGGGAGTGCCGAGGCCGTGCGCCAGGAAGTGGGAGCGGACAGCGTATTTGCGGAGCTTCTGCCGCAGGACAAGGTGAACAGGCTCGAAGAACTGATGAAGGATACGCGCAGGCGCCCCGTCGCGTTTATCGGCGACGGCATCAACGACGCGCCCGCGCTGATGCGCTCCGATATCGGCATTGCCATGGGGGCCATGGGGTCTGACGCAGCCATCGAAGCGGCCGACGTCGTGATCATGGACGACGATCTGCTCAGAATCCCGTCCGTCATGAAGATTGCGGCTCGAACGGTCAGAATCTCAAAGCAGAACATTGTGTTTGCACTGGCCGTGAAAGTGCTGATTCTGATACTGGGCGCCGCCGGGTATGCGAATATGTGGGCCGCCGTATTTGCGGATGTAGGCGTGGCGGTTCTGTGCATCCTGAATTCCATGAGGCTCCTGGCCGTAAAGAAAACGATATAAACTGCTGCCGGTATTGTAAGCCGGAATAAAGAAGAAGGGACTGTCGCGCGACAGTCCCTTTCTGATGTGTAAAATCAGTTTATTCTACACGAATCTGTTTTTTGGCGTAAACACCATTTCCTGTCATGCCTTAGTGCCTGGCATCATATTGATCGCATGCCTCGCGCAGTCTCTTGATGACGATCTTAAGGGCTTTGATGCGGGCATATTTCTTGTCCACGGATTCCAGGACATACCAGGGGGCGAAGTTCGTGCTGGTTTTCTGGATCATCTCGTTGATGGCGACTTCGTAGAGATCCCATTTTTCGCGGTTTCTCCAGTCCTCGTCCGTGATTTTCCACTGTTTTTCGGGGGTGTTCTGTCTGTCCGTAAAGCGCGCAAGCTGCGTGTCGGAGTCAATCTGCACCCAGAATTTGATGACTACGGCGCCCCAGTCCGAGAGCTCCTTTTCGAATTCGTTAATCTCGTTATAGGCGCGCTGCCAGTCATTCTCGCTGCAGAAGCCCTCGAGCCTTTCCACCATGACCCGTCCGTACCAGGTCCGGTCAAAGATGGCGATATGCCCGGTCTTGGGCAGGCGGTTCCAGAAACGCCACAGGTAGAAGCGGGCCTTCTCGTGGGGCTCGGGACTGGCGATGGGATTGACCACATATCCGCGGGGATCAAGCGCCTCCGTGATCCGCTTGATATTGCCTCCTTTGCCGGCGGCATCCCAGCCTTCATAGGCGATGATGACGGGGATCTTCTTGTGATAGATTTCATTGTGAAGATCCTGGAGCTCATCCTGCAGCTTTTTGAGATCTTTTTTGTAGCGCTCGTCCGACACGGATTTATTGAGCTTGATGTCCTTCAGCAGCGGCTGGTGCTTCAGGCGGAAGGTATTCTGCAGAATCGGAACCGCGAGGGAGTGATTCTTCAGCGCGGTGTCGATGGCCTGATTCAGATAGCGCAGGATCTGCAGCTCGGCCCACTTTTTGTCTTTGGCATCAATGATGTACCAGGGCGCGGCAGAGCGGTTTGTGTCAGTCAGATACTTGTCGAACACTTCCTCGCAGTGGGAATAGTGCTCATTCTGCCACAGATCTTCTTCGCCGACGCGCCAGGAGGTGTTTTCTCCCTCCTTCAGTTCGGCGAGGCGCTTCTTCTGTTCCTTTCTGCTGATATGGAAGAAGAACTTCACGATCAGGTAGCCGTTGTCCGTGAGCTGCCGCTCGATCGTGTTGATGCTGTGGATCCTCTCCTTATATTCTTCGTCTGACAGATTGCCGGAGAAGACGCCCTGTGTGACTTCCTCCATCCAGCACGTGTCAAAAAACTGGAATTTGCCGGCCTCTGGTATCTCCACCAGATAGCGGCAGAGGAAGGGACGGCGTTTCTCTTCTTCGGAGGGCGCCTTGTCCATCGTGGAAACCCGGAAAAATCTGGGATCAATGTTCTTGATGATTTTGCCGAGGACGCTTCCCTTGCCGGCAGCTCCCCATCCCTCGAAGATGACCATGACAGGCAGTTTCGATTCCTTGATCTTCATCTGGAGGGCGGAGAGCGCGGCGCGCTCCTCCTTCAGAGAAGTCTTCATCTCTTCGTCTTCCGGTTTCTGCTCTTTTACAAAATCCTTTAACATGATAGCTCCTTTCAAGTGCACCTGCGATCCGCCGGAGGCTGCACTTTCAGCAGGGGATTGCACTCACTGCTGAAAGTTGGGGTCAATCACTTTTTCTGTGTGATTAATGGTTATTGATTACGTACGCCCCCCTTGACTGAACCTGTCAGAAACGCTGCGGCTT
>CACXFM010000223.1 GCA_902766955.1 uncultured Lachnospiraceae bacterium | reverse complement strand
AGAATCGCATTGCCCGGGCTGCCGCTCTGATTAATGACGCCAATCTGCCGCGGAAGCACCTGATCCTTTCCGAGCGCGTAGAAGAGCCTGCTCACGGCCGTCATATTTCCGATCAGACTCGTCAGCACGAGCGCCAGAAGAGAAGCGGCCAGAATGCCGACGCCTGCGCTTCCCATATAGTGGTTGGCCGCATAAAATGCCGGCAGGGCACGGATCCCGCTCAGATTACCAAGATCCCGGATATACTGAAGCCAGGATTCATATTCCGGCGGATAGGCAGTGACCGACAGAACCGTGACACAGATATAAAGAAGCGTCCCCGTCACTAAGGAAACAACGAGCACGGAGAAGACCCGGCTCCGCCTGAAGCTGAATTCTTCCGTACAGTGGGAAATGTTTTCAAATCCGATAAACGCCCAGGGCGAAATCACCGCGATTTTCACGATCTGTCCCAGCGCAGCGGAATCCGGCACATACGCCGGCTCAATATTCCGGCCGCCCCCCGCCATGGCTGCCGCAAAAACCGCAAGAATACCGATCGTAAAGAGAACCGCCATCAAGATCATGGCGCCCGCCGCCAGATTCCTGTGCCTGCTGCACAGCCAGGCCGTCACGCAGATGGCCGCCACGGACAGAAGAATTTCCCCGAAATACACGGTATATCCCAGAAGCGTGTACATCCTGCCGAAGCAGAACATGCCTCCCAGGAAATACCTGGCGAACAGGGGCAGGGACGTGACATTCGCCCAGAACACGGCCAGGTAAGTCAGCGCCAGAAACCAGGCCGTCAGAAATCCGTGGTCATAGCCGAACACTTCCCTGACATAACTGTAAGCGCCGCCCGCCTCCGGGTAGCACTGGATCAGATAAGCATAACTCCTTGCAATGAGAACCATGACAAGGGCGCCCAGAACCAGTCCCAGAACGCTGCCCGCGGGCCCTGCCTGGGCAAGATACGTGCTGCTGGTGACGACAAGTGAGCCCCATCCGATCGTGGTGCCGAGCGAAAACGCCCATGCACCCGGCATGCCGAGATTTGGAATGAGGCGGTTCTCAGCTGGTTTTTCCATAGTCAAAAGCCTTCCCTTAGTCCGACAGCAGGTTTTCAAGTGTGGCAAACAGAATCTCCGGTTCCACCGGCTTGCTCAGATGCGCATTCAGGCCGGCCTGCATACTGCGCTGGACGTCTTCGTCAAATGCATTCGCCGTCAGGGCGATGATCGGGATCGTTCCCGCGTCCGCACGCTCCATTTCGCGGATGGCCCTCGACGCTTCGAGGCCGTCCATCTCGGGCATCCGCATATCCATCAGGATCACGTCATAGTAACCGGGATCGCTTTCCCCGAACATCTCCACGGCGACCCTGCCGTTTTCCGCCAGATCGACGTCGATCTCCCGCATGGAGAGCAGCATCATGATGATTTCCGCGTTGACCAGCACATCCTCCGCGAGGAGCACCCGTATGCCGCGCAGATCTGCCCGCTGTTCCTTCTGAAGGATTCCCCGCTTCCTGAATGCGGACCTGAATTCCTCCATCACGGTTCCGGCAAACAGCGGTTTTGCCACAAAGCTGTCCACGCCCGCTTGTTTTGCCTCGTCCTCGATATCCTCCCAGTTATAGGAGGTCAGAATGATAACCGGCATCTCGTGCCCCACCAGTTCCCGGATTCGTCTGGTTGTCTCCAGCCCGTCCATACCGGGCATCTTCCAGTCGACAAGGATCAGATTATAGGGCTTCCTCCGGGCATGCCTCACCCGGATCATCTCAAGTCCTTTCTCTCCGGACGGGGCTGTCTCACAGTCGACGCCCACCTGCCCGAGAACAAGCTTTGCGTGTTCGCAGGCGACGGGATCATCATCGATGACAAGGACGCACAGTTCCTTCCCCGCGAAGAGATCCTGCGGATCCACTTCCGCTTTGCGGTCCGAATCCCGGAGCGTGATGGTGACGGTAAAGACCGAGCCTTTCCCCTTCTCGCTCTCCACGTCGATGGTGCCGTTCATCAGTTCGACGATGCTCTTCGTGATCGGCATGCCGAGACCGGTGCTGCCGTACTTATTTGTATAGGAAGAATCCTCCTGGCTGAAGGTGTCGAAAAGCCTGGGCAGATATTCCGGGCTCATCCCGATTCCCGTATCCCGGATGGTAAACCGCAGCGTGGATTTTCCGTCAAATCTGGCCGTCTCCTCCACGATGAAGGTGACAGAGCCGCCCGGCGGCGTAAATTTGACGGAATTTCCGAGAATATTGATCAGGATCTGCCTGATCTTCATATCGTCGCCGATATAATAATCGTCCACATGTCCCTGGATGCGGCACTCGTACGTAAGGCCTTTGTCCCGGCACTGGCCGCTCATCATCGTATTCACCTGTTCCAGCGTTTTTGAGAACTGGAACTCCTCGTTTCTGATCACCATCCGTCCGGACTCGATCCGGGACATATCGAGAATATCATTGATAATATTGAGCAGATGCTGCGCGGACGTTCCGATCTTGGCCAGGTACTCCTTTGTTTTCTCCGGCGTCTCCGGGTCATTCATGGCAATGCTGTTGAGGCCGATAATGGCATTCATCGGCGTCCGGATCTCATGACTCATATTGGACAGAAATGCCGTCTTGGCCTTATTGGCCTGCTCTGCGGCCGTCAGCGCCTCCGCCAGCTGCTGGTTCTGTTCCAGGGCCCGTCTCGTCTCCGCATCCACGTCCGTGAAACAGGCTCCCACGGCATGCACGCAGTGATCCTCCCGGTCTTCCGGCCGGCGCACTCCGGCAAAACGGACCATCTCGTAAGACTCCTGTCCGTGGCGGCGCACCATATAGCGGTAGCCGATCACCCGCTCGCGGCTTAAGCCCGCCCTGACGGCATCCGGCTGTATAAAGCGCAGGAACTCGTCCCTGTAGGCCTCGGTGACATACGCATTTGCATAATCCGTAACCGCCTGCAGATAATGGAATTCATCGCCCACGCGGAAGCCGTTCTGCAGATCCGAATGGGACTGATAGCAGATCCCGTAATCCCGGTCCAGATCGAGATAGTAGACGCTCCAGTAGTCCGCAGCGAGGGCCGTGATCATTTTCTCCTGCTGCTCCCTGTGCAGGCCTTCCTTCTGCAGCTGTTCCTGAAGGACGCGGCGTTCCCCCATTTCTTCGCGCTTAGCCTTCT
>CACXFM010000222.1 GCA_902766955.1 uncultured Lachnospiraceae bacterium | reverse complement strand
GCCTCGATTCGACGATCCACATCGTCCAGATCTTCAATCCGGGGCCAAATACGCTGCTCTTCAGGAACATTCAGTTCCGGATCAATTTTGTTGTAAAAGCCGTAGAACATTCTACCATGCGCGCTTTCATAATAATCCCCGAACGGATAAATACGCGAATTAAAGTCAAGAAGATAATCCATATGGAAAACAGTCAGATTCTTTAGGCTGATGCGCTCACTGTTCACACGATTTATAAAAGTATCAAACTGATCCGCCGGACCGGATGGAAGAATCCAGCTTGTGGGCTTGCCTGCAGCATTATTGGTTTTAACCTCGTCTGCCATCATATTGCCGGCAATGATCATTGCCTCTTTCCGTGTATCTTTAATCATTAAGTTTACTTTGCTGTCAGGGTGATTCTCAAGCTGTTCAACAGGGATAGAACACCATTTAAACAATTCTTCCCGTTCAATAACGTATTCTTTCATTTATAAGCGTTTCCTTTCTAAAGACTTTCTTTTTACTTTCATAAACTTATCGACCGCTGTGTTTAGATTATCACCTGAAATTGCTTTTGTCAACATTACTTTTTCTTTTTTGTGATTTTGATCAAATATAAGCAAACAATTTGTGCGCTTTGAACAAAAGCTTATTTCTATTAATTATTTTTAATATCTTTAATTGACTTTTTCCTTTTATGTTGTTATGATAACTTCATAGTTTTGATAGGAAGCGAAAGGCAAATGAAAAAACAACTATTTTCTGAGTTTCTCTTGGTCATATATGCGCTAATCATGGGAGCTACCAGTATTATATTGAAACAGGTGACTCAAGAACTGAATATATATACTTTCATGGCGAATCGCTTTCTTTGTGCTTTCATGATTTGTGTTATACTTTTTGGCCCCCGCAGCCGAGGAAAGTTCTCTTCCAATCTGGTAAAACATGCTGCAATTACTGGAATTGTAACATACGCGGCTCATTTTTACTGTACCGTCGGTATTTCTGTTACACCGGTAGGGATAGCAGGCTTTTTAACCAGCTTACAGACGATAGTTGTACCGATCATTGCTTTCCTTGTTTTGAAGCAGCATCTGGAAACAAGGACTGTCTTATGCGTAATCGGGGCTTTCATTGGCATCTGTCTTATTTCAATCGGAAATCTTGAATACTCTTACGGCGTCTGGCTTTGCATTCTCTCTTCTATTCTGGCCGGCATTCAGATCCTGCTGATTGAATTCTATGTAAAGAGGGGCGATGACGGAACTGCTTTGATGATAATAGAACTCGGAACGATGGCAGCATGTGCGTTTCTTGTAGCTTTATACACTAACAGTGTGAAGCTTCCTAACAATGGTTTTGGTTGGTTCTCTGTATTATGGACAGGGATAGTCAGTACTGCTGTTGCAACGTTCATCCAGAATTATGCGCAAAAATACACGACATCCGTCCGCACCGGGCTCATTTTCTCCACAATACCCGTATTTACCCTGATTGGCAGCAGGATTTTTTTTCACGAGTCTTTCTCCCTGCGGGCATGGATAGGAGCTTTGATTCTTCTTGTTAGCGTTATTTGTGTTGAGTTGAGGAATAATAAGAAAATAAAAACAGAATAAAGAACTCTCAAAGGCTGAATCCTATAGTATCTTGGACCAGCACAAATCTTTATATTTATATGGAGTATTAATGCGGTTAAACTGCTTTTTATGAACGATACGCTTAAAGATTTAGAAAATCGGAAACGTAAACGCAACACAAGAGTCATATGGCTCGGTATCCATAATAAAACAGAAACACACGATCGACAGAGTTTGGCTCATCGACCGTGTGTGTTTTTTCACAGGATGGAAAACGAATAAAGCGACGTGTCAGGGAAGCATCTGTTTTATATCCCGCAGGGACAGATTCTGTTCTTCCGCGATTTTTTTCATGTCTTCGAACTCAGGCTTTTCCCGTACAGTGCCGTATCCGGAAGAGCGCTTGACGTGCACTGTTCCAAACGGCGTTTCCCGAGTGATCATTTCCCGGGAGAGCGTATACCGGCTGCAGGTGTATTCCCGGATGCCGAGGCTGGTGGTATGCCGGAAGAGACAGGATAGAAGCTCCTCCCGCTGCTCGGCGCGGCACATACAGGTCAGCATGACACCGGGGCGGCTCTTCTTCATGCCGATGTTGGTGAAGTACACATCCAGCGCGCCCGCGGCAAAAAGGCGTTCCTGGGCAAAGGCCAGTTCCTCGGCGGTCATGTCGTCGATGTTGCAGGCAAGCTCTAGAACCTGTTCTGTCTCTGCTTCGCTTTCACCGAGCAGCACGCGGATTACATTGGCGCGGGGAAAGTCCTTGAAGCCGGTGCCGTAGCCGACCCGTGAGACGCGCATCGGGGGCATGCTGCCGAAGTGGGTGACAAAATGCTTCAGCAGGGCGGCCCCGGTGGGGGTGCAGAGCTCTCCGAGAATGTCCCCGGTATAGATGGGGATGCCCTTGAGCAGTTCCTGTGTCGCCGGAGCGGGGACCGGAAGCACGCCGTGGGCACAGCGCACGGTCCCGCTGCCGACATGAACCGGCGAAGCGAAGACCTTCTCGGGTGCCAGTTCGTGCATCAGGTAACAGACCGAGACCACATCCGCCATGGCATCGAGAGAGCCGACCTCGTGGAAGTGGATGTTCTCCATGGGGTGGCCGTGGACATGGGCCTCCGCCACGGCGATCAGGTCATAGACCGAGAGCGCGTTCTGAATGACGTCGGCAGGAAGAGCGAGAGTACCGATAAACGCCCGGACCTCGGTAATGGAGGTATGGTGATGGTGGTGCGGTTCATCGGCGCTCTCCGCGGCGGCATCGGCGACCGGCGTGTGACCGTGGTCGTGGTCATGGTCATGGTGATGCTCGTGGTCGTGATGATGCTCGTGCTCATGATGATGCCCGCCGTCATGGCAGTGCTCGCCGTCGTGTTCGTGTGCATGAGAGTGTTCTTCGCCTTCCACCTGACCGTCGATGGTGACGGTGACGTGACAGCCGGAGATGCCGCACTTCTGATCCTTTCGGACAGAGAGAACGGCTTTTCCGTCAAACGCGCGGTTCAGGGTGTCCAGCACCGCCTCGGGCTGTTCATGCAGTTCCAGCAGGGCGGCGGTCAGCATATCGCCGGCGGCGCCCATGCCGCAATCCAGATAAATCATTTTCATATCTTCAACACCTCGTTCATACTGCCGGTGCGGTAGCCGGAGAGATCCAGCGTGACATACGAAAAGCCGTATTCCTTCAGCGCCGTCGTGATCTGTCCCCGGACTTCGGGTGTCATGATCCGGTCAAATTCCTCCGGAAGAATCTCGATCCGGGCAAGGTCACCGTGGATTCGGACCCGGAACTGACGGAACCCGAGGTCCAGCAGAAGCTGCTCCGACCGGTCCACCATGGAGAGGCGTTCATCGGTGATGGCTTCGCCGTAAACAAAGCGGGAGGCCAGACAGGCGAAGGAGGGCTTGGCCCAGGTGGGGAGGGCGAGCTCCTTCGAGAGGATACGGATGTCCGCCTTGCTGAGCCCGGCGTCCAGCAGCGGGCTCAGAACGCCCAGCTTCCGGATGGCCCGCATGCCGGGGCGATAGTCTCCGGTGTCATCGGTGTTGGAACCTTCCGCAACATAGGGAATCCCGGCTCCTTTCGCAGCTTCGATGATCCGGCCGAAGATCATGCGCTTGCAGTGGTAACAGCGGTCTGGCGGGTTGTGGCGGATGCCGTCAAGATCCAGCGCCTC
>CACXFM010000221.1 GCA_902766955.1 uncultured Lachnospiraceae bacterium | reverse complement strand
GACCATGGACGCCATCCGCGCTTCCATGAAGATGCAGCTGACCCGCGAAGAGGGCACGGCCGCTACCAACAAGTATCTGGGCATCGGAAAATTTAAGAAATAATGAATCCTGACCATAACACAAAGGGGGAACTGCCGCGGCAGTTCCCCTTTTGCTTTATGTACCCGGATGGAGCTGATATTTCAGCACGGCGAAAAACTCCCGCAGCAGATAATTGGGCAGGAAGATCTTCTTTCCCCTGGCCGCAATTCCGCACACATCCGTATAGCCCTGTCTCTCTGCTTCCTTCAGAGCTCTGTACACGTGAAAATGGTTGGTCACAATTCCCACGGAACAGTTCCCGTCCCGCATGAGCTCCCTGCTGAAGCGCAGGTTCTCCTCCGTTGTTTTTGACCCGGTCTCCGCCAGGATCCGATCCTCCGGGATACCACGCTCCATGAGATAGCGCTTCATCGCCGTCCCCTCGGGCTCCGGCTCGTTATACCCCTGTCCTCCCGACACGATGCAGATTGTGTCCGGGTTCTCCTGCAGATAGTCATATACCCGGTCCAGACGGTATTTCAGCGTGCTGCTGGGGCCGTAGGGAAAGACCTGTGCACCCAGCACAATGAGGTAGTCGAGATCCGGCCTGCCGCTGTCACGGAAATGCCTGCCGATCAGCGCCATGACGAAGACAAACAGGGAACACGCCCAAAGAAGCAGCAGGATTATCAGTACTCTGACCGCGAAAGGCAGCCTCCCGAAGAAGCCCATCCGGAGAAAAAGCGCCGCCAGAAAACAGAGGGCGGCGCCGAAAAACCATACCAGAAAGAAATTCGTCACGGATCCCGCGAGCTTCACGGTCACACCGTATGCGGCGAAAAGGATACCGGCGGTGATCAGGATTTTTTCCGCCATATCAGAACTTTTCCGCCAGCGCCGCGATGATCTCCACGCAGTGCTCCACTCCGAAGCGGCTCACGTCGAGACAGAGGTGGTAGTCCTCCGCAAGGCCCAGCTGATGTCCCGTATAAGCTCTGTAATAAGTATCGCGCCAGTGGTCGCGGCGTTCAACATACTTGTCGGGATCCATGCTGCCGTAGTCTCCGAGTTCCACTGCTCTTTTCCTGCGGAATTCTTTGCTCGCACTTAAAAATACATTGAGAGAGGGAATGCCGGCTTCCTGGAGAATCACATTGGAGCACCGCCCCACCAGGATACAGGGCTTCTCCGCAAGGCCCAGGATCACGGCCTTTTCCGCCTGGAAGATCTCATTGTAAGGATTGGAGAAAGAGGCTGTCGTCAGAAAGCTGTTGACAAACTTTGATCCTCTCCCCAGATCTTCGCCTTCGCGTTTTACCTCTTCCTCGGTATAGCCGCTGACCTTGGCTGTCAGTCTGACAAAATCATAGTCGTAGTACTGCAGTCCCAGGCGCTCGGAAAGTCCTTTTGCCACGGAATGGCCGCCGGCCCCGTACTGTCTGCTGACCGTGATGACGGGCAGCGTCTTATTCTCACTCATAACAGATGCCTCCGATTTTCAAAATAAACGTAGTGGATCTGACATTTACACTTCTACCATCATACGCGAAAGCATTTCCAAAGTAAAGCGGACATTCGGCCGCTTTTCTCATGCATTCCGAGCTGCTTCTCCTTCCCCGGCTCACAGATCCACCCGGTTCAGCGTGCCGCCGCTCAAGAAAGATTTGATATTGTCATAGGTGATCTGCGCGTCCCGCTCCCTGGCCTCCACGGTAGCCCAGGCATTATGGGGCGTGATGATCAGCTTTCCGCTGTCCGTGATCTGCCGCAGAGGATTATTCTCCCGCATGGGCTCCTCTTCCAGCACGTCCAGGCCGGCCCCTGCGATGCGGTCTTCCGACAGCGCGCGGTACAGGGCCTTCTGGTCGACGACCGGCCCCCGCGCCACATTGATGAGGATGGCCCGCTTTTTCATCCTGGCAAACGCATCGTCGTCAAAGAGGTGGCGGGTGTGTTCACTTAAGGGGCAATGCACGGAGATTATGTCCGCTTCGCGGAGGAAGGTATCAAAGTCCACTCTCCGGTAAGGCGTGCCCGCGTCCGTCACGCCGTCTGTCCCGGCCCCTTTGCCCGAGGTCGAATACGTGATGACCGTGCACCCGAAGGCCCGGGCTATATCCGCCACTCTGCGGCCGATCTCGCCCATGCCGGCCACGCCCCACACGCGCCCGCAGAGTTCCTGAATCGGGACCTGATAGCAGGTGAAGTTCCGCTGTCTGCCGTATTCCCCGCTCTTGACAAATGTATCGTAGAAATGCAGCTTCTCCAGGAGATATAAAGCCAGCCCGAAGGTGTGCTGGGCCACCGCCGTCGTCGAATAATGCCCGGCATTTGCCACGGCAATGCCGCGGGACCTGCAGTAGTCAATGTCCACGTTATCGTATCCCGTCGCCATCTCGCAGATCAGTTTCAGATTGTCAGCGCGCTTCAGGGTGGAGGCGTTCATCGGCGTCTTGTTGATCAGCACAATCTCCGCGTCCCCGATCCGCTCGATCGTCTTCGTGAAATCCGTCTCCGGGTAGCAGATGAGTTCGCCGAACTCCCGGTACCGGTCCAGTGAAATATCATTCCCTATACTGCTGCTCTCCAGGTGTACCAGTTTCATATCAGACCTCCTTTATCTCTGCGCGGGCTTTTTACGCATTCCCGCCGCAGCATCCGGCCCGGTTCCGCCCGGTGCGGCTGCCGCCTGTGTGCCCGCCACGTATCCGCTCGACCAGGCCCACTGCAGATTATAGCCTCCGCACGGGCCGTCTATATCCAGCAGTTCCCCCGCCAGGTACAGCCCCGGCGAAATCCGGGATTCGAGGGTCTCCGGACTGACCTCCCGGAGCGGGACGCCTCCGGCACAGACCTGGGAGTGTTCAAAGGAGCGCACTCCCTTCACCCCGATCCGGACGTTCTTCAGAAGGCGGGCCAGTTCCCCGGCGCAGACTTCCTTCCGGTCCTGGAGACCGGCTTTCTCCGCGAGATAAGCCGCCACCCGTTCATGCACGTAGCCTTCCAGCAGGCGGCGGGGACTGTACGTCCCGCCGAAGTGATCGATGGTTTTCTGTATCTCCGGGCGGATCTCCTCTTCTTCTCTGTCCGGCACGAGGTCAATCTCAAGAAATGCCTCCCCGGCGGCCGGAACGCTCCGGCTCAGCTGGAAAATCACGATGCCGGACAGCCCGTAAGCGGTCCACTGGATCTCGCCCTCGTCTTCCTTCAGGACCTCCCCCGCGGCGCCCGCTTTCAGCCGCACGCGGCCGTACGTTCTCGCACCCTCCGCCGTCTTCAGAAGCCGCTTCTCTTCGTCAGCAGCGAGTATCCCGCTAAGCGCCGGTCTCGCCGGAAGGCAGGAATGGCCCGCCATCCGCGCAAGCGTATACCCGCTCCCGTCACTTCCCGTGGAGGGGTATGCCTTTGATCCGGCTGCCAGAATGAGCCGGTCCGCCTGATAGCACCAGTCCCCGACGCGGGCATTCCACAATCCCGTCTGACGGTCAAAGAAGATCTGCTGCACGTGCGCATCATATTTCATTTTCACGCCCAGGCGCTTCATCTCTTCCGTCAGCACGGACAGCACCGTCTGTGCCTGCCCCGACCGCGGATAGACATATCCGTTCCGCTCCGTCCAGTGGAGGCCCAGCTCTTCGAAGAAGGCCAGCGTCTCCCGGACTCCGAACCTCCGGATGACATCTGCCGCAATCCCGGCCCCTCCCTCCGTGTCGGAAGCATACCGGTTCACAAGGCCGGGATCCAGATTAGTCAGGTTGCATCTCCCGCTGCCGGTCAGGAGCAGCTTTCTCCCCGGCTTTTTCATTCCCTCGATGACCGTCACGGACGCGCCTCCGCGCGCCGCTGCCGCTGCCGCCGTCATGCCCGAGGCGCCCGCCCCGATTACAAGCACTGTTCTCTTCATTCCCGTCTCCCCACATGAAACCTTTTGCGGAATCACCCGTACCGTAAAGTATACCTCATCCCGCAGGATTTTTGTTGTGTGGGGGCTCAATTTCCTATACAATAAGAAGGCGCTGATTCAATCACCGCATCCCCGTCATACACATAATCCGCAGCGCATGACGCATAAGAGGAAACATACAAAAAGAGGAACTCATTATGAAATATGATGTCATCATTATCGGCGCCGGCCCCGGCGGCATATACTCGGCTTATGAACTCATCAAACAGAACCCGGCACTGAAAGTGGCCGTTTTTGAGACAGGACACGCGCTCGAACAGAGAAAATGTCCCATCGACGGAGACAAGGTCAAGACCTGCATCAAGTGCAAAACCTGCGCCATCATGAACGGCTTCGGAGGAGCAGGTGCATTCTCCGACGGCAAATATAATATCACCAACGACTTCGGCGGGACCCTGTTTGAGTACATCGGCTGGAACAAGGCCATCGAGCTGATGAAATATGTGGATGAAATCAACTGCAGTTTCGGAGGCGGCGGCACAAAGATGTACACCACGGCCGGCACCGCCTTCAAGAAGAAATGCATCCAGAACAAGCTGACGCTTCTCGACGCCTCGGTGCGGCACCTGGGAACTGACATCAATTATATCGTCCTGCAGAACCTCTTCTCCCTTCTGCATGAGAAGGTGGAATTCCACTTTGACTCCCCGGTGTCCTCCATCCGGAAGACGGCGGACGGATATGCGGTCATCAGCTGCGGCGAGACGTACGAGAGCCGTTACTGCGTCGTATCGGTCGGCAGAAGCGGCAGCAAGTGGATGGAACAGGTCTGCCGGGAGCTGAAGATCCCGACCCGCTCCAACCGCGTGGATATCGGCGTGCGCGTCGAGCTCCCCTCCGTCATCTTCGACGACATCACGGACGAGCTCTACGAGAGCAAGATCGTCTACCGCACGGAGAAGTTCGAGGACCGAGTCCGCACCTTCTGCATGAACCCGCACGGCATCGTGGTCAATGAAAATACAAACGGCATCATCACCGTCAACGGCCACAGCTTCGAAGACGACAGCAAAAAAACAGATAACACCAACTTCGCCCTCCTCGTGGCCAAGCATTTCTCCGAGCCCTTCAAGGACAGCAACGAGTACGGCGAAAGCATCGCGCGCCTCAGCAACATGCTGGGAGGCGGCGTGATCGTCCAGCGCTTCGGCGACCTGGAGAGAGGACGGAGGAGCACGGTCAACCGCATCCGCGAGGGCTCCGTGAAGCCGACTCTCATGGCGACACCCGGAGACCTGAGCCTGGTTCTCCCGAAGAGAATCCTGGACGGCATCGTGGAGATGATCCATGCCCTCGACCGGATCGCCCCCGGAACTGCCAACGACGACACGCTCCTCTACGGCGTCGAAGTCAAGTTCTACAATATGGAGGTCAAACTGTCGAAGGATCTGGAAACCGACTACCCCGGGCTCTATGTCATCGGAGACGGAAGCGGCGTGACGCATTCTCTGTCCCACGCTTCGGCCAGCGGCGTTTATGTCGCCAGACATATCGTGAACCGATGATCAGACTGTCCGATTACCTGAAAGCCGTATTCGGCGAGAAAATCTACCGGCTGTCCTTAAGCTCGGGCTGTACCTGCCCCAACCGGGACGGCACAATCATGAGCGGCGGATGCACCTTCTGCTCGGAAGGCGGATCCGGAGAATTTGCCGCGCAGACAGGAGATCTGTCTGAACGGATCGAAGAGGCGAAGGCGCGCATCCGCCAGAAGACGGATGCGAAGCGCTTCATCGCTTACTTCCAGTCCTACTCCAACACCTACGGAGATCCGGACAGGCTGCGCGCTCTGTATATGGAAACCATCAGGAGAGAGGACATTGCCGTCCTCTCTCTTGCCACCCGTCCGGACTGTCTGCCGCCCGGGATCATGGCCCTGCTTGCGGATCTGAACGCCATCAAACCCGTGTGGGTCGAACTGGGCCTGCAGACATCATGTGAGCGCACGGCCGAAGCGATCCGCCGCGGCTATCCGCTCGATGTATTCACCAAGGGATATGCCGCCCTGAAGCAGGCGGGAATCGGCGTCATCGTTCATATCATTCTCGGTCTGCCGGGCGAAAGCAGGGAGGACATGCTGTCCACGGCCCGCTATCTCGCTTCTCTCGACCCGCCCCCGGACGGCATCAAGATCCAGATGCTGCAGGTTCTGAAAGGAACGGCCCTGGGAGACCGGTATCTGAAGGATCCCTTCCCCCTCATGACGCTCGGGGAATATGCCGCCTGCGTCCGGGATATTGCCGGGATCCTGCCGCCCCGGACCGTCCTGCACAGAATGACGGGCGACGGGCCGAGAGCGCTCCTGATCGCGCCCGAATGGTGTCTTCACAAGAAGAATGTCCTGAACACCATGAACCGCTGTCTGCAGGACTGTTTTGTGCCGTATGAGCTGGCTTCTGCCCGGCCGGAAACCGTCACTCGGCGCCCCGGTTGACACGCTCCGCCGGCAAGACTATACTTTTCCCGGATTCCGTAAATCCACGCTCACATAAGGCCGGACTCCCGTCCGGTTTTCAATCATATTTCAAGAGGATCTGTTATGAATCTGCATCTGCGGCTGCTGCTGCTCATAGGGGCCGTTCTCTTTATGTGTCTGACCGTTTTCTATATCAGAAGAAAAGGTCTGGATCTGTACCACTCCATCATCTGCTTTGCGGGTGCGCTCCTGATCCTGCTGATGGCGCTGTTCCCGGATGTCCTCGAGCCGCTGGCCCGCTGGATCGGCATCCAGGTGCCGTCCAACCTGGTATTCCTGATCATGATTGCCTACCTGCTCTGCACCTCGCTCTCCCTGTGCGCCGTGACATCGCGGCAGCACGCCAGGATCCGCAAGCTGGTGCAGGAATATGCCCTGCTTGAAAAACGGGTCCGCGAGCTCGAGAACGCCCGCGCCCCGGAACAGACAGTGGAGACTCAGGGTGGAGGAAAAAAGATAGATTGAAAGTACTGGTCATTGTTCCCGCCTACAACGAAGAGGCCATCATCGCCGAGACGATCCGGAATATCCGGGAAAAGGCTCCCGGTACCGATATCCTGGCCGTAAATGACGGCTCCGCGGACCGGACAGAGGAGATTCTCCTCGAAGACGGGGTCGGCCATCTGCGCCTCAGCATCAATCTCGGCATCGGCGGCGCCGTGCAGAGCGGATACCTGTATGCGGACAGGCACGGCTACGACTACGCGGTCCAGATTGACGGAGACGGCCAGCACGACCCCTCCTACATCTGGCCGATGATCCGGCATATGGAGGCGGAGGGCGCCGATCTGTGCATCGGTTCCCGCTTCATCGAAAACAAAGGATTTCAGTCGAGTGCCCCGCGCAGAGCCGGCATCCGCTTTCTGTCCGCCCTGACAAGGCTTCTGTGCGGCGTCCTGATCCGCGACGTGACCTCCGGATACCGCGTCGCGAACCGGCGCACGATCGGGATTTTCGCAGAGGAATACTCGGACGATTACCCGGAAGCGGATTCGATTCCTGCGGTCATCCGTCAGGGCGGAAAAGTCATCGAGTACCCGGTTGTCATGCGGGAGAGAACAACCGGCAGGTCCTCGATCGGCCCCGTCCGCTCCCTGTATTACATGATCAAAGTCAGCATCTCCATACTAAATCACCTATGAATCAGACTAAAACGTACACTGTTCTCCGCCCGGCGGCCGGAGTCCTCATATGCGCCGGAATTCTGTTCTTTCTGATATGCGCTGCCGGCAGGCTGACCACGCCGCAGAGCATTTATTCCTACTGCTTTGCGGACTATCAGATGCCGGAAAACAGCACCTCCGTCCTCACGGGCTCCGTGATGACCGCGGAAGAGGGCACCGTGAGCGGACATGCCATTCATGCCGGAACTTCCGGCGCCAGAGTCCGGATCGCACTGCCCTCCAAAGAGGGGGAGGCCGTCCGCTGCGCGGAGCTTCTCTTTGACCAGCCCTTTGCCGCCATGACGGAATGCTCCCTGTCCTGGCCGGATGAGAGCGGAGCCTTTTCCGAACAGGCAGTTCTCATCCGCAAGATCCCGGCGGGCCGCTCGCGCATCTATTACTCGCTCCCTGAAAGCGTCCGCTATCCGGTGAAGGAGCTCCTTCTCACGGTCGGGGGCGACTGCACCGTGCAGGACCTTCTGATCTCCGGAGAGGAACTGATCCGGGAATACAGGCCCGCTGAGCACGTGAGCATCCGGACCTGTCTCTTTCTGTTCCTTCTGATGCTCGCTCTCACCGCGCTGGCCGCATTCTTCCGGCGCGGAATCCTCAGGGCGCTGAAAGTATTCGCCGCTCATCCGGACCGCCTTCTCATCCCTGCTGCGGCGGGGGCTGCCGGTATGGGCCTCGCATATATCGTGTGCAGGCTGTCCGGCAGGCAGTTCAGTGAATACCGGGGCCTGATGACGGGAGCCGTCTTTTTTGTGACGGCGGCAGAACTGCGCCTGCTCCTTGCCGGAGGAACGCGGGTAGTGCGCACCGGACAGACCGCTTCCGCGAAGACGCTTCTCCCGGCGGCGGCTGTCATCGCCTGCTTTGTTCTCGTTCTGCTCCTGGAGACAGCCGACCGCTTCACGGCCGCTCCCCCGGAAGTGCGGAATCTGCGCTTCTTCGGCCCGCTTCTGTTTCTTTTATGGCAGACGGTCCTGTGCGGCATGCTCTACGTGAAATATTTCGTGCTGTCCGAGGGGACCGGCGCGTCATTCCGCGCCGCATGCGTGTTTTTACCGCTTCTGCTTGCGTCCGCGTATATGATCCTGTTTCTCCCCTTCATCGCGCCGGATGAGAGCATGCATTATCTGTCTGTCTACCGCCTGTCCGGCCTCCTGCTCGGCAAAGTGACGCCCTTCGGCGACGGCCGGCTGCTGATGCGGGCAGAAGACTACGCATTCTACACCGGCCGCAGCCTGGCGCAGAATGCGGCCTCATACGCGGAGATGGCGGAGAAGATGCACTTTTTCGCGCAGAGCTCCGAAGTGGTCATGACGGAAGCTTCCATGGCCACCAACGCCCTGGCGGGCTATCTCCCCGCCGCATTCGGCGTCGCGCTGGCCAGGATTCTGCACCTGGGGGCCCTCCCGGCTTTCTGGGCAGCCCGGTTTGCAAACATCCTGTTCTGCTCGTGCACGTACGCATATCTGGCCAGACGGCATCCGCAGCGGAAGACCCTGCTTTTTGCCATCATGTGCATGCCCATGCTGCTGCATCTTACGGCATCCTGTTCCTATGACGCGGTCATCTTCTGCTTCGCGGCGCTGTTCGTCTCCGAATGCTCACGGCTCTCACTTACGGATTCGCCCGTATCGCTCAGGGACTGCACTGCATTATGCATCTACGGCATGCTGCTGGCGCCGTCAAAGATTGTCTACGCGCCGCTCATCTTCATGATCTTCATGATCCCGGGAGAGAAGCTGTCGCACAGCCGGCGGAAGGCCGCATGGATCAGAATCCTCCTTGCGGGCGCATGTCTTCTGGCGCTCTTTGCAAGCACAAAGATCCTGGGCTGGCTGTCCACGCCTTCCGCGCTGACGCAGGTCGCGCGAAGCGGCAGCGGGCGGATCTTAAGCTGGTGCAATGAGGAGAGCTACAGTCTCTCCTTCCTGCTTGCGCACCCCTTCTCCGCGGTTCTGCTCTTCTTCCGCACGCTCAGAGAGCAGGCGGGGGATTACCTGATGACCATGACGGGGAGCCTGCTCGGGCAGATGAATATCCCGGTTTCCCCGCTCTGCTCCGTCCTCTCACTGCTGATGGTGTATCTGGCCGGACACGTCTGCGAGACGGACAGTGTGAGCAGGATCACAGGCGGAATGAGGGCCGGACTTCTGCTGATCACGGCCTGCTCCGCCGCGGCCATCCTGCTCGCGATGGCCTTAAGCTGGACGCCGGTGACGTCGGACGTCATAAACGGGGTCCAGGGGCGGTATTTCCTGCCGCTCATCCTGCCGTTTTGCCTGGCCCTGCAGAACTCCCGTGTGCGCGCGGACGCAGCGGTCAAAAAGAGCATTCTCCTTGTGAGCGGCATGGTCAATCTGTGGGTTCTCGCCTCTTCATGGGCGGGAACCATGCTCACCGTAAATCCCGGATGATACGATATGAGACTGAAAAGAACGGAAAACACAAAACGGAATATTATCGTCGGCGAAATTGACAAGATCACCGGCATCCTTCTGCCGTTCGCCGTCCGCACCATGATCATTCATCTCATCGGCGCGGACTATCTCGGCCTCACGGGGCTCTTTTACTCCATCATCCAGATGCTGAATCTGGCCGAGCTCGGCTTCGGGACCGCCATTATCTACAGCATGTACAAGCCGATCGCCGAAAATGACACGCGCGCCATCAACGGGCTCCTCCGCTACTATGCCCGGGTATACCGCGTGGTCGGCGTGATCATCGGAGCGGTGGGACTTGTCATCATGCTGTTCCTGCCCCGGCTCATCAGCGGCAGCATTCCGCCCGGCATCAATATCTACCTGCTCTACCTGATTTTTCTCGGGGACAGCGTCGCAAACTGCTTTCTCTATCCCAACAGGAAGGCCCTTCTTACGGCATACCAGAGAAATGACGTCATCGGGCGCATGCATATCATCACGCAGACGGCCATGTACCTCATCCAGATGGTCAGCATCCTGCAGGCGCGGAATTTCTATCTGTACGCCCTGACAGTGCCGGTCTCGACTGCGGCGTTCAGCCTGCTCTGCGCGCGGCAGACCAGGATCCTCTTCCCGGAATACAGAGAGGAGGGTTCATTGGATCCGGACACGGAGAAAAACATCCGAAAGCAGGTCATCGGCCTCATGGTCAGAAAGACTGCTTCTCTGTCCAGAAATGCATTTGACTCCATGTTTATCTCCGCGTATCTCGGTCTCTCCGCCACGGCCGTCTACGGAAACTATTACTACGTGATGGACTCCGTGGTCATGATTCTGGCCGTGGTCAAAACTTCCATGGCCGGAGGCGTCGGCAACAGCATCGCCCTGGAATCGAAGGAGAAAAACCTGGCCGACATGCACACCATTGACTTCCTCTTCATGTGGATCAGCGGGTGGTGCGCCGTCTGCCTGCTCTGCCTGTACCAGCCATTCATGGAACTCTGGGCCGGCGGGGATATGATGCTTCCGATGTCCTGCGTGCTCCTTTTCTCCGTCTACTTTTACGTGCTGAAGATGAGCGACATCCGGACGCTCTACGCGGAATCGGTGGGAATCTGGTGGGAAGCCAGATATCTGTCTGTCGCGGAGGCGGCATCCAACCTCCTCCTCAACTGGCTCTTCATCCGCGCGCTCGGACTGCCCGGCATCCTGCTCGCCACGCTGATTTCCTACCTGGTCTTCAACTTCGCGGGAGGCTCCCTCATCCTCTTCCGGTATTATTTCACGGAAGGCGGACTGAAGGATTACATGCTCTCCCACCTGAAATACCTGCTGGTGACGGCGGCGGCTGCGGCTCTCACCTTTGCGGCCGGCACGCTTGTTCCCTTTCACGGACTGCCGGAGCTGCTCATAAAAGGCATCCTCTGCATCTTTCTTCCGGGTGCGTTCTATCTGCTCCTCTACGGCAGAAGCCGCTCATTCCGGGAAGCCATGCCGAGACTGTACATACTGTTTCATCTGAAAAGGAAAGGCTCATGAACAGAATTCAAATCATGGACTGCACGCTCCGCGACGGGGGATGGGTCAACCATTTCCGGTTCGGGGACGACACCATGCGGGACATCGTCCGCACGCTTGGCAGAGCGGGCATCGAACAGATCGAGCTCGGATATATCGACGAAAAAGACGGCCGGACAAGCGGTCACACGGTCTGGCCGGATTTCGAATCGCTGAATGACTTCATAGCCGGTACAGATTCCCCGGACGGGCCGTCCCCTCTTCTCGCGGCGATGATCGACTACGGAAAATTTCCGGCAGAGAAAATCCCGGACAGAGGCAGCTCCCCGCTTGGCTGTATCCGCATCTGCTTTCACAGAAAAGATCTCCGCGGGGCCGTCGCATGCGGTCAGCGCGTGCTGGAGGCCGGCTATGCCCTGTATATGCAGCCCATGGTCATCTCCCGCTACTCAGAGGAGGAATTTTCGGCCCTCACGGAATACTGCTGCAGGAATCTCCCGGGAATGAGCGGCTTCTATATCGTGGACAGCTTCGGCGTCATGGACACGGCGGGGATCACAGACAGGATTCTTCAGGCAGACCGGATCCTGCCGGACCACGTCATCCTCGGCGTCCACACGCACAATAATCTCCGCCTCTCCTTCCGGAACGCGGAGAGCGCGTGTCAGCTTCTGAGAGAGGACGGCTCCCGCCGCTTCGGAGGTGCGGAACTGACCGCTCCCGCCAGACGTCTCAACATCGACTGCACCCTGTCCGGCATCGGCAAGGGAGCCGGCAACCTGGCCACGGAAGAATTTGCGCCCTGGCTCAACAGCCATTTCGGAACCGCCTACCGCACGGATCTCATCAGCG
>CACXFM010000220.1 GCA_902766955.1 uncultured Lachnospiraceae bacterium | reverse complement strand
TCTTCGTCGTAGGACGCTTCTTCGTCGTAGGACGCTTCTTCGTCGTAGGACGCTTCTTCGTCGTAGGACGCTTCTTCGTCGTAGGATGCTTCTTCGTCGTAAGACGCTTCCTCTTCGTAGGACGCTTCCTGCTGTGCCCGCTGGGCAGCCTCCCAGGCTGCTTCCTCGGCTGCGATTCTCGCCGCCTCCCGTCTGGCTGCTTCCGCCGCGGCGGCCCGGGCAGCGGCCTGCTTCTCGGCTTCAATTTCACGCAGCCGTCTGTCCGCCTCCGTGATCAGCCAGGCCAGCTCCTGCGCGTATTCCTTCGTCTCCTCAATCTGCCAGTCATATTCATCAGAGTCAGCCTGCTTCTCCGCGATCTTGGTATTCAGATCTTCCTTCTGGGTATTCAGGTCCTTTTTCTGGGCGGTCAGATATCCTTTCTGGGTGACCAGGTCTTCCTTTGTCTTTTTGAGCCCCTTCTTCAGACGGGTTATTCTCCGCACCGTCTTCTTGAGGCTTTCCAGCTGGTCTCTGTCGGTCCCCTCGATCTGTTCCGCATATTCCGCTTTGTTCAGGAACTGCGTCACATCTTTCGATTCAATAATCGCGATCGCCAGACCCACATCGCCGCCGTTCTCGTAAATATACTGAATGCGCTTCTTCATCGCCGCATACTGGCTGTTGCAGCGCTTCTTCGCCTTCTTCAGGCTGGCGGCCGTTTTTTCGATCTTCTTCTGTGTTTCGCTGATTTTACTCTCGGTTACTTTTATATTCTCCTCCGCGAGACTGATCTCGATCATCAGATCCGCGAGGTCCGAATTCAGTTCCTTGATTTTGTTCTGTACATCCGCCTTCCGCACGGCCAGCTCATCCAGGGCACCCTGTGCTTCGTAAAGGCGTTCTTCATTCCGGTCTCTCTGCGCCATGACGACGTCTTCTTCATCGGCCCATGCACCCGCGGGCAGCGACGCAGCCATCATCAGACACAAAACAAAAGATAGTATTCTTTTCTTCATATACAGTATATCTCCCGTCTTATCCGGCAGGTCTGCCAGCGGCAGGGGCCCGTCGGAGAAAACTCCCCAGGCATGAAGTATAACAAATTGAAACAACTTCTTCAACTCTATATTACGAGATGTTACAGAATTGTTAATTTCTCACCCCGTCTCCGAGACCAGAGATCCGCTTTAGCAGGCCCGCTTGCCCGGTTTCCCTTTGCATGTTATAATTCCCGAAAGCATGCGGACGGACCGCGGCTTTATTACCGGACTTCAAAAAATGCGAAACGGAGTTGTTTTCACAAAAATCGTATGGATACAAAACGTAAACTGACAAAAGAGCTGATCGCGGACTGTCTTCACGACCTGATGCTGAACACTTCATTCGAAAAAATCACGATTAAAATGATTACGGACCGGGCCGGCCTGATCCGGCCGACCTTCTACAAACATTTTCAGGACAAGTATGAGGTTCTGGAGTGGCTTTTTGATAAGAATGTGGCGCAAAGCGTTGATCTGATGATTGCCAATCATATGGAACTGGATGCCGTTGTGATGTTCTGCCGCTGTCTCGACAGCGACAGGGACTTCTACAGGCGCGCCTATCAGATGGAGCCGGCACCCAACAGTTTTGAAAACATCATATCCAGATACATCTACCAGACGTTCTTCACGCTCGCGGACCGCTTCCGGATCGGCACCACGCGGGAGTACCCGCTTCTCACGAGAGAAGTTCTCTCCGAATACTATTCAAATGGCCTGACCCGCATTATCCGCAAGTGGATCACAGGCAGTATTCATGCTTCCGCGGAAGAAATCGCCGAGTCCTGCAAGTACCTGCTCTCTCATTCCATCACGGATCTGATTACAACATGAAAAACCGGGGATGCCGTTTTCGACACACCCCGGTTTCTTTATTTTTAATCTCAAATCACTTAAGACTGTTCAGAATACCGCCGACAGATAATGGATCAGAAGATCCACTCCTCCGACCAGCACCAGACATCCTCCGACAGCGACAAACTTGTTCATGGGACCGCATCCCAGCCTGTAGCCGCAGATCAGCCCCACCGTGCCGCTGGCCGCCGTGATCAGCGTGATCACCAGTGCCGTCAGCACGAACTGCATGCCCATGAAGCCGCACCCGATGCCGGCGATCAGGGCATCGATCGAAGTCAGAAACGCCCAGAACAAAATGATCCGGTAATTGTAATCGTCCTGTTTCTTCTCTACGATGCGGTTCTTTCTCTTTCTGACCGCCTTCACAATCATACGAATCCCGATTGAAAAGAAGGCAATGGCCGCGAGAAGTGTCCAGATCCTGCCGGCAGAATGATAAGACTCCGGAAGAATCTTGATTTGTGTCAGAGCGCTTCCGGCGATCATCATCCCCGTCTGAAAACCGGTAAAGAGTGCGATCATCTTCAGATTATCCAGTTTATGAAAGGTCGAGATCATCGCCCCTTTATACAGGCAGTATGCAAATACATCGAGGGACAATCCCGTCGAGATGACAATCAGCTGCCACAAACCCATGTTTCCCACCTCAGCTCGATCAATCAGTACAACATTCCCGCAATATTATAAATATCTCCGGCAGCATACATAGAAAGCAATCTGCGCACATTGTTCCGACTCCGGATACAATTCTCTCTGTTTGTATCTGATTTACTCCGTTTTACCGTAGTCTTTTTCAATCTGCATGATCATGTCCACGCGCTTGGCATGGCGTCCGCCCTCGAATTCGCATCCGAAGAAGGTGTCCACGATCATCGTGGCCAGCTCCCGCCCGACCACTCTCGCGCCGAAGGCGATGATCTGGCAGTTGTTGTGGCGCACCGCCATGGAAGCCGTGAAGGGCTCGCTGCAGACAGCCGCGCGGATGCCGGGAACCTTATTGGCGGCCAGAGAAATGCCGAGTCCTGTCCCGCAGATCAGGACGCCCTTCTCACACTCGCCGGCGCGGATCGCCTCCGCAACCTTTCTGCCCGGTTCCGGATAGTCATCGCCCCTGTCATTGGGGTCGTAGTTACCATAATCCACACACGTATATCCCTTTTCCTCCAGATGCTTCATCATATACAGCTTCAGTTCGATACCTGCGTGGTCACTGCCAAATCCTACTGTCATAAAAGCCTCCTTCTTGGTCTCTTCTTTTAAAAGATTGTTTCTGTACCTATTATATCCTCTGCAGTGCTTTATGAAAAACGGTTTTTGAAAGAGATCCGGCAAAAAAAATTTTTCCGTTGCGCAAACTTGTGAAGGGTGCTATAATGCCTCTTGGACGGTTAGCTCAATGGGAGAGCACTCGCTTCACGTGTGAGGGGTTGCAGGTTCGAGTCCTGTACCGTCCATTTTTTATGTCCTTTTTTCCCTTCTGCCTCACAGCCTGTCAATAGCCGCGCGCGCAAAACTGTCCCACTTCCGGAAGTAAAATACCGTCCCTCTGAAAATCACGATATAGTAGCACACGGCAAACAGGGCCAGCGCCGTCAGCACGTCAAACATCGAATGCTGCCTGATAAACAGCGTCGACAGAACAATCAGTGCCGCCCAGATGACCGTCGCGATCCGGATGCCCGTTCTCCGGTATTTCCCGCATTTCGTTCTCAGGAGCATGCTCTCCACGCAGAGCGTATTGAAGACATGTATGCTGGGGAAGACATTGGTCGGCGTATCCGTCTTCCACAGCCTGCCGATCATTCTCGTAAACACGTTGTTTCTCGGGAACTCCACAAGCCTGAGCGGCTGCCGGTTCGGACAGACAGTCGAAATCAGGAGGAAGACCGTCATTCCGATCATCAGCATCGTGCAGGCCTTGTCATAAGCGTCCTTGTCCTTGACAAACAGATCGGCCATACTGTAGATCATATAGAAGAACCAGGAGAGATACGGCAGGACAAAGCATTCGATCAGCGGAATATACCGGTCGATCTTCAGGAGGATCTGCAGATAAAAGCTCCTCGGGATATACTCGATAATACGAAACCACAGCAGATAAAAAAGCATAAAAAAGAACATGGGCAGGCAGTGATACAGATCATACAGCATCAATATTCGTTTGAAAAATTTCCGCACTTTCATCAATACCGCACCTTGAACTCGTATTCACTGTCATGAGGTGTGAGATCCGTCTCCTCCACACCTTCTATTTCTATATACTTCTCCCCGCGGAGCCGCCGCATCATCTCGGACAGCATCTGCGGAGTCCCCTGCAATTCCATTTCCACGCGGTCATCGTCTGTATTCCGGACCCAGCCGGTCACACCGAGCTGCTGCGCGATGCGGACTGCCCGGTAGCGGAATCCCACGGCAGTCACTCTGCCGCTGATCAGCATATGCTTTCTCACTGTATGATTCTTCATGGTCCCCGGCGTCTTCCTCTGCGCGGCTCTCTCCGCATTTCCTTCTTCCCGGATAAACTTCTCGCAGATGAGAACATCAAAATCGCGCGAAATACTTTGCGCCTGCTCCTCGCTTGTGACCGTCCAGCCGGCCATCTCGGTATGGAACAGATCTCTCATGATCCGGAAGCGCAGAAGCCCGGCCTGTTTCACGTTGTAGGCGATGAAGTCAGGTTTTGTCAGGAAATTCATCGCGCAGCAGCTTAGTAAAAATCCTCCGATCCGCCCCGGATACTTGATGCCCGAGAAGCGCTCCGACAGCTGTCCCCTGATGGTCTGGGGCCTGTTCTTCTTAAACCACCGGACTACCAGCGGATGGAAGGATTCGATACAGGTCTCTCCCTCGTAGGCGTCCAGGAGGCACGCCGCCTCTTCGCAGAGCTTCGTGACATCCCCGTTCCGTTCGCATTTCAACTCTATGATGAGCGGGACCCTGCCCCCCACCATCTTCAGCATGTCCGAAAAAAGAGGCACGCATTCTTCCGAGTCAAACAGCCTGACCTCTTTCAGTTCCCTCCATGTCATGCTGATGACAGGTCTGTCGATCCCGGCCGCCCGTTTCAGCGTCTCGTCATGCATGATCACCAGGCGCTCATCGGCGGTCAGCCTCACATCCAGTTCGATCCCGAAGCCCCGCTCCGCCGCCGCCCGGAAAGCCGCCATGCTGTTTTCGGGGGCCTGTCCCCCGTTTTCATACAGGCCGCGGTGTGCGATCAGCTGCTTCTCAAAAGCCGCCATTCTCTCTTTTCTGCCTCTGCCGGGCCAGATCATCAGAAGCCAGACAGCCGCGAGCCCGAATACAATATAAACCGTTATACTCATAATTCTATAATCATATCGCAGGTATCTGTAAAATGCAATCGGCGTCCCGGGAGTCCCTCCCGGAGTCTTTACAATCCAACCCGCATTTATTAAAATGTGATTGCAGCGCCAAAAGTCTGACCACATGACTTGTTCCGGCGGAAGGCTTCGCCGCAGACAGCACGGAATACAAGATCAATCCGGGCGAAGACAAGCTTGAAATCGTATTAAAGAAAGCATAAAAAGGATTGCATTTATTCTCCCGCTGTGCTAGAATACTTTTTGTTGACAGCAAAAAGTCAGCAAATACGGAACGTTAGCTCAGCTGGGAGAGCATTCGCTTGACGTGTGAAAGGTCACAGGTTCGAGCCCTGTACGTTCCACTTACAAAAACGGA
>CACXFM010000219.1 GCA_902766955.1 uncultured Lachnospiraceae bacterium | reverse complement strand
GATTGCTTTGTTAACCAAGCTGTATAAGCAGCTATAACATCAAAGAGAGGCTATAGGGCTCTCACACATGTGCCAGAAGCCTCAAAAGACAATTCATATTCCCCGGACAGGCGCTTGCCCGCCGGTGCCCCTTCGTGTTAAGAATAGAGAAGGACTGCTGATTTGACACGATTGTCTGCATAAAGGAGGACAGGCAGCATGATCTATACCGTTACGTTTAATCCCTCCCTCGATTACATTGTGGACGTCCCGGATTTTCAGGCGGGACAGCTCAACCGGACCCGCCGTGAAAAGATCCTGCCGGGCGGAGAGGGAGCCGTTTTCATATCGGAAAACGGGGATGTGATCACAGGCGCCGCCCCGGAGGGGAAGGTTGTCAACTCCGTCGGAGCCGGTGATTCCATGGTGGCCGGCTTTCTGACGGGCTATATCGAGAGCGGGGGAGACTATGAGAAGGCTTTCCGGATGGGGCTCTGTGCCGGCTCCGCTTCGGCCTTTTCACCGGAACTCGCCTCAAGAGAGGAAACGGAGGCGCTGCTCCGTCAGACTCTTTATACAAATCCGGGGTGTACCTGAACAGGATTTGTGGTATAATGTAACAAATTTATTCTCACACAAAGGAGATGGGTCCAATGAAAGAATTCAGCTACACAATTAAAGATGCACAGGGAATTCATGCCAGACCGGCAGGAGAGCTTGTCAAACTCGCCAAGAGCTTCAGCAGCACCGTGACGATCTGCAAAGGTGCCAAGTCCGGAAACGCTTCCAAGATCTTCGCAGTGATGGGCCTCGGCGCAAAGCAGGGCGAAACTGTTGATTTCAAGATCGAAGGCGAAGACGAAGAGAAGGCAGCGGCTGAGATTGAGAAGTTCATGAACGAGAATCTCTGATTCTGACTTTTCGCATAAAAGAGATTGAAAGGGGCTTCCGCACGCATGTGCGGAAGCCCTTTTTCAAAAGCGCTCCGTGCAGGATGTGACTGGTGCGCAGATGTATTCTGCTTTTCTTTTGCCTGCGCGCACCGGCGCGCAAAGAGCCGCCTGAGCTTATATGACTGCGTCGCCGCGGTGGCGGACACCGTAGAGTCCGTCCCAGACAACTTCGCGGAAGCGGGTCGGATCCGTGTTGCCTTCTGTCGAGACGAGGAGAACCTGGGAATTGCTGTCGAGCTTCAGAGCCTCTTTCACATATTCATAGTCAGGGTACTTGAGAATGGAAGCCATGAAGCCCATGGGAACCGATCCGGATTCGCCCGAGATGACGACCGGGTCTCCCGCCAGGGGAACGCCGTACATTCTGGTGCCTTTTGCACTCATCCAGTCGGGGCAGGCGGCAAATCCCGCCGCGTGATTCTGCAGGATGTCCCAGCCGATTTTATTGGCCTCGCCGCAGGCCAGGCCCGCCATGATCGTGTCGAGCTTGCCCGTCACGCGCACGGTCTTGCCGGTTCCCTTCACGGCGGAGCGGTACAGACATGCAGCGGCACCTGCCTCTACCACGCACATAATCGGTTCATTCCCTTTGTATTTATTCGCGAAATAGCCGACAACCGCGCCTGCCAGTGATCCCACACCGGCCTGGATAAAGATATGAGTGGGACGCTCGATTCCGTTTGCGAGCAGCTGGCGGTCTGCCTCGATGGCCAGCGTGCCGTATCCCTGCATGATCCATGACGGAATGTCGGTATAGCCTCTCCATGCGGTGTCCTGTACGATCACGCCGTTCGGATCCGCTTCCGCCTGGGAAGCCGCGAGGCGCACGCAGTCGTCGTAATTCAGATTTTCAATCGTGACTTCGGCCCCTTCTTTGGCGATGTTTGCCTTCCTTGTTTCGGAAGATCCCCAGGGCATGCGGACGACCGCATGCTGGCCGAGCTGATGTGCCGCCCATGCGACTCCGCGGCCGTGATTGCCGTCCGTCGCGGTATAGAAGGTAGTTTCTCCCATTTCTCTGCGGAATTCCGGAGAAGAGAGAACCTGGTAGGGCAGATCATCGACGTCTTTGCCTGTCTTTCCGGCGATATATCTGGCCATGGCATATGAACCGCCGAGAACCTTGAATGCGTTCAGGCCGAAGCGGTATGATTCGTCCTTGACGTACAGCCCGCCGATCCCGAGGTAGTCAGCCATTTTTTTAAGTCTGTGAAGCGGCGTCACTTCATACTGAGGGAAGGATCTGTGGAAGCGAAGCGCCTTTTTGACTTCGGCCGGCTCCATAATGGGCAGCCACTTGTCATTCGTGCCGGGGAGCCTGTTCAGAGTAAACTCCATTTCCGCGTTGTTCGTACGATTCATAAATGCCTCCTTATTTAAAACGGGATCCCCGCGGGGCGGGGTTTTTTACGTGCCGGATGATATCTTCATCATAGCATTTTGTTGTGGAATTTCAATAGAAAAACAAAAAGATTTTTAGGTAAACTGATAATTTGTCGGTTTTCATAAAGAACGGGCTCCCACTTTGTTGCAAATGCTATCGGCAGGTGTTAAACTTGAAAATAAAATAGTAAGAAAACAGCCGGATCCGTTTGAAATCCGGACCGGAAACAGGAGGAGACCTATGATTAATCTGAATATCTGTCCGGAAGGCAGAGCTCACAATATCGAGAGAGCAAGAGAGCGGAATATCATTATACCGACCATCGCCGAGATGAGAAATCCGGAACTGATTCCGGAAAAGATCAAGGAGGGCCTGAAGAACGTCGGGCTCTGGGATATCAACCCCCTCAACCTGTTCCGCGTGACATGGAAGAATGAACCGAAGGAATTCGGCGGTCTGTTCGGTAAACCGAATTATATCGTGCTGCCCTCTGAGCTGACCGGCGTAAAAGCCAGAATTCTTCTCATGGCCGGCAAATATTTCCCGACGGGCTGCCATAAGGTCGGCGCATCCTTCGGCTGCCTTGTCCCGCCGCTGGTGACAGGCCAGTTTGACTCCTCCTACCACAAGGCGGTCTGGCCGTCCACGGGCAATTACTGCCGCGGCGGCGCCTTTAACTCAAAGCTTCTCAGCTGCTATTCGATCGCGATTCTGCCGGAAGGCATGAGCCGCGAGCGCTTTGAGTGGCTGGAGACCGTGGCCAGCGAAATCATCGCCACGCCCGGTTCCGAATCCAATGTCAAGGAGATTTTCGACAAGACGCATGAGCTGTCCGAAAGACCCGACTGCATGATTTTCAACCAGTTTGAGGAAATGGGCAACTATATGTGGCACTACAATGTCACCGGCAATGCGATCGCCGAGGCGTTTGATGCGATGAAGCAGGACGGCGACAGACTGTTCGGCGCCATCTTCACATCCGGCTCCGCGGGCACCATGGCTGCGGGCGACCGCATCAAGGATCTCTATCCGGGCGCAAAGCTCGGCGTCGGCGAGGCGCTTCAGTGCCCGACGCTGCTTGATAACGGGTTCGGCGCCCACAGAATCGAGGGAATCGGCGACAAGCATGTGCCGTGGATCCACAATGTCAAAAATACGGATCTCGTGGTGGACATCGATGACGAAGATTCGCAGAAGGTTCTCCGCCTCTTCAACGAACCGGAAGGCCGCGCCTATCTGAAGAGTGCCGGTGTCCCCGAAGAGACGCTTGACAATCTCAGCCTCTTCGGTATTTCCGGAATCGCCAACATGCTCTGCGCGATCAAGATGGCGAAATACTACGAACTCACGGAACACGATGTCGTGGCAACCGTCATGACGGATTCGGCTTCCATGTATGCGTCGAGAGTCAGGGAACTTCAGGAAGAGGACGGCGAATATACGAGAGAAATGGCGGCCGTCGACTTCCATACCCACATCCTGGGCGAGAAGACGGACAATATGCTGGAACTCACATATCCGCTGCGCAAGAGAGTCCACAATCTGAAGTACTACACCTGGGTAGAACAGCAGGGCAAGACTTCCGAAGAACTGAATGCGCTCTGGTACGATACGGAGCATACCTGGGACAGCGTTAAGGCCGATGCGGATCGCGTCGATGAAATGATCCGCGAATTCAACGAAGAGACCGGACTGCTTAAGAACCTGTAAATACGGCCTGCACGGCGGGGTGCAGGGAAGATGCGGAGCCGGCGGGCATATGTCCGCCGCTCATGGAGGAAGAAGAATGAAACATGTCATCGGAGCCAGATGCACGATCTGCGGGCATCTGACGGAAGCGCTGCCCGGGACGACGGTGTGTCCGGACTGCGGGGGCATTCTGGATATTGAGTATGATTATGACTATATCCGCTCAAAGCTGACGAAATATGACCTGATGGACCGGACTGACCGGACGATGTGGAGATACATGGAGTTCCTCCCCGTGGAAGGGAGAGGGGAACGCCCCCGTCTCCGCGTCGGCGGGTCCCCGCTCTATGAAGCGGACCGCCTGGGGAAAATGCTGGGTATTAAGAAGCTCTATATCAAGGACGACGGGCAGAATCCCACGGCCTCTCTGAAGGACCGCGCTTCGGCCATGGCGGTCGTCAAGGCAGAGGAGGCGGGCAAGACGACGATCGCCTGCTCATCGACCGGCAATGCCGCGAGTTCGCTGGCCGGCAATGCCGCCTGCGCCGGACTGTCCACATTCATCTTCGTGCCGTCTCGCGCCCCAAAGGGCAAAGTGGCGCAGCTGATGATGTTCGGCGCGACCGTGGTTCTCGTGGAAGGGAGCTATGAGGATACCTTCCGGATTTCCGCGGAAGCGATCGAGCGCTGGGGCTGGTATAACCGGAACGCGGCGATCAATCCCTATCTGATGGAGGGAAAGAAGACCGTTTCACTGGAAATCGCGGAACAGCTTGGCTTCATCATGCCGGATTACGTGGCGGTCTCGGTCGGAGACGGCTGCACGATCGGCGGCGTCTGGAAGGGCTTTAAGGATCTGTATGCCGCAGGGTTCATCAATAAGCTGCCGCGGATTATCAGCGTACAGGCCTCCGGCTGCTGCCCGATCAATACGGCGGCCGCGGCGGGGACCATGGACTGGGTGCCGCAGGAAGAGAATACACTGGCGGATTCGATCGCCGTGGGCGTGCCCAGAAATCCGGTGAAGGCGCTGAAGGCCATACAGGAATCAAACGGTGTGACGGTCAATGTGTCCGATGAGGAGATCATGGAAGCCATGAGACTGCTGGGAAGAAATGCCGGTGTCTTCGCGGAGCCGGCAGGAGCAGCGGGCACGGCCGGTATCAAAAAGGCAGTGGAGAGCGGCCTCATCGAAAAGGATGCGACGGTTGTGTCCATCGTCACCGGAAACGGTCTGAAGGACGTCACGAATGCGATCCGTGCGGCCGGGGAGCCCATGAGTATTGCTCCCGACATGGACAGACTTCTCGCCGCGTTTGACGAACGGGGGATCAGACCCTGAACAGATGCTTCCGGCTTAAAGAAAAAGCCGGTGCGGATACGGAGGATGACAGATGGCGCAACAGATCACAACATTTATAGAGAACCGTCCGGGCAGCCTCGCAGCTTTCTGCAGGATCCTGAAAGAACACGGGATTGACATGCGGGCCATGAATGTGGGCGATGCCATGGATTTCGGCATTGTGCGGGTGATTGCCGACGACACGGAGAAAGCCGCGGAAGTGCTTAAGACAAGCGGCTTTGTCTGCCAGGTGGAGGACGTTCTCGTGATTGAAGTGGACGACCATCCGGGTGCTCTTGTGGAACTCCTCGAGGCACTGGGAGACGCGGACGTAAATGTGGAATACACCTATGCCCTTTTCTCGAGACACGAGGGCACGGCGGGGTTCGTGATCCGGACCGGAGACCGGGCCGAGGCTCTGAAGGCACTCGGGAAAGCCGGGATCCGGCAGATTCCGGACAGCGAACTCTGAAAAGAGGCCCATGGAAAGGGGTATATGCATTGTTTCAGCTGCAGACTGCGGAGGGAACCTCTGTTCCCGCTCCGCAGTTTTTTCCTGCAGGTTTTTGCCTGCGGGCAG
>CACXFM010000218.1 GCA_902766955.1 uncultured Lachnospiraceae bacterium | reverse complement strand
GTCTTCCGAAGTCTGGCGCCCATTTCTCTTGACTTTGCCCAGGAGTATTCGGAAATGACCTTGTATCCCAGTTCCTGATCACCTTTGATCTCTCTGACTGCCAGCTGTACTGCCGCAGAAGGGAAAATAAACCCCGCATGCATCTGCTGACCTTTGGGCAGGTCGGGGTACCTGGCTTCAATTTCCTTCAGAATACTCTTTGCCCGGTTCCAGATCTTTTCTGCTTCCTGTTCGCCCACTTCGGCAATCAGTTTTTCCTTGATTCCGATTTTTTTATCCAGATCCATTATTCTATTTCCTCGCTTGTACTGTGATCCACAGGATCAGAACTTCGATGGTGAGTTTTCCTGTCATTCGGTCATCTTTCCTACAGTAATCTGATCATTCCCCAATATAAAGCACCAATGATCGCCGAAACCGGTATGGCAACCGGAATCAACCGCAGCATCTTCCACTGTTTTATATGGACACTGTGCCATGTATCGTTCAGATCTTCCATCCCGGGTATAATCCACCAGTCAGACATGGCCACCCATATGGTGTCAATCACAAGCCAGTCAAAAAACTCTGCTCCCAGGAACAGGACATAAAACTGCCAGCAACAGCTAAAATAAGTCTGCGCACCATTGACGCGCAGGATCATAAACCCCGGCACAAAAATCATCAATACCAGAAGCAGGATATAAGCAAAGGTTTTTCGGCTTCTTAATTCCTGTTCCGTCATAAGTCCTGTTTCGATCACTCTCTCCTGCATTACCCTGGGATAAAAGAAAATGCCTCCAAGAGGTCCTCGCTTATGCACAAGGATTGCCATATAAAGTGCATATAGGATCCAAAGGATCAGTATTTCAATAATGAGCTTCCCGATCATATGGAACCTCTCTCCGCAGCTGCGCACACGATCCGGTTTCCTGTTTTTCTTCCGGCACTGACATAGCTGAAAGGCGTGATCATCCTGGACCGGATACGCCGAAACCCGGCAGCATGGAGCATCTCCTCTGCGTCTCCTTCGGTGATGTCTGCTTCCGGAAGTCTCTCCCGGCTCCGCAGCACCATTTCATGGGACAGATCAAGCCCCGCAAGCTTTGTGCCCGGAGACAGTTTATGAAACATTTCAAGAAAAGCGCCGTTCCCGCAGCCGATATCAATGAGCTTCTTTACATTTCGCTTCTTCAGGATCCGGGAAGTTATCCGGTAATCATAGTTCCAGTAACCATTTCGGTTCACAAACGTTCTCGAATGGCCGTCAAAATACTTTTTGGATTTCTGTTTATCATCCATGTGTACGCCTCGTAAAACTCATTTCAGGAGATAACCTCTCTGTCCGCTGCATGCTGCTCCAATGCTTTCTTCTGATAACCACAGTCACAATATGGCCCGCCAGAAGCGATGGTGTATTCTCTCACAAACTCTGAGGCACCGCCCGCTTCACTCATGGTGTAATCCAGACGGCACATGGCCGGAATCAATTCCTGCAGACCCAGCTCTTTCATCAGCACACAGATCCCGCACTTTGTAAACCTGGCTTCGTATCCGCGTTCACCCGGATAGGGATAGAATTCCATGTTCCAGGAATACGGATTCCTGTCTGCAGCCCGGAGAGCAGCCGTTTCCTTCATGCCAAGGATGTCCTTTTCCGTAAATTTCTTTTTTCCGCTTTTCCGGCAGAACCATTCCATCGGCTTTGTCATCATGGACTTTTTATAATACTCCGTCGCCTGTTCTACGGACGGTTTTTCCGGCATGCTTAACAGAAATGCTGACAGCATCGCACAATTTACGATGTTCATTTTGAAGCGATCCTTTTTCTCGAATTCCGGCAGCTTTCCGATCAGTTTCCTGTATTTTTGTTTTGCATTTACCGTTGTCTTACGGGCTTCTTCCCTGCTGTATCCAAGTACTTCATGAAGCTGTTTTCTGAATGATCTGGAAAACAGAAGCCACATGCCCATTGGCATTCCTGCGTATTTCATAGCACCCTCCGGACTGTAGTATTGTTTTTTGCTTTCGTTCTCATTTATGATGTCTTTTTGTAAGCAGATATGCCTGAACCGCACAAAAGATCGGATACAGTACCAGTCTCACTGCCTGGTTCTTATTGTTCCATGCGCGATGTCTTTGTAGGCCCATACCATGTAAGCAGCTACCATCAGTAAAAGCATGTGGCCCAAGAGTTTCCTTGGAAGGGATGTTTCTTTTATGCTGAATAAAACAAAGCAGGCCCGAAATCAATCGAAGCCTGCTCCGTAAAAGTACATTGAAGGTAGTTAGATTCCGTCAACAATTGTAATATACCTCTAACTTCCTTGTTTTTCAATATGTTTTACTGATTTTATTGTCCTGTTGGTGGGGTTCACAGTTTCATTGTCTGAGGCGTCAGCCGGAATTGTTGGTCCGGGGTTATCGGCTGACGACATGCGGTAATGAGTCAGCCGATATCAACACATTCCCCATCCTGGCTGTCGCTTCACAGCCGCGGCCTTACTCTACAGATATTGTAATATCTACATCTCCGTTTCCAAGAAGCTCTTCAAGCTCTTCCGGCGATTTGTCCGTGATATGGCCAAGTCTGGTATAAGCCCAGGAGTTTGAACCATAAAAGACAACCATCTGGTCCCCGGAATACAGTACAATATCACCTGCCTGCGTCGTTGTCTGACTGTC
>CACXFM010000217.1 GCA_902766955.1 uncultured Lachnospiraceae bacterium | reverse complement strand
GACGATCTCTTCCGTCCCAACTGGCCGATTTATACGAGAACGACGGACTCCTGCCCGACACAGTACTTTGACGGCGCTTCCATCAAGTATTCGCTGATCTCCAACGGCTGCCTCATCGAAGGTTCCGTTGAAAACAGCGTCATCGGCAGAGGTGTCCGCATCGGCAAAAACACAGTCATCAAGAACTGCGTCATCCTCTCCTACACACAGATCGGAGACAATATCCACCTGGAGAACCAGGTTGTCGACAAGTGGGCAAAGATCACCCGCGCCAGCGAGATCATCGCCCCGGCGGATCATCCGGGTTATATCCGGAGAAATGACGTCCTGTAATCAGACGGACCGCTCTCATCAGGAATCGTTTGCAATATAAGACAGCCGCACTGCTCAACAACAGTGCGGCTGCTTTTTTCTGACAGCACTCTCACACGGATGAAAAACCGGCCTCGGTCGAGACGCGGCTCATCTCCTCCCTGAGCTGGGACGCCGGCATGCGCAGCGCGCCCAGTCTCATGACGGTCAGCTGCTCCATGCCGTCCGAAGTGGCCACCGTGATCCTGCTGCTGCCGCTCCGCTCGTGGACGGTTCTCTCGATCCACGCATCGGCAGTCTGGTTTTCCCTGGTAAAAACCACGGTCAGATTCTGATGTCTGGAGACGGCCTCCGGATTGCGCCCGGTCCGCCAGGCATCAAACACGACGATGGTTTCCTCACCCGTAAAGCCCTGATAGTTGCTGATCATATCCAGCAGTTTTCCCCTGGCGGCGCCCAGATCCGCCTGCGCCAGGGCCCTCAGATCTTCCCAGGCGAAAATGATATTATACCCGTCCACGATCAGGAGCGGCTTCCGCTTGTCCGCCGCCGGATAGATGGGGTTTCCGTGCTTGTCAATTTTGACGCGGTCCCCGCCTGCGCCGGAGGAGCCGCCTTCCTTCTTCCATTTTTTCCGGTTCTTATCATCGCCGATCCGCGCGCCGTCCCTCGTCCGCCCGAATTCCCTGGCGTAGATGGCGGTCAGCTCGTCATCCTCCTCCCGCGAAAGAACCCCGCCGCTGCTGCGGCCCGCGGCAGGAACGGACCTGAAGCCGGAAGCCTCTGTCTCCTCCGTCTCTTCGTGGCTGTACAGGTACGGCAGGTGCATATACTGGTCCACCTGATCCCACGGCACATAGAAGCCTGCCCCGTGCGCACAGAATACGGAGCCTGTCGGATTGGCTGCATCAGCCTCGGAATCATAGCCGATCTTTTCAATCATCTCCTCCGCATTGTGGCATTCTCTGTATCCCGACAGAACTAGGCTCAGCGCCCCGGCGCCCCCCGTAAACGCATGCACTTCGCTCATCAGATTCCCGCTTTCCGACACCGGCAGCGCCCCGTCGATCCGCACGCTCTCACCGTCATCCGCGTAGACGGGATCGCCGTACTCCGCAAACCGCCCTTCCAGTTCGCTGATCGCCCTGCCGATGCGGTCGGCGGGCACCTCCATCGAAAAGTCATAATACGGTTCCAGAAGAAGCGTGACTCCACGTTTCAGCGCGTGCCGGACGGCCCGGTAAGTGGCCTGGCGGAAATCCCCGCCTTCCGTGTGTTTTTTATGCGCGCGGCCTCCCAGAACCGTCACACGGACATCCGTGAGAGGTGACCCTGTCAGAACGCCCGGGTGGTCTCTCTCCAGCACATGGGTGAGAATCAGCCGCTGCCAGTTCAGGTCCAGATCGTCGCTGCTGCACCCGGAGGCGACCGTCACGCCGCTGCCCCTGTCGCCCGGCTCAAGGAGAAGATGCACCTCCGCATAATGGCGGAGCGGTTCATAATGCCCGACGCCTTCGGAGGGCGCCGCCACGGTTTCTTTATAGGAGATCCGCTCCTTTCCGAAGGAGACGGATATCCCGAAGCGCTCCCGGATCATTCTCGTCAGCACTTCCAGCTGGACCTGGCCCATAATCCGGACGTCAATCTCCTGCTTCGCTTCGTTCCAGACGATATGGAGCGCGGGATCTTCCTCCTCCATAACCCGGAACTGCCTGAAGAAGTCCGCCGCCTGGACATCGGGCGGCAGAAGCAGCCGTCTCGTCATGACCGGCAGAAGCAGCGGCTCCTCTCCGCCCTCATCCGCGCCGATACCGAGCCCCGGCACTGCCGCAGTCAGACCTGTCACGGCACAGATGCATCCCGCCGGTGCCTCCTCACAGGTCTCAAAGCGGTCTCCCGTATAGAGCCTGATCTGTTCGATCTTCTCAGTCAGCGGGCCTTCTTCGCCGGAAGAGACGCCCCGGTAGGTGACGCTGTCCTTCACGCGGAGACATCCGCCCGTCACCCGGACGAATGTGAGCCGCACACCTTTGGCATCTCGGCCGGTCTTGTACACTCTCATGCCGAAGGAAGGAAGTGGCGGGCGGGACGGCACAAACCGCGCCGCACCGTCCATCAGTTCCTTTACGCCCTCCATTTTCAAAGCGGAACCGAACCAGACGGGAAACAGCTTCCGTTCCCCGACCGCCGAAGCGACATCCCGGTCGGACAGAGTCCCTTCCGCGAGCCATTTTTCGAGAAGGTCCTCCCCCGCCGTCGCGGCTTCCTCCTCCCAGTCCGGAGCTGAAAAATCGACGCAGTCAGCCGAGAGCTTCCTGCGGATCCCATCCATGAGGGCCGCCCGGTTGGCGCCCGCAAGATCCATCTTATTGACAAAAATGAGAGCCGGCACATGATAATGCGAAAGAAGCCTCCACAGCGTCCTCGTGTGGCTCTGCACGCCGTCCGTTCCGGACAGCACGAGCACGGCCGCGTCCAGCACCTGCAGCGTGCGCTCCGTCTCTGCGGAAAAATCCGTGTGACCCGGCGTATCGAGAAGCGTCACGGACACCCCCGGCAGTTCAAAGCGCGCCTGCTTTGAAAAAATGGTGATGCCCCGCTCGCGCTCGATCTCATCCGTATCGAGATGGGTGTCGCCGTGATCGACCCGCCCGGCCTCACGGATCCGCCCGGTCAGGTACAGCATTGCTTCCGACAGCGTCGTTTTGCCCGCGTCGACGTGGGCGACAATTCCCAGATTCAGATATCTTCCCATACTATGTTTCCCCGTCCTGTCCGCCAGCGGAACATGCGGGCGGCAGTTATTTTCTTTCAGATACTCTATTCTATCAAATATTGGAAGTCCGGTAACCCCTTCGTTCTTTGTTTGTTCAGAATCAGTCTTTTGAAAATTCATATACAAATGTGATAATATAATAATAACTTGATCTGCAGTACACAACATGACTGTCATTAGATGTTCACTATCAGGAGGTACTGATTTGGCTTGGAATAAAGGAGACTATGTAGTACACCGGCGCGACGGCATCTGCCGCATCACAGATATTGCAGAACTGAATCTCTCAAAGGACGGACCCAGAATGTATTATATTCTCACGCCTCTCTATGAGACGGGGTCCAGACTGTACACGCCCTTTGAACAGGGCGACCAGCAGCTGCGGGATCCTCTGAAAGCAGAGGAAATCGAGGACCTGATCTCGATGATTCCCGGCTTCGGCTCCGACTGGATCGGCGATGAGAAGGAGCGGCAGCGTCACCTGACCGAAATCGTGCGGAACGGCTCTCACGAATCCCTTCTGAAAGCGATCCATACGCTCTACGAGAAGCGGCGCGAGCAGGCGCAGGCCGGCAGAAAGTTCCATGCCTCGGACGAGCGCTTCCTGGGTGAAGCAGAAAAAAGCGTCAACCGGGAATTTGCCTTTGTTCTCGGCATGGCCCCGGAAGACATCCCGGAGTATATCCGCAGCCGCCTTGAAAAAGGCAGATAAGATCACTCTCCCTTCCTTTTTGCATTTTTGTTAACATGCTGTTCACAAAATATGTCCTTCATGATACGATATGTATAAATACATTGTCTCTTTACCAGACAATCTCGTGATTTTATACAACTTTCGGCTCAATCATTTTTTCTGTGTGATGCAGGGTTCCGGTCGTAACTTCTTCGGCTGATGTCGAAAATCTTCAGGAAGAAGTATTCAT
>CACXFM010000216.1 GCA_902766955.1 uncultured Lachnospiraceae bacterium | reverse complement strand
GGGCCTCGGCATGGCGATCACAAAGAGTATCGTGGATATGATGGGAGGCACCATATCCGTCAACAGTGAAGAGGGGAAGGGAACCGAATTTATCGTGACGATCCCCTGCCGTCTGAGCGGGAAACAGATCGACAGTGACGTGATTCCCGAACTGCAGGGACTGCGTGCGCTGGTTGTGGACGACGACACCGACGCCTGCCTCTCGGTCTGCTCCATGCTGAGATCCATCGGCATGCGGCCTGACTGGACGACCCAGGGGAAAGAGGCCGTCATCCGGGCCAAGGAGGCCATGAATCAGGAGGATGCATTCAGCGCATATCTCGTTGACTGGCAGATCCCGGATATGAACGGCGTGGAGATTGTCCGCCGCGTCCGGAATCTCATCGGCGGCGATACCCCGATCATCATCCTGACCGCCTACGACTGGACGGATATTGAGAAGGAAGCCAAGGAAGCGGGGGTGACCGCCTTCTGCTCCAAGCCGATCTTCCTGTCAGAGCTGCGCAAGGCACTGGAGGCCCCCTTCCATACCGCAAGTAAGGATAAGGAGCCCGAAAAGCAGCTGATTGATTTTACGGGCAAGAGAGTTCTTCTGGCCGAAGATAATGAAATGAACCAGCTGATCGCCCAGGCGATTCTGACAGAATCCGGGCTGGACGTCGTGATCGCCAATAACGGCGAGGAAGCCGTGAACATGATGCAGGAGGCGCCTGCCGGGACATATCATATTATTCTGATGGATATCCAGATGCCTGTCATGGACGGCTATGAAGCGGCTCGCATGATCCGCGCGCTGGATGATAAGGACAAAGCGAATATCCCGATCGTGGCCGTCACGGCCAATGCATTCGAGGAAGACCGGAAGCTGGCGCTGGAGGCCGGTATGAACGGTCACCTTGCAAAGCCTTACGATATTCCCAAGATGATGGAGACGCTTAAGCAGCTTCTGGTGTGAGCGCTTTCAAGAGCACTGGGGACCAAGAGCACGGGGGACGGTTCTCGGCGCTCATGAAAATGAGCGCCGAGAACCGTCCCCCGTACTCAAAGATCAGACGCTTGCAGTAAGCGATCTGACATATTCCTGCAGGGCGGCAGTTCCGCCAAGCATCAGCATCAGCACAAAGATAATGGCGGCGATGAGCAGCCAGCAGAAATAGGATCTCGCATAGTTTCTGAGGTTGATGTTTCGTGATCCGCCGAATGAAAATATGCAGATCAGAATAATTCCGACAAATGGAATCGAAAACAAAATGGAATATCCGAAGTATCCCCACATCGAAATCGGTCTGTATTCTTCCGGCACACGGCTATAATCGTCCATTAAAACTCCTCCTTTTCGTGTTCTGTCATAAGTTATTTGCCTGCAGGCACTATTTTGCCAAATTCAGGAGTATTTCTCAACCGGAAAATGTGATAGCAAAAGAACTGGAGCTTGTAAAATAATACGGCGCATATAAAGACAGGACCTGGGGTTTCATGTGAACCTCAGGTCCTGTCTTTTGATCTGATAATGATGTGCGAAAAGTGCATTCGAAGCTGTGTCCCGGGAATCTGTCCCGCCGAAAATCAGCTGCGCAGGGAGACCGCCTGTCCGGTGACGTCGTTTCCGGAATGGTCCGGATTTTGATTCAAGTGTACCATGAATACAGGATTTTTTAATCTTTTTTTAATCTTTCTCTCCTTTGTTTTTTATCATTGGGGTATATACTCTCCTCATAAACATCAACAAGCCGGAAACGGCGATGATATATAAGGAGGAGTTGAATATGTTGACATTATGTCTGCTGATTTTCACGCTGATGCTTCTTGCCGGCGTCATCAGCGCCGGTATCAGGCTTGCATGGGGAATCACCAAGTTTCTGTTCGGGCTGGGGCTGTTCTGGATCTGCCCGGTGCTCTTTATCGTGATCGTTCTGTTCGGAGGGTTCAGTCATATGTGGCTTCCCATCCTGATCATAGGCCTGCTGTTCGGAAGAGGATTCCGGAGACTGTGCTGATCAAAAAAGAGGGTTTTTCGGCTGTTTTGTACCGTGGAAAGGGCGCATATGGCATTTGCAACTGCCGGTTGCGCAATTTCTACCTCGGATTGATAGCATGTAAGCGCCTGTTCTGGTATTTTTAATGTAGAAAAAAACCGGAAAGGAAGGCACGGATATGATACTTGCTGATAAGATAACAGAACTCAGAAAGAAGAACGGGTGGTCACAGGAAGAGCTTGCGGAGAAACTCGATGTCTCCCGGCAGTCGATCTCAAAGTGGGAGAGCGCGCAGTCGGTTCCCGATATGAGCAGGATCCTGAAGCTGTCGGAGGTATTCGGGGTCAGTACGGATTTCCTTCTGAAGGATGAAATGAGTCTCAGCGATGTGCAGAAGATTTCATTCGAACCGGAAGAGGAATCCGGACCGGCCAGGCAGGTCTCCATGGAGGAGGCGGCGGCATTTCTGTCATTTCGGGACAAATCGTCCGGCCGCGTCGCATTCGGGGTGATGATGTGTATTCTGTCACCGGCGCTGCTGATCGCCCTGGCAGGGCTTCAGGAGGGCGGCATAATAGGGCTTTCGGAGACAACGGCTGCGGGGATCGGTCTGGTTGTTCTTCTTCTCCTGGTCGGCGGGGCGGTCGGGATTTTCGTGACCAACGGTCTTGAAGGCCAGCAGTATGAATTTCTGGAAAAAGAGCGGATCGATACGGCTTACGGTGTAGACGGAATGGTGAAAGACAGGAGGGAGAAATACCGTCATACATATTCGGTCCAGCTTGTCGCCGGGATTGTTCTGTGCGTGCTGTCCGCCATTCCGCTGTTTACGGCGATGATCGTGTTTGGCGACAATGATGCTGCCTCGTCCGTATCGGTTGCGGCGATCCTGCTCCTTGTGGCTGCGGGGGTCTTTCTGATTGTGCGGTGTTCGATTATATGGGAGAGTTATCAGATGCTGCTCGAGGAAGGTGAGTATACGCCTGAGCAGAAAGAAGAGCAGTCCAGGAATGATTACCTCTCCGCTATATTCTGGGGCTCGGCGACGGCACTTTATCTGGGGGTCAGCTTCCTGACAATGGAATGGCACAGAACCTGGATCATCTGGCCGGTAGCCGGCGTCGCTTACGGCGTCGTCACGGCAGTTGCTGCAGTGCTCAGGAAACGGGGATAACGCGTATTCCGGAATATCAAAATAAACAGATATACAGACATGAAAAAAGGCTGCCGTATGATGACAGCCTTTTTGACAGGATTCAGACAGTTATATGAAATCCGCGCGTGGGCAGCGGTTCAGAATCCGAGTGAGTCATTGACAAGAATGACATGGATTCTGTCCTTGTGCTTGGAATAACGCGTGATCAGAAACTGGCAGCAGATTGTATCCGGGGACTTGCAGTCCATGCACTTTCCCGTCTTCGCGCAGGGGGTGGAAAGATTAAAACGCTGCGCATTGATGGGTGCTGCCACATTGCGGGCGCGCTTCATCGCTTCATCGATGTCGCCGCAGACTTTGTTCATACCCGCAATGACGATGACTTTCTTCGGCCCCTGCGCGATGGCGGAGACGCGGTTGGCATTGCCGTCGATGTTGACGAGGATTCCGTCGTCCGTCATGGCATTCGTGCCGGTGAGAAATACATCGGCGTCATAGGCGGCGAGCATGGCGGCCCGTTTGTCTTCGAAATTGTCTCTGTCGATAAAGTTGTAATTGCCGGACTTCAGGGCATCTGTCAGACCGATTTCCCTGGCGCTCATGGCGCCGCCCATGGTGACGGAACATCCCTCCGGGATGAGGGAGAGGGCGGTCTTCAGGGCGGCCTCTTTATCCTCCGCATAATAACCGGTCATGTTTCTGGATTCCAGCCCCTTTATGACGACCTGAGCGAGCAGCTCGTTTCTTTTCTTTGTATACATCCTGACTTTATCCTCCTGTATGATCTTGTCTTTTTATTTTCCGGTGTCTGCCGCCGGGTAAAGCCCGGGCGTCAGCGCCTGATTAATGACTATTATATATCATCATCTGCTGCAAGATCATATAAAACCATCATAAATTCATACCCGAAGACTACTTTATATACACTCCTTTTCTGGTATAATAAGGAAAGATCCGGGGCCGGCGCATATCCCGCCGGAATTCTCCCGGCAAGGAAAGGAGAATGACAAATGGTGAAACTGACATTTCTCGGACATGCATGTTTTCTGATTGATGACGGGACTTATAAACTGATCGTGGACCCGTTCCTCGACGGCAATCCTGCCGCTGCCGTCAGGCCGGAAGATGTGAAGGCGGACTATGTCTTTGTGACACACGGACACGGTGACCATCTCGGGGATGCCGTATCGATTGCGAAGCGGAACAACGCCGTCATCTGTACGACGGTGGACCTGGGAGATTCCGCGCTCGCGGACTGCGGCGCCAAGGTTGAAACAGGAAATATGGGCGGATCTTTAAGATATCCGTTCGGCAGGGTGAAATTCTTCCAGGCCATTCACGGAAGCGGTGCGCCGGGAACGCTGTCCTGCGGATTCATATTTGATATCGGAGGAAAGAGGATTTACCATGCCGGCGATACGGCACTGATGATGGATATGCAGCTGCTCAAAGACGAAAAGCTTGATGCGGCGCTTCTTCCGATCGGGGATGTTTACACGATGGACCCGCATGATGCACTTCGCGCGGCAGAGATGATCTGCGCCGGTCTGACGGTTCCCATGCATTACAATACATTCCCCCATATCTGCCAGGATGCGGACGCCTTTGTGAAGAGCCTCGGGGAAAAGGGGCTGAAGGGGGCTGTCCTGAAGCCGGGCGAATCCCTGGAGCTTTGAGTGCAGAAGCCCTGCAGAGGAGTAGAAAGAGCTGATTACTGAAAGTAAAGGAGGCTTGTACTGATGAAACATGTGATACCAATGGTACGTATGGCAGATATGATGCCGATCGCCGTGATCGTGATTCTCATCCTGATCGCGTGGCTTCTTCTCAGCTGCATCCGGATCGTGCCGCAGGGGCAGGCGTATGTGCTGGAGAATCTCGGCCGGTTCAAGGGAGTCTGGGACGCAGGTCTTCATTTCAAGGTGCCCTTCTTCGAAAGAATCGTGAGAAAAGTGTCCCTCAAGGAGCAGGTGCTGGATTTCCCGCCACAGCCCGTGATCACAAAGGATAACGTGACGATTTCCATCGACTCCGTCGTGTTCGCGCGTGTCTTTGATCCCAAGCTTTATACGTACGGGGTTGAGAGCCCGATTTCCGGTCTGCAGAACCTGTCGGCGACAACGCTTCGAAACATTATCGGCGAGATGGAACTGGACCAGACGCTGACCAGCCGCGACGCGATCAATAAGAAAATGGAAGCCATTCTCGACGTGGCGACGGACCCGTGGGGCATCAAAGTGACCCGCGTGGAGCTGAAAAACATCATGCCTCCCAAGGAAATCGAAGAGGTCATGACCAAGCAGATGCGCGCCGAACGCGAGAGACGTCAGACCGTGCTGGAAGCCCAGGCCCATCAGGAAGCCGTCGTCTCCAGGGCGGAGGGCGACAAGCAGGCCAAGATTCTGACCGCGGAAGCGGAGCGCGACGCGGCCATTGCCCTGGCGGAAGGCCGTGCCCGCTCGATCGAGCTGGTGTATCAGGCGGAAGCGGAAGGTCTGAAGAAGCTGAAAGACGCGGCGATCGACGATTCCGTGCTGAAGTTGAAAGGGCTGGAAGCCCTGAAAAATGTGGCGGACGGCCGTGCGACAAAGATCTATATGCCCAGTGATCTCGCGTCGATCGTGTCGACCCTCGGAGTGGCCGGAGAGGCGCTCGGAGTCGGGGATGCCACGCCCGTCGATCATTCTCCGAAGGTCACTGCCGCCGTGGAAACCGACCCCTGCTGTGAAGACAATGGGGAAGGCGGAAAGGAAGCATCGCTGACTTCCGCTATGATTCAGGCCGATATCGAATCGCACGGGCTCCACAACTGAAAACAGCTGCTGTAATACTGACAGGCCCGGACAGCATGTCCGCGGCCTGTTTTTACTGTCCTTTGTAAGCGGTTCTTGAATTTGCTGCCGATATAGTGCATAATTTAAGGACGTATGATTTTTTGCATTTTTAATGAAAACATGACTGCAGATCTGTTTTCATGGAATCGCTGACATCGGAGGAGAAGCAAATAAAATGAAGAGAATTAATGTCTGGAATACATATGATCTGGAGCTGCAGAAGAAATGCGATGATTTTGCCGCTTCTTATATGAACTTTCTGGATCACGGCAAAACAGAGCGCGAGTGCGTGGATCAGATTGTCAGGATCGCGGAGGAAAACGGGTTCAGGGAGCTGAACGACCTGATTGAAAAGGGCGAGCGGCTGCAGCCGGGCGACGGCGTCTATTTCATCTGGATGAACAAATCGGCCGTGCTCTTCAGGATCGGAACGAAGCCTATGGCGGACGGACTCAACATCCTGGGAGCGCATATCGATTCCCCGCGCCTGGACGTCAAGCAGAATCCGCTTTACGAGGACACAGGTCTCGCCTATCTCGATACGCATTATTACGGCGGCATCAAAAAGTATCACTATGTCGCGCGCCCGCTCGCGATCCACGGCGTCGTGGTGAAGAAGAGCGGCGAGACGGTTGAGCTGGCCATCGGCGAGGACGAGGATGATCCGGTCTTCTTCGTGTCGGATATCCTGATTCATCTGGCCCAGGATCAGATGAAGAAAACAGCCTCCGAAGCCGTGGAAGGCGAGAACCTCGATCTTCTGATCGGCTCCTGTCCGGTCCGGATTACGGCGGATTCCAAGGCCGGTTCGGAGGGAAAGAAGCCCTCTGAGGGCGACGACGTCAGAAAGGCCGTGCTGGATCTCCTGCTTGAGCAGTACGGGATCGAGGAAGCGGATTTTGAATCCGCGGAGCTTGAGATTGTGCCGGCAGGCAAGGCGAGAGAGGCCGGCTTCGACCGCAGCATGGTGCTGGCTTACGGCCAGGACGACAGAGTCTGCGCGTATCCGTCGCTGGCTGCCATGATGGATGCTTCCGCACCGGAGCGCACGACCTGCTGCCTTTTGGTTGACAAGGAAGAGATCGGTTCTGTCGGAGCGACGGGCATGCAGTCGCATTTCTTTGAAAATGCACTGGCAGAGGTCATGAATCTGTGCGGCTGCTATTCCGAGCTGGTACTCCGCAGGGCACTGGCCAACAGCTGCATGCTCTCGTCCGACGTGAGCGCCGCTTATGACCCGCTCTATGCGTCCTGCTTCGAAAAGAAGAACGCGGCCATGATGGGAGAGGGAATCGTCTTCAACAAGTTTACGGGTTCCCGCGGCAAGTCCGGATCCAATGACAGCAATGCGGAATACATCGCCCATCTGCGCAGCATTTTTGACGAGGCCGACATCCGGACGCAGACGGCGGAACTCGGCAAGGTCGACGTGGGCGGCGGCGGAACCATCGCCTATATACTGGCCCTGTACGGCATGAATGTCATCGACAGCGGCGTCGCGGTCCTGAACATGCACGCTCCCTACGAAGCGGCCAGCAAGGCCGACATCTATGAGGCATACCGGGCATACCGTGTATTCCTTGAACATGCAAGTTATCAAAATATGCAGGTATAAGAGGTTTCATGAGCAAATACGAGAATAAACATGACGGGCCGGAGGATCAGGAGATCATCGTGACGGCAGTTTCTGAGGAGACGGATGTCATCGTGGAGGAAGCTCCGGACGCCGGAGCATCGTCCTCTCTGACGGAGACGTACGAGGACGATGACGACAGGTATGAGGACGAAGACGGGGAAGAAGATGAGGCCGGTTCGTCGGCTGCCCCTGATTTTGACTACCACGACGCGATGATCCAGATCGAGATGCTCTTCCAGAGCCACATTCTCTCTTTTGGCTACAAAGAGTATTCTCTGGAGACGTACGCGGACCGGCGTTATTTCCAGAACTGGAAGGCCAGGGAGGGCTGCGCCGACACGGATGAGATGCGCGCCGGCCTCAATATAGACGGGATTCTCAGAAGCGGCGATCCGTCCGAGTCGGAAGTGCTGACTTATCTCCAGTATACGCTGAATATCGCCGAACTGTGCCGCCGCAGCTTTAACCGCGACGATGCCCAGGGGTATGATTTTGATATCCGGAATTATACGGAGCTGCTCTCGCGGATCCGGGCTATTTTGAGAAGGCTTCATTTCGACGTGCGGTACGTGCCGGACAAGGAGTTTATCTATATCGTCCCGCATGACGCGGCGGCGGAAGCGGCTTCCGAGAATGACGCCGACCCCCTGTCCCGGGATATCACCCAGTACAGAAGTACGTCCGCCATCGGACAGCTGGATTTCAAGCGGTCGATCCTGGCGGATATGGGCAGGCGGATCGAGGCATATCCGGATAATCTGAAGCCGGAGAACGCCGGGCTATTCAGCAGAATCGAATTCATGCTGGCCAACGTGCATATCCGGAGCGACAATCAGTCCGGAGAGGACAGGATCGAGCGCGTGGCCGCCATGACCGATGAAGAGCTCGAGAGGTGGTATGACGAGACGTACCAGCTCCTTCTTCTCCGCATTCTGGAGCATCAGAATGTCGGCAGGATGGAAGAGATTGATGCGCTTGCCGAACAGTGCGGAATGGCCATCTCGGCCATTTCGGAAGAAGAGATCGCCGGCCTTCTGAACGGGACTCTGCCGGAGAATGAAGCAGAGGAGAAGCCCGTCCGGTCGGATCCGGAAGAGACACAGACACAGGAAGTACCCGCAGTGCCGGCCAGGCCTGGCAAAGATACCAGGCACGCAACCGGAAAGGTGATCATTGCGATTGTGATTGCCGATATTTTGTTCGTACTCTTTATCCTGTGCTGGATTTTCCTGTTTGCATAGGAAATGAGGAACAGTTGATATGCTTGCAAAATTGCGGAAGAATTATGCGCTCTGCGCGTTTCTGATTAATCTCGCTGCCGGAATCATTGCGTTTGCCGGCTTTATTATCCACGACGGGGGACTGTTTTCCATTGCGGGGGACTTTAATGTCCAGCAGATCCCCTTTGCCATGTATTGTAATGACGCCATCAAATCCGGCAATACGGTATGGGACTGGTCGCTGGATCTGGGATCGAATTTCATCGGAGGCATGATGTTTTACGTGCTGGGAAATCCGTCATTCTGGATCTCCCTCCTTTTTCCCTCCGATGCTTTTATCTTCATTGTCGGCTGGCTTTATGTGCTCAAATATGCCGTTGCAGGTCTGACGGCTTTTTTGTGGATCAGGCGGTTTGTCAGAAATGAGCAGAATGCGGTGGTCGCTTCCGTGCTCTACGCGTTCTCGGGCTTTATGAACGAGGACCTTCTGTTTTACCATTTTCATGATGTCGCGGCGCTGTTCCCGCTGCTGCTTCTGACGCTTGACCAGCTGATGGAAGAGCACAGACACGGACCTTTTATCTTTGCCGTGACCATCAATATCCTGGTGAATTATTTCTTCTTCCCGGGCGAAGTGGTGTTTCTTGCGGCGTATTTTATTCTGCGCTATGTGACGGACCGCGGCAGACTCACCTGGAGGCGGCTGCCGGAGATCTTCGCCGAAGGGATTCTGGGGTGCCTGATCGGCATGGTGCTTCTTCTGCCGGCCGCGGTTTTCGTACTGCAGAATCCGAGGGTCAAGTTTGATTATGTGGGCAGCAATTCCCTCGTGTTCGGGCTGGAGCGCTATCTCTTCATCCTGAAATCCATGATTTTCCCGGGGGAGGTGATGTCGGATCACAGCGCCGTCATCAACCGGAATTTTGCCTCCTGCGCCGCGTATCTGCCCATGACGGGCATGGTGCCCGTGATCGCGTTTCTCCAGACCAACCGGAAGCACTGGATCACGAGAATGCTGAAGTGGTGTCTCGTGATGGCGGTGGTTCCGATCCTGAATGCCGTGTTTTCCATGTTTGCCGGCCTCTATCACAGGTGGTATTACATGTGCGTGCTTCTGTTTGCACTTGCGGCCGCCATCCTTCTGGACCAGCTGGAGAGAGAGGAGCGCGTGTGGGAATCGCCGACTCCGTCGGAGCGGGCGGTTGACCGGGGAACACTGATCTGGCTGGTCATCACGGCGGGCTTTATCATCTTTCTGCTTTTTGTGCCCTGGAGTTCCTCCGAGAAGAGCAAAATCTACAGGGCGGATCTCTTTTATGCGTGGTCCGTGGTGTCCGTCGGCGGGACGCTTCTGACCTGGATCGTCATTAACAGAATCAGAAACGGCAGGAGAATTGTGCTGTTTGCGGGCATTCTGCTCTTTGCGGTCGGGACGACGGCGGCGACGATCCATCTCTACCACGTGGCAAACGGCGAGGATGCGCGCCAGCTCCGGGACAGGCTGCTCACGTCCGAAGAGTTCGGCGTGGATACGACGGCTTACCGGTACGCGAATAATGATAATCCGGAGACGCTGACGCACGGGTATTCCGCCCGGGCGAATTTCAGCAGTACCGTGTCAGGTTCGATTTTCCGTTTCTATACGTCGCTGGGACTTAAGAGAGACGTGAAGTCCCCGGATCCGCCGGAAGGTCTGGATAACCTGGTTTCCGCGCGCTACACTTACGAGACTAAGGAGAAGAAAGACGCCGGAAAGCTGCTGAAGAAGGTCAGCGGCAATTATAAGACATACTATATCTACGAAAATGAAGACGTGCCTCCCATCGGCTTCACATATGACACCTACATGCCGTTCTCCGAATTCTCAAAGACGGCCGACGGCATGAAAGCGGTCCTGATGCTGAAGACACTGGTGGTGCCCGATGACAAGGAAGCAGAAGTAAAGCAGGTGCTGCGCAAGTATGACAGCAGAACCGACGGAGATGTGTCCAGCAGTAAGATTGATGATATCAGCCGGGCGCATTTGGCGGAGAGCTCCAGAAATGTGCGGCGGACGACGTCGGATTACACGTCGGACATTTTCTGCGCGAAAGACTGCTACGCCTTCTTCTCCATTCCCAATGATTCCGGATGGAGCTGCGAAGTAAACGGGGAGAGCGCGGAGATTCTCGATATCAACGGCTTTATGGCGGTCCGCGTGAGAGCGGGGGACAACACCGTTCATTTCCATTATACGGTGCCGGGTCTGAAGGCCGGTGCGGTTATCAGCGTCGTCTCCCTCATCGTCAGCGTTTTGTGGATACTGTTCTTTATCAGAGTAAAAAGAGGAGAAAAAAAGAATTCCGGATCCCGCTGAAAAGGGATCCGGAAGGCAGACGGTCTTAAAGCGGCAGGAGGAAGGATTCAATGTCCTTTCTTCGCGGCCACGGCGTCCTGCACCATGCTGGCTGCAATCAGCAGAGCCATAAAGGCCAGAGCGGCGACACCGAGGATCAGTTCCTGCTGGGAATTCTTTTTTCGGAATAATTTTGGCATATCCTGTATCACTCCTTCCGGGTTATTATGCTCTTATTGTAACTCAAGAAGGAGTAAAAAATCACTGTCATTTTAGAAAACGCCCGAAAAAGGCGCAAGGACTTTTATGTAAAGGAGCCTCTATGATCGAAGCTGTCAATGTCACCTACCGTGTCGGTAAAAAAGCGCTGTTCGAAGATGTCAATATCAAATTCACGGAAGGCAACTGCTACGGACTGATCGGCGCGAACGGAGCCGGCAAATCCACCTTCCTGAAGATCCTTTCCGGCAGACTGGAAACGACCAGCGGTAATATCGTGGTGACGCCGGGAGACCGCATTTCATTCCTCGAACAGGATCACTTCAAGTACGACGAGTATGAAGTCCTCGATACCGTCATCCTCGGAAACCGCAGACTCTACGAGATCATGAAGGAGAAAGAAGCGATCTATATGAAGGAGGATTTCACCGACGAGGACGGAATCCGGGCTTCGGAGCTGGAAGGCGAATTCGCCGAGATGAACGGCTGGGAAGCGGAATCCGACGCGGAATCACTCCTCAACGGACTCGGGATCGAGACGGAGCTTCATCACAGGGTGATGGGCACGCTGGACGGCCCCCAGAAGGTCAAGGTGCTTCTGGCACAGGCGCTGTTCGGCAATCCGGACATCCTGCTTCTCGACGAGCCGACCAACCACCTGGACCTGGATGCGATCGGCTGGCTCGAGGAGTTCCTGATCGGGTTTGAAAATACGGTGATCGTGGTTTCCCACGACCGCTATTTCCTGAACAAGGTCTGCACCCAGACGGCGGATATCGACTACGGTAAAATCAGGCTGTTCGCCGGAAACTATGATTTCTGGTTTGAATCGTCCCAGCTGCTCGTCAAACAGATGAAAGAGCAGAACCGGAAGAAAGAAGAGCAGATCCGCGAACTGAAGGAATTCATCGCGAGATTCTCGGCCAACGCGTCCAAATCCAAGCAGGCGACTTCGAGAAAGAGGGCCCTTGAAAAAATCGAGCTGGACACGATGGTGCCGTCCAGCCGCAAATATCCGTACATTGATTTCCGCCCCGACAGGGAGATCGGAAATGACGTCCTCTTTGTCGAGCACCTCTCCAAGACGATCGACGGCGAGGTGATCTTTAAGGACCTGAACTTCATTATCGGCAGGACGGACAAGGTGGCCTTCGTGGGCGGAAATGAGCGCGCGAAAACCACGCTGTTCGAAATCTTGTGCGGTAGAATGGAGCCGGACGAAGGCTTCTATAAATGGGGCATCACGACCTCCAGGGCGTATTTCCCCAAGGATTATAACGACGAGTTTGAAAACGACCTGACCATCGCCGACTGGCTGACGCAGTATTCGGAAAACAAGGATACGACTTATGTGCGCAGCTTCCTCGGCCGCATGCTGTTCGCCGGAGAGGACGGAATCAAGAGAGTCCGCGTCCTGTCCGGAGGGGAGAAGGTGCGCTGCATGCTCTCGAAGATGATGATCTCCGGGGCGAACGTACTGGTTTTCGACGAGCCCACCAACCATCTGGACATGGAGGCAATCACAGCACTCAATAACGGAATGATCAAGTTCCCCGGAGTGCTCCTGTTTGCGTCGCATGACCACCAGATCGTCGAGAGCACCGCAAACCGCATTATGGAATTCCTGCCGGATGGCACGCTGATCGATAAGGTCGGCACCTACGACGAGTATCTGGCCAGCGACGCGATGGCGAGAAAACGGCAGGTCTATGTCGCTTCTGAGGATGTGGAACAGGATAACTGACAGCGGAGTAGGATTATGTCACTGTATTTCCGGACCGGGCTGGCTGCGGTCGTGGAGCTGATGGTTCTGTTCCTGGTCGGGGGGCTTGCCCCTTTCGGATCGAGGAGCGGTAAACAGTCTGTTTCAGAGACACTGTGCGCCGGATTTGTCATTTATTACGCGATGCTTGAAGTTACGGTACTCCCGCTTGCCTGGGCGGGAGTGTCTCTGTATGTGATTTTCTGTATCTGGGCGGGTGAGCTGAGCCTGATGTGCGCGATTTCGGTCGTGCTGCATTTCAGAGGCTTTTTCGCGGAAGTGGGGGCGCATGCCAGAAAGTACAGATTCGCGGCGGTGGAGTTTCTGCTTGTGCTCGCCGGCGCCGGGGCCGTGTTCCTTGCGGTTCTGATTCCCTCCGGGAGGGACGTATCCGGCACGATTGCCCAGATGACAACGGATCTGTATCATGATTCCGCCGGCCTTGTGGGAGGGCTCTACGGCGAAACGCTGACCTCCTGTCCGATGCCCGTGATGCTGAGCAGGTATCACATCGGCGCGGAGTTCTACTGCGCGCTGTTTGAAATCCCCTGTCTCACGCAGATGAAACTCGTCCAGCAGGGGATCAACGTGCTTCTTTCGCTTCTGATCGCGCACAGGATTTTTTACAGGCTGACGGGGGAGAAGAGAGTCCCATCGGCGATCGGGGCCATTTTCTACATTGTGCTGCTTTTTACGTCAAGGACATCCTTTTCGTCGGCCGGTGTTCTCGTTGACAGCGCCTGGACCGGGAACGGCATGCTGGTGGGAATCCTCCTGCCGGGCCTGCTTCTGATCCTTCTGGGGCTGTATGAAGAGCCGGACCGGCAGCAGCTGCATGTCCTTGGCATGTGTGCGGGGGTTGCGGCTGTTTCTCTGTCGAGAACTTCCATTTATCTCTTTCCGCTTGCCCTCTGTGCGGGAATCATTCCGCTCGTGATCAGTAAACGGGAGCCCGGGCTGATCATGCACGCCCTTCTCTGGATGGTTCTGCCGCTCAGCGCTTCCGTTCTCTGTGTTCTGCACCCCGTACTGGTATTTGCGGCAGGATGACACGGCGAGGTATATAATGACAGGTTATTCCGCATATGAATCCGGTTTTTCTTTTTTGCGCAAGACGATCCGGCTGTATGAGCAGCCCGGATTCTTTCTCGTGCTTGCGGCGGCGGGGCTCTTCCTGATCATTTTGCTGGGCATGCAGAGCGGCAGGCTCTTTCTCGCATTTCCCACCGTCTTCTTTTTCCTGACGGTTCTCAATCCGTTCGTGTTCCCCGCTTTTATCAGGGGAGGGGCGGTCAGCGGAGAAGATTATTACCGGCTCCTCTGGCTGATTCCTTACGGGATGCTGATTGCGTTCGGGACGATCACGCTGGCTTACAGGATGAAAAAGGGGCTTCCGAGAAACATTTTCTATCTGGCCGTACTGGTGGTTCTCGGGATTACGGCCGTCCCTTCGCTGAAAACCATGGCGGATCTCCGTCTGCCTTCGGATATCTACATGACGGACGAGCAGCTTCAGATGGTCTGCAATTATATTATCGACGAGAGCGGCATCGATGAGCCTGAAGTGGCATTTGATAATGAAGAATACCGCCTGTCGGCCCGGGAATACAGCGCGGCCTTAAGGATTTCGCACCTCTTCGAAGATGCGGGGGACACCGCTTCCGTCCAGGCCATGAATAAAAGCCTGCGCGCCTGGCATCCGGACTTCATCGTGGTCAGAAAAGAGAGCGATGCAGCCTCGTATCTGGACGAACTGGGAATGTCCGAAGAAGCCTATACCAGGGAGTATCTGGTCTACCGGCACACATGACATTTTTCCGTCTGCTGTCTTTTTTCGTGTAAACTTGCGAGTGTATCGTGGACAGCCTTTGTCAGCAGTGCTATAATTTGAATAACTGTGAAAGCCTCAATCAGAGCTTTTTGCATAAAATTAAGGAGGAAATAGTATCATGGCGAAAAGAAAAATGTTAACCATGGATGGAAACGAAGCAGCTGCTCATGCCGCGTATGCGTTTACCGAAGTTGCTACGATCTATCCGATCACGCCGTCATCCGTCATGCCTGAGCATGTCGATGAATGGGCTACCGCAGGCCGCAAGAATATCTTCGGCCAGGAGGTTCAGGTGACTGAAATGCAGTCTGAAGCAGGTGCTGCAGGCGCATATCACGGATCTCTCGCAGCCGGTGCCCTGACCACGACGTTCACGGCTTCCCAGGGTCTTCTCCTGATGATCCCCAATATTTATAAGGTAGCTGGTGAGCGCCTCCCGGGCGTGTTCCATGTATCGGCCCGTGCTCTTGCCAGCCATGCTCTGAGCATTTTCGGCGACCATTCCGACGTTTATGCATGTCGGCAGACAGGCGCCTGCATGCTCTGCGAATCCTCTGTTCAGGAAGTCATGGACCTCACACCCGTGGCTCATCTGGCAGCTCTGAAGGGCAGCCTGCCGTTCATCAATTTCTTTGACGGTTTCCGTACTTCCCATGAGATCCAGAAGATCGAAGCGTGGGATTATGAAGATCTGGCAGAGATGGCTGACTATGACGCAATCCAGAAGTTCCGTGACAATGCGCTGAATCCGAATCATCCGGTTGAGAGAGGATCCGCACAGAACCCGGATATCTTCTTCCAGGCACGTGAAGCCTGCAACCAGTTCTATGATGCGATGCCGGCGATCGTCCAGGAATACATGGACAAGGTCAATGAGAAGATCGGCACGGATTATAAGCTGTTCAACTACTACGGCGCTCCGGATGCTGAATCCGTCATCATCGCGATGGGCTCCGTCAACGATACGATCGAAGAGACGATCGATTATCTCGTTGAAAAAGAAGGCGCCAAGGTCGGTGTCGTCAAAGTCCGCCTGTATCGTCCGTTCTGCGCTCAGGCTCTGATCGATGCGATCCCGGATACAGTCAAGGTCATCAACGTTCTCGACAGAACAAAGGAACCCGGCGCCGAAGGCGAACCGCTTTATCTCGACGTTGTCGCGGCTCTGCGCGGATCCAAGTTCCAGAATGTGACCATCAACGGCGGCCGTTTCGGTCTCGGCTCCAAGGACACACCGCCCTCAGCCATCAAGGCGGTCTTCGAAAACAAGGATAAGAACGGCTTCACGCTCGGCATCGTTGACGACGTGACCAACCTTTCTCTTCCTATCGGCGCTCCGCTGGTCTGCACACCGGAAGGCACCATCAACTGCAAGTTCTGGGGTATCGGTGCTGACGGTACGGTCGGTGCCAACAAGAACTCCATCAAGATCATCGGCGACAACACCGATATGTATGCACAGGCATACTTTGATTATGACTCCAAGAAGTC
>CACXFM010000215.1 GCA_902766955.1 uncultured Lachnospiraceae bacterium | reverse complement strand
CGGAAGAACGATCTTGTACCAGTTGTAGCCGTCAGCATAGCAGGTCTCGCCTGTCGTATAGACTGTCTCGCCGTTGTAAACTCTTCCACAGACTGCTGTGTCAAGTCCCGGATATTCGCGGACGTTTGCATAATCTCTGGAATCATTGCGGACGGTTCTTGCTGCTCCGCCGTTTACGTTCTCAAGTGCTTCATCATTGATCTTGTTGATATCTGTCATGGTTGTAATCTCCTTTTTAAACTCTATCTGAATTTGTTTGTTTTATATTTGTGAGGGCTTGTTCTCTGCCGCTCTGTATTAACATACGGGGCGGGGAAAAAGATCCACGAAAAATTTTTTTCTACCGAGGAGGCAATTCATGGCGGTCAATTCATGGCAGTTCATCCAGCAATCCTCGTCTGAGGGTAAAGCCATGCTGCTTCGTATAATAATACTCGGTAATCAACTCATCTACAGTAATTTTACCCGCTTTATATATTTTAACAAGTTTTAAGGCGGTGCTGTCACCTTCTTCCGCAAGAGCTTCGATTCCCCGCACTGCTTTCTTCTCATATGCTGCAGATAGTTCAAGATCTTCATCGGTGACCTTTACCGGCTTAAACCATATCTTTGTTATTCCGCTTTCTGTAGGTGCAATTTCTACTTCTTCGCCCCATTTTCTTTCCCCAATTTCAAAAATCTCTGAACATGCATACAGTGCCCGTATATTCCCGTCTGATGCCATCTCACAAATGCGCCTGAATGCCGAATCCCTGTTTTCCTTCGACAAGAGAGGGTTCCATATGACGCTTTTCAAGAGAATAACTGCCCTGTCATAATCACCATTTTCCGAAGAGCGCATTCCATTCTCATATGTTAAATCCGTTTCACTATGAAGTTCTTCCAGAGTCTTCAGTCCATGTACAAATGTTTGATTTTCTGTAACTGGGTCAGTTTTCTGCTCTACAATAATCGGATCTTGAAAACAGTAAGGACATCTGCTAAATCTATCACCATTATAAAAATGTCCATTATTACACTTTACAAGTTTCATTCCATCATAGCCCCTCTCTATCATGTAATGATTATCTATGTCAGCTGTTAACCAGCTGCCTCAGATCCTCATATTCCAGCAGATACTGCTTTTCCGGCTCGCTGAACGGATTTAGAACAATGCCTGCATTTTGTGCCAGTATTTCCTGTATATAGTCACGCATTTTAACGCACCGTGTCTGATCCGGATAATACGACTGAGTTTCCTCCTCCGAGATAAAAACCGGCAGCAGTCTCTGTTCCTCAAATGTGATGCAGCATATTGTACCGCTTCCGTCTATATCAACGGGGATCATAACCGGCTCCTCCATCAGACATCTAAAAAGTAAGTGTTTCATGTCTGCCGACTTTGTGATCCGATTGATGCGAATACACATTTCCAAAGAAGGTTTGATCACCCCTGTTTTAACCAGGCAGCGAATCCAGGCAGCCGCTATTTCCATATGGCCGGTTTTCGTCGGGTGCCCGCCATCCAGCGTCTCATAACGGATCCCCGTGTTCGCGGTGTCCGCGAGAAGATATTGCTTTTTTCCCGCAGCATGCCGTATTACATCATTATAATCTTCCAGACGGCAGACTCCGTTTGATTCCGGAAAGCGCCAGTCTTCATCGTCACTCAGGCGTCCCCTCATCAGCGTCCCGCACACAATCTGTGCATTCGGATAGGCTTTACCGAGTTTCCTGAGCAGTTCATGATATGCGTCCCTGAAACACATCAGATCCGTCTTGTGAAGCAGTCTCTTTGGAAAGGTGACAGGCACCCCATATCCAAAATCATTGATACCCATAAAAACCAGGATCAGATCCGGCGAACACCGGTCATTCCGAAGATCCTGTATGCGCCGGCCGCTTGTTGCAGCCGGAAATTGAACCCCTGATACCCGGCTGCCGGAATAAGACGCATTTGCGCATAACTGCAGACCGAATGCATGAATGACCTTTGCCCACCAGGTGTCATCGACGCTGTCCAGTTTGTTGGCAATCTGCATTTCTTTGGTGAAATAAACGCTGTAACCTTCCGGATTGTATCCTGAAAACGTACTGATCGAATCACCCAGAACCGAGACGTACTTCATCAGATCCTCCCCCTGAAAACGGTCAGCCGTCCCACTGCAGATCCGTCAGCGAAAGCCCGGCAAGAGGCGTCACATCGCTGACCGGGTTCTCCGTCACAACCAGTCTTGTCAGGCCGGTCAGTTCCGCAATGGGTGAAACATCGGAAATATTGTTGTATTTCAGCGACAGGCTGTTAAGCTTCGGCAGATTCCGGATCGCGGAAACCAGCTTCACAAGTTCCTGATTATCAATGTCACTGTGCCACAGACTCAGGCTTGTTATCTGCGTCATCTGGGACAGCGCCGTATAATCCGAAAAGGGGTTACTTCCCAGATCCAGTTTCTCAAGATTTGGAAGGCCTTTCACCTGCTCAATATAGCCGGGAAGCATCGCATCTGTAATCCCGTTATTAAAAGAATGGATACTTTCTAGTCCGGTCATGGAACTCAGGGCCGAATAATCCGTAATCGGATTATTGCTCATGTCAATTCTGTGAATATTTTCCAGCCCTTTCAGCGGCCCCAGATCCGACACCTGGTTTGAATTAAAGAACAACCCTTCAAGATTTGGCAGCTCAGCCACGGGAGACAGATCCGTGATCTCGTTGTCATTGAGGATAATCGAAGTGAGATTTTTCAATTCTGCCACAAACGAAATATCTTTGATTTTGTTCAGATCATCGACCGGTGTCAGGCTGATCTCCGTCAGATCCCAGAGATCGCTCAGATAAATTTCATGGCTCGGGATATCGACAATCCGCCGCACTTTCATTTCTGCTCCGGCATCTTTGAAATCAATCCTGTGATCCTTTACACCCGCCTCTTCCCATGGAATAAATTGAGCCGGACCTTCCTCCCCATGAGCATCGCCGGTTTCATACGTCTTCGCACCTGCCAAGTCCCCTGCAGCCGTCCCGGCCGTTTCAGCGGCAGGGACTGACGCCAGCAGATCCTGGCGGTCATAGTACTGTCTCTCACCCACCCAGATCGTCATAGGCGCTTCATGAATAGCCAGCTCCAGGACGAGATTTCCCGTCCCCCATAAATAGTAATCGTCCGAATACTCATATGCTTCAGCCGAAAGATCCTGTGAAATCACGGAGACCCAGTGCTCAGGCTCCATGGCGCTTGTATTTGCCGACCATTCAACAATCCGGGCATCTCCGCCTTCAAAATACCAGTCCGCATCCCCCGGATTGCCATAAAGCGGAAAACTGTTATAAGCATTTCCATTGCCTGTCCCGCTGATATCAGGAAACAGATCATTCAGCGTCTCCTGATCCCTTATGCATGAGGCGAGATCTGAAACCCTGTATCCCGCTTCTTCCGCGGATACTTCAGATTGATTCAGGCCGACGATCAGAAATGCCGCGGCGGCGGCAGAAAGTGCTGCCGTGCGAACCGCCTTTTTCAAAATATGATCAGTCTGCATTACCCAGTCATGTATTCCCATCGTATCAGGCCCCCTCTGCCCGGTTGCGATCATGAATCTGTGGAAAAGTGACAGGCACCTCATCCCCCTTTTGGAAAAGTGACAGGCACCCCATCCTCCCTTTTGGAAAAGTGACAGGCACCCCATATGATTGAACAGATCCGTGATACCTGGTCACTTCCAAGACCGGGATAAAGCGGCAGCGTCAGAATCTCCTGCGCGGCGCGCTGTGCAGCCGGAGTGGAATCCGAATGAAACATTCCGCGATAACAGCTGTAATCGCTTGTCAGCGGATAAAAATACCGTCTGGGATTGACATTCTCTGATCGCAAAACCGCAGCCAGCTCATCCCGGCTTATACCATATTCGTTTTCGATCACTCTTATGGGATAGTAAGCGTAGTTGTAGTTTGTTTCATCCGGGATCACGGAAACGATTATTCCAGGTATTTCAGCCAGTTCTTCACTGTACTGTATCCACAACCGCTTTCTTTCCTCCCGGTTCTGTTCAAAATGACGCAGATTGCAGATCCCCATTGCCGCTGAAAATTCATTCATTTTCGCATTACATCCGCAGGCCGCCACCTGATCCTCGCAGAGAATGCCAAAATTCGACAGCTGACGGATCTTTTCTGCCAGCACCGGATCCTTCACGGAAACGGCTCCGCCCTCAATGGTATTGAACACCTTTGTCGCATGAAAGCTGAAAACAGACGCATCCCCGAAGTTCCCGATTCCCACGCCCTTATATGAGACACCGAATGAATGCGCCGCATCGTAGATCACTTTCAGGTCGTGTTTCTTTGCAATCGACTCAATCTGTTCAACTGCACAGACGTTTCCATAAACATGAACCGGAAGGATGGCAGATGTTCTTTCCGTTATAAGCGCTTCGATTTTCTCCGGGTCAATCGTATAGTCATCCTCTCTTATGTCGCAAAAAACAGGCGTAAGTCCGCTTCTCACAATCGCATGGGTTGTTGAAGCAAACGTGAAAGGAGTCGTGATGACTTCGCCTTTCAGGTCCATCGCCTGCAATGTCAGTTCCAGCGACATATGCCCATTTGAAAGAAGCACCAGATTTTCCGTGCCGAGAAACTCTTTCAGAGCAGCTGTTAAATCTGAATGTTTCTTCCCCATATTTGTAATTCTGCACGAAGAAAACAACTCCCGGATCTCTTCTATATATTCCTCAAGTGCAGGCAGCGATGCTTTTGTTACGTATATCTCTGAATCCATCCTACCAGTTCCCCCTCTGTTCATTCAGTATCCATTACATCTCCAAAAGACCATCCTGCTGATATTTATTGCTTCTTCCTTTGAATATACTCACGAGCAAGTCCTCTTACGTACTGCAGGCTATTCACACGGAACAGCATGGACAAAACAATATATAAAGCAACTCCCAAAAGAACTTCCACAACAATCTGAACCAGATCCTGATGAATCAATCTGCCTCCAAAAAACATTCCCGTCCCCATCGCGGCAGATAAAACAAAAGCCGGCAGCATGTCGGAAAAGAGTTCCCTCAGATGATAATCAAGAAGGGCGATATTGGGAAATGCGTTCAGGAAAAGCGCTATGGCTGCATTAATGCAGCCTCCGATCATCATGGCCCGGATTCCCATGGGAAGCGTAAACAGCATAATCGCAATCCCGATTGCCTTTTTTACAATTTCAAGCTTCAGGAAGATGTCACTTCTACCCAAGGCCTTAATGGCCTGCAGATTCGTCGTCGAAACCGGCCAGAGGCTGTAGATCATACAGAAGCACTGCATATACGGCAGCGCAGGCAGCCATTTATCTGTCAGAAGAAGCCGGATCAGAGGCCTTCCGACGACCATGAGTCCCGTCATACAGGGAAAAATCACATATGTACTGACAGAAATCGTTCTTCTCACGATATCTTTTACGACTTTTCTGTCCGTCTGTTCTCTGGATAGTGCCGGAAAAAGCACGGACTGAATAGTCACATTGATATTGGCTATAATAAGCGCCGGAAACTGCCTCCCTTTATCATAATAACCGACTGCCGCGGATGAATAATATTTTCCGATCAGCAAAGTCCGCAGATTGGCGTAAACTGTGTCAATCAGGCTTGACGCAAGAATTTTCCACCCATAAGAAATCAGCGGGTAGATGGTTCTGAACGGCACCGCCTTCGCGAGCCGCCATCCGGCGAGATGCCAGAGCACCAGAGAAGAAACCAGCTGGAATACAAGCTGCTGAATCACAAGCGCCCATATGCCGAAGCCATTCCATGCCGCCCATATACTGATTACGGCAGACAGCAGCGCACCGCTTAGGTTTGCGGCAAAGATTTTCCTGAACTCAAGATTTCTGCTGAACTTCGATTCAAGGGAATTACTGATACCCGCAAAAGGAAGCACCATTGCCAGCACCCGGACAATCGGCACGGCAGAAGGATATCCCAGGACTCCGCACAGAAACGGGGCCAGGACAACAATGACAGCAGACATTACGCCTCCGGCAAGAAGGCTGAATAAGAAAACAGATGTAAACTCGCCCTCCGTGATCGTCTCCTTTTGTATCAAAGCAGAGCCGATCCCATGCTGCACAAAGACGAGTGCTATATTAAGGAAAACCGAGACCAGGGTCAGAAGTCCGAATTCATCCGGGGCAAGTATCCTCGCCAGAAGGATGGTCACCAGAAACTGCACGGCCTGCACCAGCGTGCGGTCCAGATACTTCCATATGAGACCGCTGAGAACCAGTCCTTTGTCGATATTAGAAGGCCTTTGGTTTTGTTTCTTCATCAAAAAATCCTTATCCCGGAAGGCGCCATCTCAGTTCCTGAAATACCCTTCCCGTGAGTGTGAGAAGTGCCCCCGGAAAACATGTAATGAGCCGCATCATCAATTCCCGTTTTCCGCCTGCTGCAGTGACAGCCAGACGATACTGACTGCAATTCTCTTCCGAGGGATTGCGCCAATACCGCAGACATGCCATGACTCCGGTTCCAAAAAGGACAAAATCATTATGGAGATCTGTGTCAAAATACTCTTTTGCAAATCTTCGGAAGTCAGTCTCCTGCATAAAATACTTTCCCGCAAGATTTTTATTCCTGGTCCTGGCATTCCAGCTTGTGCCTGATTCTGTCACATAACGGTAAGCGCTCATATATTTACACAGACACAAAGCGGGACCATTCAGCAGAATAAGCAGCGTTCGCTGTCTGTCTCCCACACAGGTTCTGATTTTGTGGAATTGCTCTGAAACCCCGGCCGGCATATCCATGAGCAGGCTGCTCCTCATCACAACCGATGCGGTCTGCCCCGGCATTCTCGCTTCATAAGAAAGTTCTTTCAGTGTATAAAGAGAATTCTTACGAAACGGATAAAACTTTTTGACCGGCGGTCTGCGTCTGCCCGCAGCATCAACGACAATACAATTATGAAATACTGCCGGATATTCCGGATGCGTCTCTAACAGGCGGATCTGCAGTTCCAGCTTCCCCGCATAAATCCAGTAATCATCGCCTTCGCAATAGGCGAGATATTTTCCTCTGACTTTCGGATATATATAATTGGTGTAAATATTCACACCATTCTGCATCTGGTTGTTTTCCTGAAGAATCGGAACGATCAGATCCGGATACTTGCGTGCATAGTTCTCTATGATCGCCCGGGATCCATCCGTCGAAGCATCGTCGTGAATGATGATCTCGGCCGGAAAATCTCCTGTCTGTCCGACGACACTTCGAATTGCCTTTTCCAGATAGGCGCCGTGATTATACACAAACATTAAAACTGAAACCACCGGCGTTTCACCCGGCTTCGCTGCTCTCATTTCATTACCCTTTTCCGTTAAAACACCAGTTATGGTTCTATTTTTTCTTTTCTTCTAAACAGCTTATAATCATACGGCCAGATATTGATCGTATCGATTTTGTCATACAGCTCTTCCTGATGAAATCTGAATCCGCCCACTAACACATATTCATGCTTGAGGGCTTCCTCAATCGCATATTCCCGGTTCAGTTCATTCATGTCCGACCAGTCAATCATCGGAAGTGCGCTGTCCCACCCCAGCTGATAATAGAGTTCCGGGACGCAGAATCCAATGCCAAATGTATTCTCCGGCACTTTCGCCCGGATTTCCTCGATCCCCGCAATCATCGATTCCGTCTTCCAGGTGTTATTGGCACGCACATCCAGACAGGCGTTTATATAAAGCACCGATTCAATGGCAAGCCACATCGAACAGCCAAACACCAGGACCGTCATGAGCGTTTTAAAATATGTAAACGGAGATTTCAGCCTTTCCCTGAAGGCCGCTTTCGAGAAGCCCAACGCATCTTCCCCATACGATGCAAGCAGAATACACATCTGGATATATGAAATCGCTATATTGCCGTAGGCCGTCCGGTTCATAAAATAGATCAGCGAAGACAGACCGGACAGCGCCAGAGCAAAGTACAGCGTATCCGGTTTTTCCGATGTGCTTATTTTTAAATAATGTCTTCTGAGAGTGATTAAAGCAGTCAGGAAAAAAAGAAGGATCTGCGCAAAATACAGCGACGCAACCGAAGAAAGCGGCGCGCGCAGGTGATTGTAATCATAATTTCCCGAATGAATCGGATATATGAATAAGCGCGGTGAAATCACCGTTCCGCCGCATACGATGTTATACAGATTCACGATGCCGTAAGCACCGGCCGCACAGATCAGACCATACAGAATGGCCCGTCCCACAGCAGACAGAGTATATCTGCTCCAAAGCGGATGTTCATAAAGTGACCGGAAAACGATCACACACATCATGACACAGACACAAAACAGCCCTGTTTCGTTATTCCAGATAACCGCGCCGCACCCGACAGCGAGCTCCAGAAGAATGACCAGTTTCTTCTTTTCTCTGTCTTTTCGATATGTGTCATATGCGATCAGAGCCAGCGTCAGCATCGGAAACAGAAGCCTGATCGGATTGGTCTGGAAATAATGGCCCCTCCTGTTAAGAAGCGTAGTCGTTCCCGTAATCGACAGAAGAGCCATGAAATAGGCAGAATCGCGCCGCACCACCTTATTCACGGTATAAAAAGCCGCGGCAAACGTAACAAATCCCATCACAACGATCGTCTGCATAACCGCAAACAGATCGTCTCCCAAAAGCTTTACGAACGGCAGGCAGATCAGGCCATAATGTCCGTAAATACTGATATTATGGGCATCGTATGGCTTAAAATGTGCCACATGAACGATGGAATTGGTCACAGCATGCACATGGGCAACACCGGATGCCCTGTCAACAAAGATATTCGGACAATATAACGCGATTGCATTGATGACCGCGAAGATCAGCGCAAGAGCAATACGGAACCGGATATTCCGTCCCGCTGTTTTTTCTTTTCCCGCAAATGAGAACAATGTGGCAGCTACGATAAAGACAATAAACCCGAAATACAGCCCATGAGGCACCTGCTGTCGTAAATAAGTAGCCGCTCCCTCACCGGCAAAGCCGTCGCACTCCTTCGCATAAATCTCATAGATCAGGACAAACGAAGCAGCAGCAAATGCCGTATAGATCACATAAAGAATGCGT
>CACXFM010000214.1 GCA_902766955.1 uncultured Lachnospiraceae bacterium | reverse complement strand
CAAATCGGGGTATTCGGAGACGCGGTTTTTCTCAAGCCTCATAGGGAAAAGTGGGAGTTATACTTCCACACCTATGCCAGAAGAGCCTAAAAAAGACTGTATAAAACAATCGATTCCTAAGGAGGAACAAACTTATGTCGAGAAAGATTCTTGCAGCCGGAAACTGGAAAATGAACAAGACCCCGTCCGAAGCAGCTGCCGCGATCGAAGCGATGAAGGCTACCTGCGCAAGCGATGAAGTAGAAGTTCTTCTCTGCGTACCGGCCATCGATATTCCCGCTGCCATGGAAGCCGCAAAGGGCTCCAACATCCAGATCGGCGCCGAGAATGTTTATTTCAAGGACAGCGGCGCTTATACAGGCGAAATCTCCGCTGATATGCTTCTGGACGTCGGCGTGAAGTATGTCATTCTCGGCCATTCCGAGAGACGCGAGTACTTCGCCGAGACAAATGAAACCGTCAACGCAAAGATGATCCAGTGCTTCGCAAAGGGCCTTGTCCCGATTATGTGCTGCGGCGAATCTCTCGAGCAGAGAGAGCAGGGCGTGACGATGGACTTCATCCGTCAGCAGGTCAAAGTCGGATTCCTCGGCCTCACGGCTGATCAGGCCAAAGCCGCTGTCATCGCCTATGAACCGATCTGGGCGATCGGAACAGGCAAAACGGCGACATCCGAACAGGCTGAAGAAGTCTGCAAGGGCATCCGCGATCTGATCTGTGAGCTGTACGGCAAAGAAGTTGCGGAAGAGATCCGCATCCTTTACGGCGGTTCCGTCAATGCTTCCAATGCAGCAGAGCTGTTCGGCAAGGAAGATATCGACGGCGGCCTTGTCGGCGGCGCTTCCCTGAAGCCGGATTTCGGCAAAATCGTCAATTATAAATAATACTGCAATGTGCGCGGTGCCCGGAGAGGGCGCGCGGTACATTGAACTGCCGGACCGGTGGGCAGATATGCCCATCGGTTCAGTTTTTACAAGGAGCTGCATCAGCATGCAGCCGCAATAAGGAGACATCACAACATGAGTAAAAAAACACACGTCATCATGATTCTGGACGGCTACGGCCTGAACCCGATCAGGGAGCACAATGCCGTTGCGCTTGCCAATACGCCCGTCATGGATAAGCTGGAAGCGGAATATCCGTTCGTAAAGGGTTATGCATCCGGACTGGCCGTCGGCCTTCCCGACGGACAGATGGGCAATTCCGAAGTCGGCCACACCAATATGGGCGCCGGCAGAGTCGTCTATCAGGAACTGACGAGAATCTCCAAAGCTATTGACGACGGAGACTTCTTTGAGAACGAAGAACTGCTGCGCGCGGTAAACAATGCGAAAGAAAACGACAGCGCCATCCATTTCATGGGCCTTGTTTCACCGGGCGGCGTCCACAGCCACACGGATCATCTGTACGGCCTTCTGGAGCTGGCCAAGAGAAGCGGGCTCACCAAGGTGTATGTACACTGCTTTATGGACGGCCGCGACACACCTCCGGATTCAGGCAAGGGTTATATCAAAGACCTGATGGACAAGATGAAAGAGATCGGAGTCGGTGAGATCGCGACTGTCTCCGGACGCTATTATGCCATGGACCGCGACAACCGCTGGGAGCGCGTGGTGAAGGCTTACGACGCGCTGGTCAAAGGCGAGGGCGACAAAGCCGACTGCCCGCTCTGCGGCATGCAGGCCTCCTATGATAATGGTGTCGTAGACGAGTTTGTCGTGCCTTTCGTCGTACAGAAGGACGGAAAGCCGGTAGCGACGATTAAGGAAAATGACTCGATCGTATTCTTCAATTTCCGCCCGGACCGCGCCAGAGAGATTACGCGCTGCTTCTGTGATGATGAGTTTGATCATTTTGACAGAGGACCGCGTATCAAAACAACCTATGTCTGCTTCACGGATTACGATGTGACCATCGGAAACAAGCTCGTTGCCTTCAAGAAGCAGGAGCTTCACAATGTTTTCGGAGAATGGCTCAGCAAGCAGGGACTGACGCAGCTGCGCACGGCGGAGACCGAAAAGTACGCGCATGTCACCTTCTTCTTCAACGGCGGTGTGGAAGAGCCGTTTGAAGGCGAAGACCGGATCCTGGTTCCGTCCCCGAAGGTAGCGACATACGATCTTCAGCCGGAGATGAGTGCTCCCCAGGTCTGCGACGGACTGGTCGACGCAATCAGAAGCGGAAAGTACGACATGATCATCATCAACTTCGCAAACGGCGATATGGTCGGCCATACGGGCGTTGAATCCGCAGCCATCAAGGCGGTGGAATGCGTGGATGAATGTGTCGGACGGGCCGTGGAAGCCATCAAGGAAGTAGACGGCGTGATGTTCATCTGCGCCGATCACGGAAACTGCGATATGATGGTGGACTATGAGACGGGAGAACCGTTTACGGCCCATACGACCAATCCGGTTCCCTTTATTCTGGTGAACGCGGATCCGAAGTATACACTGGACGAGGGCGGCAAGCTCTGCGATATCGTTCCGACCATGATTGAGATCATGGGATATGAGAAACCCGCCGAAATGACCGGAAGATCCCTCCTGATCGAGAAATAAGGCATTGAAATAGGGCCGTACAGTGTGATATACTGTAGTTCGGTTTTTATCAGATTTGTCATACAATAGTTTGGGGGTAGATTATCCATGGGCGTTCTCAGAGTGATTCTGACAGTTATCTATGTGATTGACTGCATCGGGCTGGCTGCAATCGTACTTATGCAGGAAGGCAAATCCGCCGGACTCGGCGCTATCGCCGGTGCTGCTGACACGTACTGGGGTCAGAATAAGGGAAGATCGATGGAAGGCGGACTTGTGAAGGCGACAAAGATTATGGCTGTTCTTTTCTTTGTCTTATCAATCGTTCTGTCTATGAACTTCCTGAAATAAAATGAATGTGAGTGAAGACCCCTGCCTGTTTTGCGGCAGGGGTCTTTTCACGAAATGGTCACTTATTTATTTTATGATGTTGGGGTCAAAAGGTCTTTGACTCCAGCAAAGCATACCGGGAAGTCGGGGAGTGGGCATGTCAGATTCAGTAAAGCTGATTGCAAATAACAAAAAAGCATATCACGATTATTTTATACTTGAGAAATACGAGGCGGGAATCGAACTTTTCGGGACAGAGGTGAAATCCATCCGGATGGGCCACTGTTCGATCAAAGAGGCGTATGTGGAAATCAGCCGCGGTGAGATCTTCGTCGACGGCATGCATATCGCGCCATATGAAAAGGGAAATATCTTTAACCGGGATCCGCTCCGGAAACGAAGACTTCTGATGCACGCGCAGGAGATCCGCAAACTTCAGCAGAAAATCAAGGAGAAGGGATTTACCCTGGTGCCGTTGCAGGTATATTTCAAAGGAAGCCTTGTGAAAGTGGAAGTGGGCCTTGCCAAAGGCAAGAAGCTCTACGACAAACGGGCGGATATCGCAAAGAAGGATATGAAGCGGGAAGCCGAGAGGGATTTCAAGGTCCGTAATCTTGATGCATGAGGGAATCAGAATGAGAACTAGGTGTAAACTCTTCAGAAAAGCAGCTCTGCAGGCGGTACTTGGCATGAGCCTTGTCCTGGGCGGACAGTCTTTCTGCGTGGAAGCTTCTTCCGCCGCGGAGCAGACAATATCTGCCGCGGAGCAGACAGTATCTGCCGCGGAACAGGCAGTCTCCGCCGCGGAGCAGGTGATTTCCGCAGCAGAGGCTCAGGCGGAAGAGAAACTCTCCGACCATGTAAAAGGGATCCGCAGCTTTTCCGTCATCGAGGGAATGAGACCCGACGTCATGTCCGGCGTGACATGGGACGAAACGGTCAAAGACGTCATCGCAGATACGACGACCGTGGCATTTGATACGGTCGGAACCTACGAGATGACTTACACCATCTACGGCTATCAGTCCGACAAAGAGGAGAAAACAATCACTGTCAATGTGTATGCCGATCTCGACCATTATCTCTACGGAATGGAAGGAGAGGCGAAGATTCCGATCGGCGGCGACTTCGATCCGATGGAACATATTGTCTGCGAAGACCAGATCGCATCGATCGAGGCAGATACCAGCGCACTCGATACATCCAGGCCGGGTGAATACCTGATTTCTTATATTATGACTTCGACGGATGGAAGAAAACAGACTTCCGTACGGCTTGTGACCGTGACAGACGGGAGTGAAGAAGAGGAAATTCCCACGACGGAAGCATATTCTACCGTTACGGATCTGGGACTGTGGAGACTGACCGCGTATATGGATACCCCTGCGGACCAGGGGCCGTATGTGGGACAGACGGCGAGCGGCGCGCCGCTCGTGGCCGGCAGAACAGTTGCGGTATCGTCGGCGACCTGCGCGAGACTGGGGCTTATGTTCGGAGACCGTCTGATGATCGACGGCCACGTGTATGTTCTCGAAGATCACGGCGGAAGCGCCATGTATGACCAGAACTGGGTGGATATCTTTGTCGATAACCCGGCAGACGAGTATTCTGATCAATTTAACCGCTATGCGGAGGTTTATCTGCTCAGATGAGGCAAAGTGCATAAAATTATGTAAACACACTGACGACACTGGATATTTTAAGGGAGACGTGTTACACTGCATGCGTGGAGGTGCATTGATTATGAAACAGAAACTGATGGTAGTTCTACTCTCATGTGTTATGCTTATGGCAGCTGGCTGCGGAAAGAAGGCAGCCGGAACGGAAAGCGCTGCTTCATCTGCTGCATCAGCGGCACCTGCTGCGGCATCAGCCGCTGAATCTGCCGTATCGGAGGCTGCAGTTGCTTCATCCAAAGCTTCCGAGATAAAGAATACGGAGGCAGGTTCCGGAACTGTATCGCAGGTGCAGAAACCGACACAGGCTCCGGCCCAGGAAGAATACTATGAGGAAGATGAGCAGCAGGTAGATGCTGAAACAGCAGCAAATGACGATAATGCTGACGTGATTGACGCCTATGACAGCGATGATGTCGACGGAACCAATTATGAAGTCGAAGAGGATGCGCAGGGAGATACCGAAGATGAGCTGACGGATGAGGAGCTTGACTTCGAGGCTCTCGAAGAAGGCGGAAAAAGAGCTGAATAAAGAAAAACACGAAACAAAAAAAGAGACTGTCGAAAAAACAGTCTCTTTTTTTCGTGGACCTGGCGGGAATCGAACCCGCGTCCGAAAGCCTGTCCCCCGAGGCATCTCCCATCACAGCTGCTTCTTTACATTCCCTCAGCTATGCGGCAGGCAGCAGCCTCACAGCATCAGTAGCTTCATCATACGCCCACAGGCTCAAAGCTTTGCCTGCGTCGTTTCCCGTAATCATGACGCCGGTAACCGGGAGTACGGGTACAACCGGGCCGACGAGCAGCAACTCAGGCTGCTACTGCAACTGTATTGTTGTCAGCGTTTAATTTTAAGTTCCGGTT
>CACXFM010000213.1 GCA_902766955.1 uncultured Lachnospiraceae bacterium | reverse complement strand
GTCAGTTCGACGTGGCAGATCCGGGCCGCCTCCCTTATGAAGTCTTTTACCATGGCAAGGTTTCCCTTGAGCACATCTCCATAGTAATGCTCCGTGAAGCCCTTGAGGTCGATGTTCATGGCGTCGATATAAGGGGTGAGTTCTTCCAGGACGGTGAGGGAGGCGCATCCGTTGGTCACCAGCACATTGCACATGCCTTCCTCGTGGATGAGTCTGGCGGTGTCCCGGACAAATTCATAACTCACGAGAGGTTCGTTGTAGGTGAATGCAAGTCCGATATTCCCGTTTTTCCTGTAGCGGACGGCCGTATCCGCGAGTTCCCGGGGCGTGGTGCGGCGCCCGTTCCGGCCCGGGTGCAGCGCCTCCTCCGACCAGGAAATCTCTGAATTCTGGCAGAAGGGACAGCGCAGGTTGCAGCCGTAGCCGCCGGCGGACAGGATCAGGCTGCCGGGATGAAATCTCCGCAGGGGCTTCTTTTCAATGGGGTCGAGGGCGAGGGCGGAGAGGAGCCCGTTATGTTTTGGTACGACCTCTCCGTTCCTGCAGGTGCGTGCCCCGCAGAAGCCGCTCTCCACTTCCTTTATCTCACAGTGCCGGAAACATACTTCACATCTTGCCATCGCTTTCTCCTTTCCATGCGGAGATAGTCTCACCGATGCCGCCTGCCCTCGAATCTGCCAGGCACGAGCGGCCCGCCTTCTCACCGATGCCGCACAACCTCGAATCTCTCAAGCGTCAGCGGCTCGCCCCTCCGGATGCCGGCCTTCTGCCGCGCGATGTCAATCTGCTGCTCGACGGTATCGACGCCGTCCAGATCGGGCAGGAGGAGGCCGCGCTTTCTGCCGCTGGAGACGATCACGCCGTAGCGCTTCACGTCCAGCTCGTCCTTTGAACGGATCCGCTCGGGCGTACTCAGGACGTCGACATTGATCTCGAGCCAGGGGAGTTCGTCCGCCGTGACCGGATCGAATCTGGGATCCCGCGAGACGGCGCTCACGGCATTGTCGATGATTTCTTTGGCAATACAGTCCGTCACGGGCAGGAAGGTCCCGATACACCCCCGGAGCTTCCCGTGCTTGTGGACGGAGACGAAGACGCCGGCCCTTTCGGAGAACATTTCCTCCGGCAGTTCTTTCCGGGAGGGCAGCGGGAGATACCGGCCCGTCTTCACAAACGATTCCGCGGACTTTCTGGCGAGTTTTACATATGCATCCGACTGCGCCTCCTGTTCTCTGAGGCGCGATTCCTGCTTCGCGAGATACGAATCCAGAAAATGTCTGTCCGGGTTTTCCCCGGTTACCTCGAAAGTACAGATGCCGTAGCCGACGCCGGTCACATCCTGGTGCGACAGCGTCTCCGCGCGGACATCCATGCCGTCCAGGGCGCCCGCCATCATGACGAAGGAGCGGTGGCCGCATTCCGCTGCCTTCTCGCAGAAAGTCTCGTCGAAATCAAAGAGCTCACCGAAGGCGGCGCGGCCACAGACGTCCATGATGCGGCTGTCGTACTCGGGTCCCTCCGGGGCAAAGCCGTAGGGGCCGTAGGTCTGAAGCTTGTGGGACAGGTCGCCGCTTGCGATATAGACGGCCTTTCTGCCGCATCTTTCGACGGCGTCCCGGATCATCTGCCCGAACGCGTAGTGGTCCGTCAGCGGAAGGCCGGAGAGTCCGATTCTGACTATGCGGAAGCCGTCGTATTTCTGCCGGATGAACCAGAGCGGCACCATGGTGCCGTGGTCGAGCTTTCTGCTGCGCTCGCCTTCCGTTCCGGCAGGGAAGCCGGCTCTGTCGGCTGCATTCACGATTTCCTTAACAAGTTCTGTATCGTATGTCTCATGGAAGCGCACGTCTCCCGCCCGGAAATCCGAAAAGGATCCGGAAGCTTCCTTTCCGGGGGATATATGAAAGTAATCGGTGTACATGACGGAGTGGGGACTCGAGATGATGATGGTTTCGGGAGCGATCTGCGCGATTTTCTCAGCCGTCTTTTCATAGGCGGCCGTCGTCTCCCGGATCTGCGATTCGGAGCCCCTGCCGACTGCGGGAACGATCATCGGCGGATGGGGAACCATAAAGGCTGCAAGAATGGACATATTCGATTCCTCCCTGATCAATTTTTAAACGTGTGATCTGCCTTTATCGACAGTTTTATTATAGCAGGTACAGTGAATTGGGTATATCAAAGGGCTTCTGAATTTTAAATAAATGGTTGTCTGATGTTGCAGAAGCCGCCGGGTAATATCGTATGATACGCCACATTTTGCACAAAGAAACACACTTGTCCGTGTCTGTACCTTATCTTATAATAAAAGAGAGTCCGGCTCGAATGCACGCCGGAGCCCGAAACGATGAACCCTATGACTGTCCGCTGCACGGGAATACGATTTACGTGAGCGGACTTTTTTATACCGGTGAAAGGGGAAAAGGAAAATGGGAAAAATACTGCTGATCAACGGAAGCCCCAACGAGTTCGGCTGCACATATACGGCGCTTAAGGAGCTTGAAAATACGCTTCATAAAGAGGGCGTGGAAACCGAACTGCTGTATCTCGGCAAGGGGGCGGTTCACGGCTGCACGGCCTGCATGTCCTGTATGAAAACGGGCAAGTGCATTTTCGACGATGCGGTGAATGACATCACCGCGAGACTTGACAGCTTCGACGGCATCGTGGCAGGGTCG
>CACXFM010000212.1 GCA_902766955.1 uncultured Lachnospiraceae bacterium | reverse complement strand
GGAACGTTAGCTCAGCTGGGAGAGCATTCGCTTGACGTGTGAAAGGTCACAGGTTCGAGCCCTGTACGTTCCACTTACAAAAACGGAAGGTCTGAGATGAATCGTCTCAGACCTTTCTTTTTTCGTGCAGGATGCGGATGGTGCGCAGATGTATCCTGCAGGCGTTTGCCTGCGCGCACCAACGCGAAAAGAGCCGCTTGCGCGGCTCTTTGTTGTCTCCGGTACCGCGGGCCGCGCCCGCCCCGCCGGAGAGATTTCTTTTTTTCTTATGAACTGACCGCCAGCCCCGTATACAGCTGGTAGTACTTTCCTTTCGCTGCGATCAGGTCGTCGTGCGTTCCCCGCTCTATGATCCGGCCCTGTTCCAGGACCATGATGCAGTCGGCATTCCGCACGGTCGACAGCCGGTGCGCGATGACGAACGAAGTTCTGCCCTTCATCAGTGCGTCCATGCCGTTCTGCACGATCCGCTCGGTTCTCGAGTCGATGGATGACGTCGCCTCATCCAGGATCAGGACCGGCGGATCCGCGATGGCGGCACGCGCGATCGCCAGCAGCTGCCGCTGTCCCTGCGAGAGACTGGCGCCGTCATTTGTCAGCATGGTGTCATAGCCGTCAGGCAGCTTCCTGATAAATGCATCCGCATTGGAGAGCTTAGCCGCTGCCTCCACTTCCTCATCCGTCGCATCCAGGCGTCCGTACCGGATATTCTCCCTGACCGTATCCGTAAAGAGGTGCGTGTCCTGCAGGACCATCCCGAGCGACCGCCTCAGATCCTCCTTCCGGATCTTGGTGATGTTGATGCCGTCATAGCGGATTTTTCCGTCCTGAATATCGTAGAAACGGTTGAGCAGGTTGGTGATCGTCGTCTTTCCGGCGCCCGTCGAGCCGACAAAGGCGATTTTCTGTCCCGGTCTGGCATAGAGCTTGATATCATGCAGCACCGTCTTCTCCGGTGTATAGCCGAAGTCGACGCCGTCCATCACGATGTCGCCGGCCTGCGCCACATAGGTGACACTCTGGTCAGACTGCTTGTGGAAATGTCTCCACGCCCATTTTCCGGTCCTCTCTTCCGTCTCGGTGATGGTTCCGTCCGGAGATACCTTTGCATTTACCAGCGTCACATAGCCCTCGTCCTGCTCAGGCTCCTCGTCGAGCAGGCGGAAGATTCTGTCGGCGCCGGCCAGCGCCATCACGATCGCGTTCATCTGCTGGCTCAGCTGGTTGATGGGCATATTAAAGCTCTTGTTAAATGTCAGGAAGGAAGCAAGCCTCCCGATCGTGAGCCCGCCGACTCCGTTCAGCGCGAAGATCCCGCCCAGCATGGCGCAGATGACGTAGCTGACATTGCCGATCTGGGCATTGACCGGCATCAGGATGGTCGCGAAACTGTTGGCCTTATACGCGCTCCTGAACAGTTCTTCGTTCATTTCATTGAAATGCTCCTTGGCCCGGTCCTCATAGCAGAAAACCTTGACGACCTTCTGGCCCTGCATCATTTCCTCGATATAGCCGTTCACGGCACCTAGGTTCCGCTGCTGGGCGATGAAGCCCGATCCGGAGACCCTCGCGAGTCTTGAGGTCACGAACAGCATCAGGCCGGACATGCCGATGGTCACAAATGTGAGCGGCACGCTCATGGTCAGCATGCTGATCACGACACTGACGATCGTGACGGACGAATTGATCAGCTGCGGAAACGACTGCGAGATCATCTGCCTCAGGGAGTCCGTGTCATTCGTGTAGACGGACATGATGTCGCCGCGCGTATTCCGGTCAAAATACCGGATGGGCAGGGACTCCATATGGTTGAACATTTCGAGACGCAGGTCCCGGAGCGTCCCCTGGGACACATAAATCATGATTCGGTTCTGCGTATAGGAGGCCGCCACGCCGACCGCATAGAACAGGCAGACCCGACCGATCGCGCGGGCCAGAGGTCCGAAATCATTGCTGCCCGACTTCAGCATGGGGGTGATGTAGTTGTCAATCAGCTTCTGGATAAAGAGCGTTCCCTGGACATTCGCCAGCACGCTCACGAAGATCAGGACGACGACAATGGCGAGCTGGAGCGCGTAGCGCCGCCCCACATAGCCGATCAGCCTGCGGAAAATGGCGGGCCCGTTTTCCACCCGGACGCGGACGCCCCGCATATTCCGCTGGTTTCCGTTTCCGCTTTTTTTTATTTTTTCCAGCTCTTCCGCGCTGATCTCGGCGCCGCCATTCCCGGCCTTCGAAGTATCCGCGTTCTGTTTTGTCTTCGGATCTGTCATTTCGCGTCACCTCCCTTCGCACTTCCGGAAGCGATATCAAAATCACCGCCGCCCTCCGTCTGGGTCGCATAGACTTCCTGATAGATTTTATTGGTCTTCAGCAGATTCGCCGGCGTATCAAACCCGGCGACCCGGCCGTTATCCATGACGATCACGCGGTCCGCGCCCTCGACGGAAGCGATTCTCTGCGAGATGATCAGCCTCGTCATGCCCGGTCTCGCCCTGGACACCGCCTCCCGGATTTTGGCCTCGGTAGCCGTGTCCACGGCCGACGTCGAGTCGTCCAGAATCAGGATCTTCGGATCTTTCAGAAGAGCTCTGGCAATACAGATGCGCTGCTTCTGGCCGCCGGATACATTTGTCCCGCCCTGGGAAATCTGCGTCATATAGCCGTCGGGAAACTGCATGATGAATTCATCGGCGCAGGCCTGCCTGCAGGCCTCCCTGCATTCCTCTTCGGTCGCCTGCGGGTTCCCCCATCTCAGGTTGTCCAGAATGGTGCCGGAAAAGAGGACGTTCTGCTGGAGCACCACCGAGACCTGGCTTCGCAGCACGTCCAGATCATACTCCCTGACATCATGGCCGCCCACCAGCACGCGGCCGGCCGAGACGTCATACAGCCTGGAAACCAGATTGACCAGGGAGGATTTCGACGAGCCCGTGCCGCCGATAATTCCGATCGTCTCTCCCGAACGGATATCGAGACTCACATCCTGGAGCACGTACTCCGCAGTTCCTTCCTTATAAGAAAAGTCCACGTCATCAAACACGATGCTGCCGTCCGGTACTTCCATAAGAGGATGCTCCGGATTCCGGATCGTGCTCTCCTCTGTCAGAATCTCTGATATACGGGCGGCGGATGCGGCGCTCATCGTCACCATGACGAACACGAGGGCCATCATCATCAGGGACATGAGAATATTCATGCAGTACGTCAGAAGGCTCATCAGCTCGCCGGTGGTCAGCGTATTCTGCACGATCATATGCGCGCCGAACCAGGAGATCGCCATGATGACGGCGTACACGGTTCCCATCATGACCGGCATCACCAGCACCATATTGCTCTCGGCCTTGACAAACAGCGTATAAATATTCTCCGCGGCCTTCCGGAACCTGCTCTTTTCATGCTCCTCGCGGACATAGGCCTTGACGACGCGGATGCCGCTGATATTCTCCGAGATACTCGCGTTGAGCTCATCGTATTTCTTAAAGACCACGCGGAAGAAACCGGTCGTCCGGATCATGATGAAAAAGAGGAACACCGCCAGCAGCAGGACGGCCACCAGATACACGTTGGCGATCCGGGCGTTGATGCTGTAGGCCATGACCATGGCCGTGATCATGGAAAACGGGGCCCGCACAAACATGCGCAGAAGCATGAGGTATGCATTCTGAATATTGGTCACGTCCGTCGTCATCCTGGTCACGAGGCCCGGCGCCGAGAACTTGTCGATATTGGCAAACGAGAAGGTCTGGATTCTGGAAAACATGGCCTTTCTCAGATTCCGGCCGAAGCCCGTCGACGCTTTTGAGCCGGTGAATCCGCCGGCGATTCCGAACAGAAGGCCGGCCAGCGCCAGCATCAGCATATAGGTGCCGTTCTGCGTGATGGCATGCATATCGCCCTTTGTCACGCCCAGGTCAATAATCCTCGCCATCATGAGAGGAATCAGAGTTTCTACCACGACCTCCAGGATCATCAGCAAAGGGGTCAGAATGGAGACCAAGCGAAATTCCCGGATTTCGCGTCCGAGTATGCGAATCGTATTCATACCTGCGCCTTTCCGTCTGAAAAATAAAGAACCGTCCGAAAGCTCATTCCGCATTGCAATTCAGACCGTTTCGGTAGTATTATAGAGGATGGTTTTTTAAAAAACAATATGCATCACATAGGAATCATATCCGGAAAGGAGCCGCAGATATGGGTCTCATTCTCCCGGAGGGCTACGACCCTCATATGACGGTTCGGGAAACACAGAACGCCATCAAATTTATCCGTGACCTTTTTCAGAAGGAATTTGGCAGAGAAATGAATCTGGAGCGCATCTCGGCGCCCCTCTTCGTCTCCCAGAGTTCCGGTCTGAACGACAATCTGAACGGCATCGAGAGACCGGTCGGGTTTGATATCAAATCGCTCCCCGGCGAGACCTTCGAGGTCGTACAGTCACTGGCCAAGTGGAAGCGCCGCGCGCTGGGCGAGTACGGCTTCCATCCCGGTGAAGGGCTGTATACCAACATGAACGCGATCCGCCGCGACGAGGATCTCGACAATCTGCATTCCTGCTATGTCGATCAGTGGGACTGGGAAATGGTCATCACGGAAGAAGACAGAAACGAGCTCTTCCTCGAGGGCGTGGTGCGCAGCATCTTCCGCATCATCAAGCACGCCGAGCATGAAGTCTGGTACAAATATCCGGATGCGGTCTACCGCCTGCCCGAAGATATTCACTTCGTCACCACATCGGAACTGGAGAGCCGCTGGCCGGACAAAACCCGCAAAGAGCGCGAGAACCTGATCTGCCGCGAATACGGCGCCGTCTTCATCAGCAAGATCGGCTGGCCTCTCGCGGACGGGATGCCCCACGACGGCAGAGCGCCGGACTACGACGACTGGGATCTCAACGGGGATATCCTGTTCTGGTTTGAGCCGCTTGAGTGCGCGCTGGAAATCTCCAGCATGGGCGTCCGCGTGAGCCCGGAGTCAATGATGCGCCAGCTCAAGGCCGCAAACTGCGAATACCGCAGCGCGCTGCCCTATCACAGGGCTCTGGCGGAAGGCAGGCTTCCCTATTCCATCGGCGGCGGCATCGGCCAGTCCCGTCTGTGCATGCTGCTGCTCGGCAGAGCGCATGTGGGCGAAGTGCAGGCCTCCGTATGGCCCGAAGAAATGAGACGGCAGTGCGCCGAACACAATATGATCCTGCTGTAAGAGGATCGTCTCCGGCATGACCGGACATAAAAAAGGAGGTTGAACCTGATTGTTCAGCCTCCTTTCGCTTTCACTCCTCTTCCAGATCGTCTTCATTATCGTCAATTTTCAGCAGCGAACTGAGTCCCCGGCCCAGTCTCGCGAAGAAGCCTCCTCCGGAAGATGTGCGCCTGCGTTTCTCGCGCTTTTTGCCGCCGCTTCGCCCGGAAGACTGCCTGCGGCTTCTGCGGCGGGCCGGTCTTTCCCCGTCCTCTTCCGCGTCCCCGTCCTCATCGTCCGGAACCGCCTCGTCATAATCCTCCTCTGCGCGGGATTCGTCTGCTTCCGAAGCGGGAACGTCAGCTTCTTCCTCCTCTTCTTCTTCCTCGTGAACCCTGGCTTCTCTTCTCTGGCGCTTCCGCTTCTCATAAGCGGCGTCATCTTCCTCTTCCATCGCCTCGAGTTCGGCCAGTCCGAACCGCCGGTTCTTCCGCTCTTCCTCTTCCTCGTCGCGGATGGAATAGACGCCTTCTTCGTCTTCCCCGTCATCGCGGACAGAGTAGACGCCTTCTTCGTCATCACGGCCGGAGCGGAATCCGCTGTCGTCCTCCCCGTCCTCATCCTCTTCATACGCGGAACCGCCCAGAACCGTCATATCGATCTCGGGCAGATGCGCCGTGTCGATCTCCGGGCTTCTGATAAAGGAATTCGGTTCCCTGCCCCGGCCGTTTGCCTTCCAGCTGCCGGTGTCTGCATAGTTCCAGCCAAAGTTCCCGGTGTCCCTCCGTTCCGCCGCGGCTTCATAAGCCTCCGTGTCCAGGCCGTCCTCCTCATCCTCGTCACTCTCGAGGCCGGTCAGCTCTTCCCCGACTTCGTAAGCGTCGGAGTCAACAACCTCCTCATCACCGTATTCGCCGGAGTCAATGATCTCTTCATCACCGTATTCGTCAGAGTCAATGATCTCTTCATCACCATATTCGTCAGAGTCAATGATCTCTTCATCACCGTACGCATCGGAGTCAGCAGCCTCTTCCCGGTCCCCGTACGGATTCTCTTCTGTCACATCCGCGTCGTGGATTTCAGCATCTTCCTCAGAGATATCTTCCCCGACATTCGCCTCTTCGTCCACTTCCGTAAAGATTTCCTTTACGACGATCCCGGCCTCCTGCCTGGCCTCGGCGTTGGCGGCTTCGACGGCAGCCTCGCGGACCGCATCCGTCTCCGGCGTCTCCTCTTCCAGCACATCCGGGATCCGGAGCGCACTGCCTCCGTCCGCATTTGCCCTGGAGGCTTCCTCCTTCAGCTTCTCCGAAGCCATGGCCGCCTCCCTGGCCTCCTCGGCGCTGGCATAGGCGGCACCCGCCTCCCAGGTCTTCCTTCTGAATTCCGTGTCCAGGATCTGCTTTGTGTCATAGCCTTCACGGGCGAGATCCGTGTCCAGATATTCATACCGGAGCGGTACGATCTTCAGCAGAAACAGCGTGATCGGCATCGCGTCCAGCTTGTCTTTCGTCATGCCTCCGGCCGCCATCGCGGTATAATACTCATCGCTTCCGACCGGCACCGGAGCGGCCTTGCACAGAATCTGCAGCGAGGCGATCCTGGAACCGTCTTCGGGCAGCTCGTCGTAGATCGCGGCGCTGGCATCGCCGTTCTCCAGAATACCCCGGAACTTATAGCCGCCTTCCGTGATCACGTAAAACACGTGGTCCAGATACATATATGCGAGCGGTGTGCACCGCAGATAACCCGATGCGGCCGTCGCCAGCGCGAGGGATCTGTGCTGGCGGATAAAATCCTCGATTTTATCCTGCAGCTTGTGCTCCTCCACCTCCTGAACCGGTTCGTGGAGAATGCGGCTGATCTCATATCCCACCCGGAGCGTCTCCGCCTCCGATGAGATAAAAATACCGGAAATGCTGCCGACTCCCGTCATCAGCTCCGAATCACTGACAAACTTGGTGTAGCCCAGGTCCGAGAAACCGATTCCGACCATGATGATCCGCCTGCCCCCGAGCTCGTCGATATGCCGGGCGATATACGCGCGGGTCCTGCCGGCCGACACGGCACCGTAGAAATTAAAGACAAAGCAAAAGCCGTCATAAGGAGTCAGATCCGACGGAGCCTCCGTGATTTCCGAAACCATTGCGTTTCCTATCAGATAACACAGTTTATCGGCAATTCTCTCGGCTGAGCTCATTCTGCCGTCATAAATAAGCAGTGTCTTTATCATAATCGCGATCCTCTCCCCGCAAAAAATAGATAACAGGCGGCCCCGCAGGTCTCCTGCTTTTACTCCCTTCATGCCCCGGCTTAAAATGGCGCGGGCATCACGGATATTATAGCATTGTTTTCCTGCCGCGTCCGTTGCAAATTGCTATTTATACGAATTTAGTGTACAATAATGAAATCAATTAACCTCGTTCACTTTGATTCGAGTTTTTATATAGATTCATGATGCTGTCTCCTTTTACGATTATACTGATCATTCTTCAGGTCATCGCCGGTGTCATCATAGGCTGGTCCGGATTTGTGGCCTTTTTCGGTCTTATCAGAAAAAAAGAACCGTGCGGCCCGAACAAACCCGAAAACAGGTTTGCCGTCATCATCTGCGCCCGCAACGAAGAATCCGTGATCCGCAAGCTCCTGAAAAGTCTGGAAGCCCAGAAGTATCCAGCCGACCACTGGCACGTCTATCTTCTGGCCGACCACTGCACGGACCGGACGGCCTCCATCGCCAGATCCTTTCCCTTCGTCACCTGCTATGAGCGCTTCGACGGACCGACGGACGGCAAAGGCGCCGTGCTGGCCTGGGGCATGGCCAAAATACTCCGCGAAAAAAAGGAAACCTTCGACGCCTTTCTGGTATTCGACGCGGACAATGTCGCCACCCCCGATTTCATGAAGCGGATCAATCAGCACCTGAATAAGGGCAACGGAGTGGTGCAGGGCAACCGCCTCGCCGGCCAACCCTTCAGGACCATGATCACGCAGTGGTACGCCGCCTACTGGCCTCTGTATTCCTACATTTATTCATATCCGCGGGAAAAACTGGGCTTCTCGTGCTTTCTGACGGGAACCGGCTTTGCGGTCAAAAAGTCCCTGCTGGAACAGTACGGGTGGAGTACGAGCAGCATCACGGAGGATGTGGAATTCGCATTTCAGCAATGCTTACGCGGCTCCCGCACCTCCTTCTGCATCGACGCCGTGTGCTATGACGAGCAGCCCTCCTCCTTTGTGGTCATGATGAGGCAGCTGGCCAGATGGTGCACCGGCAACTACCAGATCTTCGTCCGCTACCTGCCCCGCTGGATCAGGGCGTTCGCAGGAAAGAAAGCTTCGCGCAGAAAGCTGATCGACAACATGTCACTGCTGCTCGTGGGCCCCGCTTCCATCGTCATGATGCTGACGACGATTCTTCTGAATTATATATTCTTCCGCTCGGAAGCCGGACAGGTGTTCATCATCATGCAGATCATCATGTTTTTTGCCGGCTATATCTTCACCATAATCGGTGCTGCCATCACAGCCTGGTTTGCCGGGATCGGGCGCCGCAAACTGATGCCGGGCCTTCTGACCTTCCCGGTATTCCTGTGGCTCTATACACTGTGTTCCCTCTACTCGCTGCTCTTCCCGCAGAAGAGATGGAAACCGATCACACACGAAGGACTGACAAACGACGGATCATCCTGATCCGTCGTTTTTCTTTGTCCTGTATAAAGAGTCAGATCTCGTGATAATTCCCCAGGAAGCGGTAGTCCGGGCACATCCCCCGGATCTCTTCCAGTATGGCGGACACGGCCGGGTCATTGACCGAACCTTCCACATCCGCATAAAAGAGGAACTCAAAATCCCTGCCCGGTATGGGCGCACTCTCCAGCTTCAGCAGATTCATATCCGCATCCGCGAATTTTCCCAGCACGCAGGCCAGCGCCCCGGGTCTGTGGGGCAGCGTGAAAATCAGGGAAATCCGGTCCGCGCCAGGCAGGACGCAGGACTCCTTTGCGATGCACAGGAACCGCGTGTAATTGTGATCGCTGTCCGCGATCCCCCTCTTCAGCACCGTGAGCCCGTAGAGGTCCGCGCACTCGGGAGACGAGATGGCCGCGGCCTCCATATCTCCGCTTTCGGCCACCATGCGGGCGGCGACCGCCGTATTCAGGCAGGGAACCAGGCTGACCTTGTCCCCCAGTGTGTGCAGGAACTTCGCGCACTGGCCCAGTCCCTGCTCGTGGGAATACACTTTGCGGATCCCGCTCATGACCGCCCCCGGATTCGCCAGCAGCTGGTGCCGGATCTGCAGCCGGCACCCTCTCACGATCGAGACCTCCTGCCGGGCCAGAATCCGGTAGACATCCCGGACCGAGCCGTAGGTGTTGTTTTCGATCGGCAGAACGCCGAACTCACACAGATCTTCCCGCACGGCCGTGGCCACGGCCTCAAAATTTCTGAAATAGAGAAAACTCCCGTCGGGAAACAGCTTTTTCGCCGCCAGCTGGGAATACGCCCCTTCCGTGCCCTGGCAGGCGATCACATTCCCGCTCACTGGAGCGCCTCCCTGACCGCGCGCAGTTTTCCGGCCAGTTCTTCAAAGGCAGCCGGCGTGATGGACTGGGGCCCGTCGCACTTGGCGTGGGGCGGATCATTGTGGACTTCGATAATCAGTCCGTCCGCACCGGCCGCGGCGGCCGCCAGCGCCATGGACGGCACGAGGGCCGACCTGCCGGTCGCGTGGCTCGGGTCGATGACCACCGGCAGATGCGACAGAGTCTTGAGGGAAGGAATGCAGGCCAGGTCCAGCGTGTTCCTGGTATAGGTTTCAAACGTCCGGATGCCCCGCTCGCACAAAATGACGTTGGGATTGCCCCCGGCCAGGATATACTCCGCGCTCATCAGCAGGTCCTGATAGCTGCAGGCCATGCCTCTTTTCAGGAGGACGGGCTTCCTGGTTTTGCCCAGGGCTTTCAGCAGGGAGAAATTCTGCATATTTCTGGCGCCGACCTGAAGAATGTCAATATCTTCAAACAGCGGAAGCTGGCTGGCGTCCATGATTTCCGTGCAGATCGGCAGCCCCGTCGCCTCGCGGGCCTTCAGGAGCAGGCGGATCCCCTCGATCTGCATTCCCTGGAATGCGTACGGAGATGTTCTGGGCTTGAAGGCGCCGCCCCGGAGGACCGTGGCTCCGGCGGCCTTGACCGCCCTGGCGATCCCTATGATCTGTTCCTCGGACTCCACGGAGCAGGGCCCCGCCATCAGGGTCAGCGATCCCCCGCCGATCTGCGTCCCGCCGACGGAAATAACGGTATCGGAAGGATGAAACTTCCTGTTGGCATTTTTATAAGGCTCCTGGACTCTCTTGACATCCTCGACGATATCCAGCGCGGAAATCAGGTCGATGTCGACGGAGGACGTATCCCCGATCAGTCCCAGAATCGTCTGATGGGCACCGACGGTCGGGTGCACTTCGATGTGCTTCTCCTTCAGCCAGTCCAGAAGATGCTGCATCTGCCGCTCATCCGGATGCTCCTTCAGTATTACAATCATAACAATCTCCTTTTAAAATAAATAGACATTAGCACCACGCCATAGCAATGTCAAGAGAATCCTCCCCCAGGAAGCGCACGAAATCGGGCGGCAGGGGCGATTCGACGACGATTTCCTCATGACTGTAGGGCTGGAGGAATGCAATCCGCCCCGCATGCAGGGCCGCTCTCTCAAATATATCCGAGGGCGTCCCGTAGATCGGGTCGCCGCATAAGGGGTGGCCGATATGCGCCATATGCACCCGGATCTGGTGGGTGCGCCCAGTGTCAATCCTGAGAGACAGAAGCGTCCGTCCGTCCAGAGCTTTCAGAACCCGGTAATGCGTCAGGGCGTAGTCGCCGTCTTCCCTCACCACCCGCCGGATCTTCTCTTCGTACTCCCGGCTGATGGGGGCCTCGACGCATCCGCTCTCTTCCTCAAATGTTCCTTCCGCGACCGCCAGATACGTCTTGACCAGCTCTCCGCGGGAAGCCTGTGCCGTCAGATGCGCGCATGCCGTCCGGTTTTTGCCGAAGAGAATCACGCCGCTCGTATCCTTGTCCAGGCGCCCCACCGTGCGGACCTCGTGGGGTTCCCCCGAATCCAGATAGTACTGTGCCAGAAAATTGGCCATCGTGTCCGCGAAATGCCCGTGGGAGGGATGGACGACCAGGCCCGCCGGCTTATTGAGCGCAATTACGTCCTCGTCCTCATACAGAATCTCGAGAGGTCCCTTAACCGGAACGATTTTGCCCGGCAGTTCACACGCGAGACAGACCGCGAGCTCGTCGCCCTCATGCAGCTTCCGGTTGACCATAACCTGCTCCCCGTTGACGGTGATCCCCTTTTCGGTCCTGTATTTTGCCCTGGCCATATCGTGGGCCACCAGCGCGAATTCTCTCCGGATCACCTCTCCGGCCGTTCTGCCTTCATCCGTCTTCAGGGCCCTGTATCTCAGTATTCTGGCCATTTTCCCTCCCCGTCTTCAGCTTTCTCCGCTTCCTGTTCAGATGCCGCTCAAAGCTTCCCTCCCGTATAAACGCCGCGAGCACGTACTGGTCAAACACGGGGACCGTACAGGAATAAAAGCCCAGTTTGTTCCGGTAGTCCTCCAGAAGAGGTTCCGGCAGAATCATATAGCCGATGCGCATGGACGGGGCGATGCTCTTGGAAAATGTATTCACGTAGATCACCCGCGCTCCGCCGTCCATCGAAAAAAGAGTCTCCACCGGCTTGCGGATCGATGAAAATTCCGAGTCAAAATCATCCTCCACCAGATAGGCGCCCCTCTCCTCCGCCCAGTTCAGATATTCATACCGCTTCTCGGCCGTGACCGAAATCATGGTCGGCCAGGAGTGAAACGGCGTGATATGCAGGACCCCGGCCCGGCTTTCGCGCAGAGATTCCGTCGGAATGCCGTCTTCAAGGAGCGGCAGAAGCTCCACCTCCGCGCCGTGGGCCCGGTAGACCTGGGCGATTTTCTCGTAACCCGG
>CACXFM010000211.1 GCA_902766955.1 uncultured Lachnospiraceae bacterium | reverse complement strand
TCGCCGGTATCGTCTTCAAGCGCGCTTTCAAAAGACTCTTTCGAATCAAAAACTGTAATATATGCCGATCGAACCTGACTTACGAATGTATAACTGCCTGCATTGTGGAAGATAGCAGAGGCGTTGGGAATAAAACTCAGTGTTCTTATGGCATTTGCAGAAGAAGAAATTGGCGACTGAAGACGAGCCGGATGTTTTCCGTGTTATTCTGCCATCTTCAGTAATGTATCTCCCGTCAGTCTGTAGATTGTCCACTCATCCATAGGAACTGCGCCAAGCGAAAGGTAGAAATCAATACTGGGCTGATTCCAGTCGAGGCAGGCCCACTCCAGGCGTCCGCATCCGCGTTCCACGGTGATCTGTGCCAGCTTTTTCAGCAGGGCTTTGCCATATCCTTTTCCGCGGGATTCCGGGAGAACAAAAAGATCCTCAAGATAGATGCCCGCTCTTCCGAGAAATGTTGAGAAGTTATGGAAGAACAGCGCAAATCCCACCTCTTTTCCGTCTTCACAGACGAACAGTACTTCCGCCTTCTTTTTTACAAAGATCCATTCCCGCAGCAAGTCTTCTGTCGCAACCACCTGATCCGACATGTTTTCATAATCCGCAAGCTGTCTGATAAATGATAAGATCAGCCCGCAGTCCGCTTCATTTGCAAATCGAAAGTTCATAGATGTCACCGTATCCTCTTTTTTCTGAAGAAGGCAGCCCGCATGGAGCAGCTCGTTATATAGTTAATCATGTGTATTTCTGCTGTCAGCATACGGAAAAATACCGGGAAATACAAGATTTTCCTGAATTGGGTATTCGTTTTTGCGGAAACGAGTCATTATAATGTAGTTAATCGGAGAAGATTAGATACAGAATGCCTGTCATGTGTGTGAAGACTGATTGGAGAGAGAACAAAATGACGACAAATCAAATAATATGGGCCAGAACGAGAGATGCACTCGTAGAATCTGTGGAACGCCTTGGTTTTCCGGCCGAACTGGGAGAGGCTGCCGCAAAACTTCTGGGCAGTCCGAAAGCGATGGAGCGCATGATTTCATATCTGGATTATGTGAAACCAAAGAGTGAAGAACTGATCGTGGATGAGATGCTGGCGATCCGCAGTGAGATAGATGCCTGGAAAGAGAAGAAGGCCAGTGAAAAAGCGAATGCCAGGTATAACGAAATATTAAACTCCGGATTCGGCACAGAGGAAGAGCCTGAATAGGTAAGGTAAATGCTGAATTCTATGTGATATCGGAGAAATCAAAGCGTAGTGCTGGCCTCCGCGGCGGCGGCTTGGTACAATGACATTACCAGATGACGGTCGGACCACACACAGGGTTTTTCGTGACTGATATACCGGCAGAATAAGCGGTCACGTATCCCGCAACATTATTTTATAGAAGGAGGAGAGAAAACATGCTGCACGAAATCAGTTTCAAATCATTTAATGAGCGCGATGAAGTACAGGGCTGGATCTATGTTCCGGCTTGTGAACCAAAGGGCATTATTCAGCTGATCCATGGGTTCGGTGAGCATTCCAGACGATATTTCCATATGATTGTCGCTTTTATGGATGCAGGCTATATTGTGGCGGCGGATGATCATGTCGGGCATGGAAAGACGGCGGTTGTCAACGATTCCTGGGGAGACTGGGGTGAGAAAGGCGCTCACACTATGATGGAAGATGAGCACATTCTGACTGGACTCGTAAAGAAGATGTATCCGGATCTGCCGTATTTCCTGTTCGGGCACAGCATGGGATCTTTTATTGCAAGAGACTATATTGGAAAGTACGGAGATGAACTCGCCGGCGTGACGCTCTGCGGGACATGCGGAGCTTTGCCTTCTCTTCGTGAGACGATCGTGGCGCTTGAGGCAGCTGTGGCGGAGGGAAAGGGCGACGAATCGGACCCGAATTTCACAGGTATGCTGTTCGGGTTTATGTTTTCCCGCATCGAAGAGCCGGTGCAGCTTGGCAATGAGTGGATCTGCCACAGCCCCTGGGTGCAGAAGGATCATGCCGCAGATCCTTTTGATGCATTTACAAAGCCGACAAATAACCGCTCCCTGCTGTATTTCTGTGAGATGATGGACTGCATCCAGGGAACAGAGTGGGCGGAAAAAGTACCTGTGGCACTGCCTATTTACAATATCGGGGGCGATCTGGATCCTGTGGGCAACTGGGGCGAGGGTGTCTATCAGACGACGAACTGGCTTGCTGCGACGGGACATAAGGTTACGACGAAGCTGTATTCCGGATACCGCCATGAGATTCATAACTATGATGAGATAAAAAGGGACGTGGAAGCAGGGATCGTGGAATTCTTTGACGGCTGTCTTGCTTAAGCAGAATCGAAGGAAGAGGCAGGAAGCAGGAGAGATACCCCATGAGTATTCTGGATTTTTTTAAAAGTGCTGATATAAATAAGGGCGTAAAGGAGTTCAGGGCTGATAATAACGCGGTCCTGCTTGATGTGCGCTCTGAGGAAGAATATGCGGCCGGGCACATTCCGGGGAGCTTCAATATTCCGCTGGACCGGATCGGGGAGGCAGCCGGCCTGATCCCTGACAAAAAGACCGCTGTCTTTGTCTACTGTCTGCGCGGTGCCAGAAGCAGGCGCGCCGTCAGGGCACTTTCAAAGATGGGATACGAAGCTGCCAGAAGTATCGGCGGCATTAACCGCTATTCCGGGCAGACTGAGTCAGGGGACCAACTGCAGGGATTTCGCTATGGTGCAACCGGTGTATTCGGGTATTCTTTCTTCAGTGGCCGGGATCTTTTATGTAATACCAGCAGTATGGTTGTTCCTGATCCTGATGTGGTTATAACAGGGCATAAGGTGCACTGGGTCAGTAAGCATCCGACTGGCAGAGTACTTCCGGGATTAACAAGGACCGTTTATGACAGCGATCACCACAGTAAGATTGGAGATATTTGCTATCTGAGCCCGGGGAAATATGAGATCAACGGCTCCATACAGGTTTTGGCTGAAAACGACGGTTATCTTTTCTCTTGTGATAATGAACCAATCGCACAGATTCATCGTTACACAGGAGAATGGGAATGGAAGCCGGAATCAGCAGAATATGAATACACACCTTATTTTCAGATTTCGCTTTCCACAAAGCTTGATAAGCAGCTGCTCTTTTTTATTTTGTCCTTCCCTATGCTGCGATTTGATTTCTGACTGATGAAAAACGGGACGTGACGAAGAAAATCGATAATCATGCGGAACCTGAGCTTTGATGGGAAAATACTGAACATTCCGCTGTTTATGGTAGATCAATTGAATTGGATTCTTGCATTGGCACTATAAAGTGTATAGTCGGATTTATCAGTATACGCAGAAGCCCGGGCATCAGTGCCCCGGGCTTCTGGTTTGAGTGCTCGTTCATACAGCCGCATCAGGCCGCGGTTTTGACATCTTCCTCCATAGAAGCATCTTCCTCTATAGAAGCGGCAAGATCGTCAACGAATTCCTGCAGCCCTTCTTCCGTCACATGCTGCATCACAACGATATGGGATAACTCCCCGCCGAGTCTGTCATCATAATCGGGTGCCAGCATGTATTTTTCGGTAATCCGGGCAGGCGGACGTCTGAAATACACGGTGTTGGACATGGGTTCAAGCCATGCCTCCCAGCCGAGTCTGTCAAATTCGCTCTTCAGCCAGGCAGCCCGCTCCAACATGCCCGTCGCCTGTTCCGTGAATCCTTCCACACCGACATGCTTAATGATCCACCAGAACTTGAGCGGCGCGATGGCCGAGCGGGAGCAGTTGATCATCGGCATACTGCCGTTCAGATATGTGACACTGTAAGGATTCTGATTTTCCTTAATCTCCATGGTCGTCATGAAAAGGCCTGCGGGTTCATCCATGCCGAAGAACTTATGCCCGCTGATAGCGATGGAATCAAACGGATGAACGGTGCGGTCCACGGCATCCCGGTACTCTGTGTAGGGCAGATATCCGCCGAAAAGAGCCGCGTCCACATGACGGTAAACCTCGATGTCGGGATACTTGGCCAGCACGGCATTCAGGGCGTCCTGATCATCGATCCCCTGCATTGTTGACGATGGCCGTATCCAGTCCGTTGTCGATGAGCCACTTATAAAACTCTGTCAGCTGGACATTCTGATTGCCCGGATATCCAAAACTCTGTACTTTTTCCTCCCGGACCATGGCGGCAAACTCGTTCAGCTGATCGAGTGCCGGGTCGGTTCCGCTTTCCTGTGCATTTACGCAGCTGGCCAGCATTCCCAGGGTCAGAACCGCCGCGATCAGACAACAGATCTTTTTTTGAAGATGATGCATGAATGGCAACCCTCCTTTTTGGAAACTTTGACTATATTTTTTACAGTGCGGGTTTTTGAATGAAACTTCTGATAATTTATAGTAACATGATTTATGAAGCGGAACAATGCATCCGCCGGACAACATCTGTTAAAAAGAGGAGGTGCATTTCATGAAAAAGAAGCTATGTCTGATACTTGCGGCAGCTCTTGTGACAGCAAGTGCCGGTACGGTTCCGGCATTCGAAAGCGGCGATTTCAGCTGGCTCGAACGGGACACGGACGCGGACAGCGAGGCCATCGGTATGATTCAGGGGCTTCACTTTGACGACAGCGCAAGCGGTCTCGAACTGTTGGAAGACGTGACAAAGATCAATCATCTCAGCGGTTCCGCCTTTGGCAATGATGCAGGTAATCTGACGATATATCTCGACATGCCGCTCAGAGTAACGGTTGATCAGGGAGCAGAGATTGAGGAAGACCTCACACAGACCATCGGATCAAGAGTGATTTCCGCACCTCTGCATCTGACATGGGGCGATGCGCCGATTATGGTCAGAGTTACCAATCCGTATGAGAAAGATGCGCCGCTCTCGGAATGCTATGTATCGTATGCATTCTGTGACAGTGCCGGAACTTTTTATGAGACATGGGGCGATTCGTATGTCATCGGCGAAGGCGTGATGGACGATCTGTCTGAAGAAATCCGCGAGAGCGCATACCGGAAGGAAGACAGCAGGCTTGTTTTTAAGGTATCACCGTCGCTTATGATAAAATCTCTTGATATCGATTTTCCTTATGGACAGCAGGTTCTCAATTCAGATGATTACAGCATGGAGCTCTCTTTTGAATATGATGAAGGAGGGGTGCTGACCGCGGTGTCCATGATTTCCCCGACTTATCTGTATAACGGTCTTGAGGACAATGTCACAGGCGAAGAGCTGGAAACCCTCGACACCGGACAGCTTCAGTCGGCTGCTTCTCTTCGGGATGATATTCTCGGAGAGCTGGTGAGGGCATTTGATGCGGCAGGCATTGCCGTCGATACGGATATGGGAAAAGGCACCATCCGCATGGCCAACGATGTCCTCTTTGACGTCAATGAATATGAACTGAAAGATGCGGGAAAGGCGTATATTGATCAGTTCATCGGGGTGTATGCATCCGTCCTTCTCGGGGACGAATTCGGCGACAAGATCCGTTCCATCGAGATCGAGGGACACACGGACACCAACGGCACTTTCGAGGAAAACCAGGTGCTGTCCGACAAGCGCGCAGAATCCGTATATAATTACTGCTGCGAATCGCCGGCGCTGGACGATACACAGAAATCACAGTTCGCCGGACTGGCCGATAAACACGGATTCTCTTTCAGTGATCCGATCTTTACCCCTGAGGGGGACGTTGACATGGATGCGTCGAGACGGGTCGAGATCAAGTTCCGTGTGAAAACATGAACAGGCGGTCAGAAGAACGTAAATACAGATGGGCACATTTTACGGAGAACATAAATATGAAAGAATGCCAGAGACCGACTGTCAGAAAACGGGTCATAGCAGCGATTGCGGCGCTCGCAGCCGTTGTGCTTTTGAACGGATCTGCCGTTCCGGCAGCTGATTATCAGCCGCAGATCTTTACAGTAGTCGACAATTCATCCGTGGTTCCCGTGGAGAAGGAGGATGCGCTGTCTGAACTGGACAGGAGCGGGGTTTCTCCGGAGACGGAAAAGACCAATACGATCATGATTTATATGGTCGGGACAAACCTGGAAAGTAAGGACGGATATGGGACGGATGATCTCCAGGAAATGATGGGAAGCGGGTTTGACGACAGCCGGACGAATCTTCTCGTCTTCACCGGCGGCTGTTCAGGGTGGCAGTGTGAAATCCCCAATTCATACAATGCCGTATGGCATGTGACATCCGGCGGCATGAGGAGGGTGACGTCGAACAGCAGCAATTCCGATATGGGTATGGCGGAAACGCTGGCGGATTTTGTGAATTTCTCGACAGAGTATTTCCCGGCTCAGCATTACGGCCTTGTCCTGTGGGATCACGGCGGAGGGCCCCTCCTGTCCTATGGCTCAGACGATTTCTATGCATCCAATGAATGCATACCCGATGTAGTCAGTTCAGATGCACTGCTGCTCCGGGAACTCAGTGATGCCATGGACCGGACTATTTTCGGCAGTGACAGAAAACTTGACTTTGTGTTTTATAATGCATGCCTCATCGCCTCCGCTGAGACGGCTGTTGTCTGGGAACCTTATGCGGATTATCTGGTGTCTTCCGAGGAATCCATATCTTTCCTCGGAGTTCCGTACACCTTCTTGAAGGCTGCGGACGGCAAAGTCCTGTCGGAGCTGACGGAAGATATCGTGACGGAATACGGGCAATATTATGCACTGTTCAATACCATCATTCCCGAGCTTCAGAATATGCCTATCGAGGCGACTTTGTCGTGTGTGGACCTGTCAAAAATCGGTGTCCTGGCAGAAGCGATGGATCGTCTTTTCGCAAAGGCTCAGGAAGGACTGCGGGAAGGCCGGTATGACGAACTGCAGCGGCTGCGCGAGCAGATGTATGAACTGTCTCCGGATCTGGCCGGCACGCCTGACAGCTTTGATGTCGTGGATATGGAAGACATGGCGGATCAGCTGGGGCAGATCTATCCGGAAGAGGCAGATGCCCTGCGCGCCGCGCTGGACGAAGTCATTGTGTGCGAGACGTCCAATGTCGAGAGAGCCTGCGGACTTATGGTGTATTATCCGTATCACAGTATCGGGAATTATCAGGAGATGGCGGACCGTCTGTACAGCGGGATGTGCATATCCGAAGAATATGAGAAATACCAGTCTATGGTGAGAGAGATCCGCGACTCCGAAAATCCGAATCTGTTTGAAGGAGAGGAAACACCCGAGGAGACTCCGGAAGAGACGCCGGAAGAAACACCGGAGGAAACGCCGGAAGAAACGCCCGAGGAAACACCCGAGCCGGAAACAGAGGAATCCGTCGAGCTGCCTCCGGCTCAGGGAGAGGAGATCGTCTGGATGATTCCGGAGGATCTCAGGAACAGCTGGACGAAAGTGACGTATTCGATTTACAGGGAGATGGGAGAGGGGACTTACTGGCCGATTCTTCTTGAAAATACGCTGAATCCCGAAGATGACGGATCCATTCATATCAACAGCGATCAGGCGGTGCTCTGCCTCCGGTCAGACCAGTCTTCCGAGACGCGTCCCTGGACAGCGACGGAAGTGTCGAGAGATTCCGGCACGGTGACTTACAGAATTTCCGGAACGATCATGTCTTCCGGTCCGGAGTTCGTCGATGTGACCGATGAAGGGCAGCCGTTTGTGACGATGATCGTGCAGGCGGAAGCCGGATTCGGCCGGACCGCCATCAGTTCGATTAAACCGGCAAAGATTGCCGGGCAGTCCGCAGGATTCGATGATATCGACCTGAGGGACTGGGAAGGTGTCTGTGAGGGGCTGCTTATCTATAATCCGGTTCGTGCGGAAGACGGCGGACTGGCGCCGCTCTCGTCATGGGAGCTCACAAATGACGCGCTCTTCCAGGTCATGCCCGTGGAAAACGACATGGGCTTCCAGTTCCGGAGAATTTCCGGGCTGGCGGGCAAGTATGTGTGCGTATTCAGCGTGTATGATTCCATGGGGAATGTCCGCTGCTCGGATTTCATGCCCCTTGAATCATTTGAAAATGGCGTGACATTCACGGATGTTTCCTCTCCGGCCGGGACATTTTCCTGTGCACTTTTCGATGATCACGCCGAGATCAGGAAATACGAGGGGTCTGATGAAGATCTGACGGTTCCGGGGGAAGTTGAAGGGCTTCCGGTCACCGTCATCGGCGACAGGGCCTTCCAGAGATGGGAGACAAGTTCGGCCAGATCGCTGACATTCCCGGATTCCGTGACTGACATCGGCGTTGAGGCGTGTTCCGGGCTGACATATCTTGAAGACGTGGTGCTTCCGAAGTCGCTGGTCCGGATCGGCTATAAGGCTTTTGCAAGAACTGCGATCTGGGAGGCTGACATTCCCGAAGGGACAAAATCCATCGGACGGGCTGCATTTTTCAATTGCAGTATGCTCGAAGAGGTCAATATCCCCGGATCGGTTGAGATGCTCGGCCATGCTGCATTTGCGAAATGTCCGTCCCTGCGGTATTTCACTGTCGGGGAAGGGGCGCCCGGCTGCCGCCTGACCGGCAATGTTGTTCTGTCTGCTGACGGCAAAACGCTTTTGGCAGTGCCGGAAGGAGCGGGCACATACGTGAAAGTGCCGGAGGGCGTAGAAACCATTGCGTACGGGGCTTTTTCGGGAGCGGAATCCATCAAGATGGTGGAGATGCCGGAAACGGTCACGCGGATTGAGAATTTTGCGTTCTGCGACTGTATCGGCCTGGTCAGTCTGGATCTTCCGCGCAGTCTCGAGTATATCGGGGCCAGCGCATTCGGCAGTTCCGCTTGGCCGCTGATGGGCGATATTGATCGGGCGGAGATTTCTTCCGTGAATCTCGGGCCGCGGGTCAGGAAAGTGGGCTTCCAGGCATTCGAGGGACTGAATCTGACGTCAATCGAAGTCGATGAAGCAAATGAGCGCTTTGCATCCGTGGACGGATGCCTGACAAACAAGGCGAAGGATAAGATTCTGGAAGAGCCGGCGGGCCGTCAATAAAGGAAGTCAATAAAGGAATACATGGCAGATGCCCCGGTAAAACCAGGGCATCTGTATGATAGTGTCATATTGCGGGGGGCAGGTAATGAGCAGCGAGAACCGTCCCCGATTACTCTTATGTGTCATCAGGTCTGCCCCTTAATAATGTTCTGAGCATGCACGCTATTGCTATGAAAATACGTTTGGGATAGAATGATTTTATATGTGCGTTTGTTCAGACTTTGTGCAAATCGATACCTTGATGAAACCTCTTAAAATCAGTGACAGAAAGAGAGGTGTCACGTATGAAAGGTGAACGGAATCGCGGGCTTATTTCGCAGACTTATATGCTGATTACGGCTGCAGTGATTGTCATCGGCATTTTTACGTATTTCACCCAGTCTCAGATCGCCAGGCGGACGGTGCAGAGCCAGATCCGGACCAGAGCAGCCGATGCGACAGGTGAACTGATGTCGGCGATCAGGGAGTATCCCGCTTACAGCTGGCTGCTTTCCTACTGGGCGGAACATGCGGATGAACTGGAGATCGAATACGACGCTGATTTTGCCGGCAACAGAGTGACAAAAGAAAAATGCGAGCTGTTTAACATAAGTTGGCAAGAATTCCCCCATCCTCTAAGGTGGCGGGATGAATTGCCTCTTTTTCTTACAAAAGGCAAAAGAACACTTGTTCTTTTGCCGGAATTATGGCACACTGATATAACAGAGAAACAAAATCAGTCGATCGTAGAAAAATACTGATATTATGAAAGAATATGATCATAATGGCCATTCGGTCTTTCTCCTGTATTACCACCTGATTCTGGTTGTGAAGTACAGGAGAAGAGTTTTTACAGACGAAATTTCAGAACGTGCAAAAGAGATCTTCTGTTACATAGCACCCCGTTACGGCCTGACGCTGGAGGAGTGGAATCATGATGCGGACCATGTGCATATCATGTTCCGGGGACAACCGAAAAGTGAACTCAGCAGATTCATAAACGCCTATAAGAGCGCCAGCAGCCGTCTGCTGAAGAAGGAGTATCCGCAGATCAGGGAAACACTTTGGAAAGAGACCTTCTGGAGTCAGAGCTTCTGCCTGCTGACGGCAGGAGGCGCCCCGGTCGAAAAGATCAGACAGTATATAGAAAAACAGGGAGAGAAGTGAAGGGACAGAGAGCTTATAAGTTCCGTCTGTATCCGGACAGAGAGCAGGCGGAATTATTCCGGAAGACATTCGGATGCTGCCGTTTTCTGTATAATCATATGCTGGCAGACAAGATCGATCTGTATGAAAAGACGGGGAAGACGAAGCGACTGACGCCGGCAGGGTATAAGAAGACATATCCGTGGCTGAAGGAAGTGGATTCCCTTGCACTGGCCAATGTGCAGCTGCATCTTGAGGCGGCGTACAGAAATTTCTTCGAGCGGAAGGAAGCCGGTTATCCGAAGTTCAAATCGAAACACCGGAGCAGGAAAAGCTATACGACCAATGTGGTAAACGGAAACATCCGGCTGGAGGGCGGGAAACTGCGGCTTCCGAAAGCGGGATTTGTAAGAATCAAATGTCACAGGGGAATCCCGGCAGACTATGTCCTGAAATCCGTATGCGTCAGTATGGAGCCGTCGGGCAGGTATTACGCGTCTCTGCTGTATGAATATCCGGTCAGTGAAAGCCAAGCGGCCGGAAAGAGCGGGGAAGAAGGCGTGGGCCATAGGGCGGTGCAGGAGATG
>CACXFM010000210.1 GCA_902766955.1 uncultured Lachnospiraceae bacterium | reverse complement strand
CTGTGGCGGGGATGCGTGCTGGCGCCTGCGGAGAGCATGAAGAACACGTCCCTGATCGACGTGGATCTCACGGTCCTGAAAGATTCCGCGAGGAAGATCCGCAACCGCGAGCGCCTCCATCTCTATACGGGCACCGCCGAGATTTTATGCAGGGCGTCCCTTCTGGACCGGGAAGAACTAAAACCCGGAGAGACGGGGCCGGCCCAGCTTCTGCTCGAGGAAGAAACGGCCCTCCGGCGGGGCGACCGCTTCGTCGTCCGGTTTTACAGTCCGCCCGGGACGATCGGGGGCGGCATCGTACTCGATGCCAATCCGGCAAAGAAAAAGCGCTTCAGGGAGGACGTCTTAAGGGAACTGGAGAAAAAGAAAAACGGCTCCCCCGCGGATGTGATCGAACTGAAAATCGGAGAGTGGGAGGGCCCCGTGTCTCTCCCGGAACTGGCAAAGAATACGGGCCGCACGGAGGACGAACTCCTCCCGTATCTCCGGGAACTTGCCGGGCGGGGGGCCGTGCTTGAATATCCGCTCAGGCGTGAGACCTGGTACTGGCACGCCGGCCGCGCATTTCACACCGGACAGGAGATCGCGGCGGCGCTGCGGAAATTCCGCGAGGCATATCCCTACCGGTTCGGCATTCCCAAAGCGGAGATTCATCATACCTTTATGAGACATGTGAAGCCGAACGTGTTTGATGAATGCATGAAGCGAATGGTCTCGGACGGCCTTTTCGAAATGAAAGGGGATCTCGTCTGTCTGCCGGATTCCGGGATCCTGAAGGACAGGACTTTCCTGGGCATCGAAAAAACCTTAACTGATGTATTTGAGAAAGCGGGGTACCAGCTCCTCAGACTGTCTGAGATTGATATGGGATCTTATCCGGACGGGCTTGTCACGGATGTGCTGCGCGTCATGGAGGCAGAGGACAGTATTGTCCGGGTCGCGGCCGAACCTGAAGTTTATACTATGAAGCATTTCATGGATGAGGCGGAAGAGAAGGTGCGGGCGCATTTCCGCACAGATGATGTCCTGACGCTCATCAATATCCGGGAAATGTTTGCGACCAACCGGAAGTCAGCGAGACTGATCGCGGAGTATCTGGACAGAATGAAGATTACGAAGAAAGCGGACGCGGCAGCGGAAAGGGTGGCATTCCTTTGAATCTGAAACAGCTGGAAGCATTTGTAAAAATAGCTAATAACAACAGTTTTTCGCGGACGGCAAAAGAGCTGTATCTCACGCAGCCGACGGTGAGCGCCTATATCAGTTCGCTCGAGAGTGAACTCGGGCAGAAGCTCTTTGCCAGGACCACCAAGGAAGTGGAACTGACGGATGCGGGAAAACGGATTTATCTGTACGCGCGGGAGATGCTCGAGCTGGCGGATAAAATCAGGACTGCATTTGACGGTCAGGAGGACGAGATGAAGCATCAGATCGTCATTTCTGCTTCTTCGATCCCCGGTACCTATCTGCTGCCGGGCATCCTGGCCGGGTTCAGCCGCATGTATCCGAAGACGGAATTCCGGGTTCACGAGACGGATTCGCTCGGCGTCGTCAGAGATATCACAGAGCACAGGTCGGATATCGGGTTTACGGGTACGGCGAGCGGTGACAGGAATATCACGTTCCTGCCGTTTTACGAGGATGAGCTGGTTGTGGTGACCCCGAATACGGAGAAATACCGTGCCAGAAAGGATGGACAGAGCGACGCGGACTGGCTGGCCGGTGAGAGCTGGATTATGAGGGAAGAGGGTTCCGGCACGCTGCGGGAGACCATGAAGCTTCTGGAGTCCTACGGGATTCCGTGGGAGGAACTGCATGTGGCGGCCCGCTTCAGCCAGACGGGAGCAATCCTTCTGTCGGTGAAGGAGGGCGCCGGGATCGCGGTTGTGTCAAAGCTTGCGGCCGAGGCGGCTGCTTCGCGCGGCGAGATCCTGATGATCCCGCTCCGCGCGGAAGGAGCTTACAGACCGATCAGCATGGTCGTCGGCCCCGGGTATTCCCGGAATGAATCCTGCAGGCGCCTCGTGCAGTTCGTCAAAGAGATGTACCGGAAATAGAACATTTCCGGTACTTTTT
>CACXFM010000209.1 GCA_902766955.1 uncultured Lachnospiraceae bacterium | reverse complement strand
TCCTGTGTTGGGATATGAATCCCTCCGGGCTTATCATCATTTGCTTTTGTTTCCTTCCCGCTTTTTATATGTCAGCTCCACATCATATTACAGGCTTTTTCAGCCCTTTTCTTCAAGTATGTGTTAGTAGACAGACGGTCTCGATATGCTGCGTCCACGGGAACATATCCACCGCCTCTGCTCTCCTTACCTCGTAACCTCTTTTTATCAGTTTTTTCAGATCTCTGGCCAGCGTCTCCGGATTACAGGATATATAGACAATCTTTTTCGGCGCAGCCTCCGCGGCCGCCGAAAGAAAAGCATCTTCCGCACCGCTCCTGGGCGGATCCATAAACAGCACATCCGTCTTTTCTCCTCCGGATGCGGCCCTGATCATATAGTCTCCTGCATCAGCACATATAAAATGTGTATTTTCAACGCCGTTCAATTTCGCATTTACCACTGCGTCTCTTACGGCATCACGATTTGACTCCACTCCGGTGACCTTTGCGGCCAGTCCGGACACTGCCAGACTGATCGTCCCGATCCCGCAGTAGGCATCCAGCACGTTTTCGGTGCCCTCCAGTTCTGCATATTCGATGGCCTTCCGGTAGAGATATTCTGTCTGAATGGAATTCACCTGATAGAAGGATTTCGGCGAAATCCGGAATCGTTTCCCGCACAGGACATCTTCGATATACCCTCGCCCGTATGCAACTGTTTCCTTTTCTCCCAGAATCATCGAAGTATGACGGTTATTGATATTGAGTACAACGGTCGTGATTTCGGGATGAAGGTCAAGAAGCGCCTTAATAAAATGCTTTTTCCCCGGAAGAACCGGATTCGTCAGTACCAGCACAACCAGCATCTCACCGGTCACGTGCCCGGTCCTGATCAGAATGTGCCGGAGAAGCCCGTTTCCGGTACTTTCATCATAATTCCGTATTTTGAAATCCCGGGCGAGCTTCATGATATCCCGGATCACGGGTTCCGCTGCCGCATCTTCAATCAGACAGTTTTTTACCGGGACGATTTTGTGGGTGCCCTCCACGTAGATGCCGGACATGTGCTGTTCCTTTTTCCCGTTCCGCTCATAAGAACATGCGCGGTGTATTTTATTGCGGTAATGCCAGGGCTCGTCCATGCCGCGGATCCCTTCCGGCCGGATGTACGGTTTCAGCAGTTTCTCCACTTCGGAACGCTTCTTCTTCAGCGTCTCTTCGTAAGGGGTTCCTATGGAAATGCATCCCCCGCATTTTTTCAGATACGGACATACCGGCCCCTTCACGCCGGGCAGTTCCTTTTTACCGTCGATGTTGTTCATGTCATATTCCTCCGGATATGCAGGTCTTTATGGAAAGTCTGACCGCTCTAAATCATCACTCTTAAGTCGGGAAAAACCGGATGTACATGCGCACATCCGGTTTTTCGTTATATCCTTCTTTTACTCCGCAGTTTCGATCAGATCCAGCATATGCTCCTCATTCATCTTCCGGCACATACCGATGAACTGCTCAAGCGGAATGCCGTGAAGCTGTTTGTTTCCTCTGATGTTGATGGAAACCGTGCGCTCGTCGCGTTCTTTGTCGCCGAGCACGATGGTATACGGATCTTTATAATTCTTGCAGGCCTTGATCTTTTCCTTCATATTGCGGTCGCTGTAATCCACTTCAAAACGGATCCCGTTTTTCCTTAAGAGATCACACACTTCCTTCGCATAGTCGTTGTGCTCCGTGCGGATCGGCACGACACCGACCTGTACCGGGCTCAGCCAGAATGGGAAAGATCCCTTGAAGTTCTCGATCAGAATGCCGATGAAACGCTCCATGGAACCGAAGATCGCACGATGAACCATAACCGGTCTCTTGAACTGGCCGTCGCGGTCGACATATTTCATGTCGAAATTCAGCGGCAGCTGGAAATCCAGCTGAATGGTGCCCATCTGCCATTCACGTCCCAGGCAGTCTTTCATCTGAAGGTCAATCTTGGGACCGTAGAAAGCGCCGTCGCCTTCATTGATCTCATAATTGCCTTCCCCGTAAACATTGTCCAGAATTCTCTTCAGGGAAGCTTCCGCCTGATCCCAGAGAGCGATATCTCCCATGAAATCTTCCGGCCTTGTGGAGAGCTCGGCTCTGTAGGTCAGCCCGAGCGTGCCGTAGATCTCATCGGCGATGCTCATGATATCGTGGATTTCTTCCTCGATCTGGTCTTCGCGGATCAGGTTATGAGAGTCATCCTGGCGGAAAAGCTGAACCCGGAAGAGTCCGTTCAGTTCTCCGGATTTTTCTTTTCTGTGAATCACATCCACCGTATTGAGACGGACGGGAAGATCCTTATAACTGTGCTGATCTCTCTGATAAACCTTGACCGCATTCGGGCAGTTCATCGGTTTGACGGCCCAGTAGTCTTCTCCGTCTTCCTGGATGCAGAACATATTCTGTCTGTAATGTCCCCAGTGACCGGAAGTCTCCCAGATTTCCTTGTTGTTGATGACCGGCGCGGAAATCTCCGTGTAGCCGTGAACTTCATGGACGCCTCTCCAGTATTCAAGAAGCGCATTGAAAAGCTTCCAGCCTCTCGGCAGCCAGTAAGGCATACCGGGCGCGGTGGGATCAAACATGAAGAGATCCAGTTGCGGACCCAGCTTTTTGTGATCTCGCTCCATCGCTTCCTTGACCAGGTCGAGATGGGCCTTCAGCTCCTGCTTGCTCGGGAAGGCGTAGACATAAATTCTCTGAAGCTGGTCATTGTGTTCATCGCCTCTCCAGTAAGAACCGGATACGGATTTGACCTTGAATGCGGTACTGAGCAGCTCCGCCGAATTATCGATATGCGGTCCCCTGCAGAGATCCGTAAAATCATCTCCCGTGTCGTAGATGGTGATCGTCTCGTCGTCCGGAAGATCCTGAATCAGCTCGGTCTTATACTTCTGATCCTTAAAGAGACTGAGGGCTTCTTCTTTAGATACTTCCCTGCGGGTCCAGTTTTCCTTCCTCTTCAGGATTTCACGCATTTTGTCTTCGATCGTCTTGAAATCGTCCTTATTCAGCGTTCTCGGCAGCGTGAAATCATAATACAGACCGTCTGCAATCTGCGGTCCGATCGCATACTGTACATTCTCTTTTCCGAACATCTCAATCACGGCCTTGGCCAGAATATGTGACAGAGAATGACGATATACCTGTAAAAACTCTTCGCGTTCCATGATGCAATTCCTCCTCTTCTTTGCAAGATTGAGCTTTCACGATGAAGAATAAACAAAAAGCGCCCCTTATATCGCAGCACTTTCTGCTGAAATATAAGGGACGCATCATATGCGCGGTTCCACCCTTATTGCCGTCACGAAAAAGACGGCCGCTCGTTTCTGATGGTAACGGAATCACCGGGCCGGATTGGGGCCTCTCGGAGGTGGTTTTCAATCCGTTTCCGCACGAAGATGTTCTCAGCACGGCACATCTTAAGCGCCGACATCTCTCTCTGTGAGCTTCCCCGGATCTACTGTCCTCGTCATCGAATTGAGACTAATTGTAAGCAATCAGGCTCTGCTTGTCAAGCGCGGCCGCTTCTTTTTCCGCGCCGGTTTCCGTCCTGCCGTTTTCCATCCGGCCTCTTTCCGTCCGGCCGCTTTCCATCCGGCCGCTTTCCATCCGGCCTCTTCCCGCCCGGCCGCTTTTCCTCTTTTACCATCTTCCTGGGAGGAATCAGGCATCCCGGTCCGAAACCGATCAGATCCTCCCGGTGTTCCTTTAAGAGGGCTTCTTTTACCAGGTCATAATTCTCTGCTTTCCGGAACTGGATCAGGGCCCTCTGCATGGCTTTTTCGTGCGGATCCGACGCCACATACACTTTTTTCATGGTCAGCGGATCAAGCCCGGTATAAAACATGCAGGTAGAAACAGTTCCGGGCGTCGGGTAGAAGTCCTGCACCTGCTCCGGGCTCAGCCTGTTTGCGCAGAGATACTCCGCCAGTGTAATCGCATCGGCGAGCGTACTGCCGGGATGCGAGGAGATCAGGTAGGGAACCGCATATTGCTCCATTCCCAGGCTTTTGTTGATCTTTTCAAATTCCTTCACGAAGCGGTTGTAGACGCTGATATCAGGTTTTCCCATACACCGGAGAACGCCCGGCGAGACATGCTCCGGCGCGACGCGCAGCTGACCGCTCACGTGGTACCTGCACAGTTCCTTAAGAAACGTTCTGTCCGGGTCGGCCATCAGATAGTCAAACCGGATTCCGCTTCTGACAAACACTTTTTTGACACCGGGGAGCCTGCGGAGCTTGCGCAGCAGTGCAAGATAATCACTGTGGTCAATCTTCATATTCCCGCAGGGTCTGGGCCACAGACACCTTTTGTCTGTACACGCACCCTTTTCCGCCTGTTTTTTGCAGGAAGGAAAGCGGAACTGGGCAGTCGGTCCCCCGACGTCATGAATGTATCCCTTGAAGTCCTTTTCCTGTGTAAACTGCTCCGCTTCACGGAGGATTGACCCGTGACTTCTGGCCTGCACGATCCGCCCCTCATGAAATGTGAGTGCACAGAAATTGCATTCGCCGAAGCACCCCCTGTTTGACGTCAGAGAGTACCGGACCTCCTGAAGGGCCGGTATTCCGCCTTCCCTGTCATAATCGGGATGCCAGGTCCTCATGAACGGCATGTCGTAGACATCATCCATCTCCTGCTGTGTGAGGGGACGGGAGGGAGGATTCTGGACAACAAACAGACTGCCGTCGTAGCATTCATAAAGGCGTTTCCCGCTGACGGGATCCGTATTCCGGTACTGAATGCGGAAACTGTCGGCATATGCCGTTTTTGAATCCCTCACCTCTTCAAAATCCGGCAGACGCACGGCATCATAGATATCTTCCTCGTGCCTCGTCTTGTAGACCGTTCCGTCTATAAATGTAATGTGCTGCACGGGAAGGCCGCTGGCAAGCGCGTCGGCGATCTCAACAATGCTGTGCTCCCCCATCCCGTAGGAAATCAGATCGGCGCCGGAATCCAGCAGGATGGATCTCCGCACTTTGCCGGACCAGTAATCGTAGTGGGCCAGTCTCCTGAGGGAGGCCTCGATCCCTCCGATAATCAGCGGCGTGTGTTTATACTTCTTCCGGATCATGTTGCAGTATACGATCACAGCATAATCCGGACGCCTCCCGGCTTTGCCTCCCGGACTGTAGGCGTCTGTTTTTCTGCGCTTTCCCGCGACTGTATAGTGATTGACCATGGAGTCCATATTGCCGGCAGATACCAGAAATCCGAGTCTCGGTTCCCCGTATTCGCAGATACTCTCCGGGTTTTTCCAGTCAGGCTGACAGATCAGACCGACCGTATACCCGTGTGCCTCAAGGATTCTTCCGATGATCGCCATCCCGAAACTGGAATGATCGACATAGGCATCGCCGCAGACGTATACGAAATCCATCTGCGCAATCCCTCTGTCGATCATGTCCTGCTTTTTCAGCGGCATAAAACCGTCTGTCTTCATAATTAGTCCAACCTCAGATGCGTCCTTTTATTCGATCCAGAGAACGGAAGGATCGATATCGTAAGGATCGGCGGCTCCGGTATATCCCATCACCGTGATCAGTTCTGCATTCATCTTACTGATTTTACCGAAAACGCCCTCTTCTCCCTCTTTTTTCAGAGGCTCCAGCATGGCGCGGCCCACACAGACGGCATCCGCTCCGAGCGCCAGCGCCTTGAAGGCATCAATTCCGGAATCAATATGACAGTCCGCAAAAATATACACGTCCGTTCCGGCCAGCGCTTCCGCAATATCCGGCAGCACCTTCAGCGGGGGAACGGCACAGGGCACGCGGCCGGAATGGTGGCTCACCACGATCCCGCTCACACCGCAGGCGGCGCATTTCACGGCATCCTGAACACTCAGCACGCCTTTTACGATGAACGGAAGTTCCGTGGAAGCGGCATATTCGCGGATGTCATCCATGGATACCGGTCCCATCTGCTCCCCGTCCACCACATCATACTGTCCGTCGTTGCCGAACACATGATCCACATCGATGCCGACGGCAAAGGCGCCGTTTTCCTCTGCAAAGCGGATCTGGGAAAGGATCTTCTCCCGGTCCGCAAACGGCTTGATAATCCTCACGGTGCGTGCGCCCGTCAAAAGGATCTGTTTTACGGTCTCATCCGATTCCATGCCGATCCAGTTGACCGCATTGAGCCTTTTGGCTGCGCGGGCGTACTCGATCTCGGGATTGGCTCTCGTGTCGGCAAACGGCTTCATGTGGGAAAACGCGGGCGTCATAACCGGCGTATCAAACATTTCGCCGAAGATCTCTGTGTGAATATCGGGAAGAACCGAATCGATAATACGTTCCTCAATCTGAATAGAATCGATGTAGTCCCTTGTCTTTTCATTTACATTAACCGGCAGACCGCTGTATGCATCAGTCATGATTACAACCTCCCGTACTGTTGCAAACCGTTCTTTCCGAACAGGTTCATATGTGTGAATTAAGCGGAACCCCGTTTCTTAAAAAAGTCCCGTGGTCCCGCTCCATTCGCAGTGTCTCCCCGCCGTTCCCGGCAGGGAATCAGTTCAGATTCTGATATGCGATGATTATTTCATGAATGTCTCATCCATCATCTGCTGCAGATACTCTTCATATTTCGTCTTGACTTCTTCGGGAACAAGATCAGCGATCTTGCCTGCGGAAAGCGTGCCGTTCTGAAGCGTGCCGTAAATGACCTCGCCTCCGAAGGTTCCGGCTTCCACTGCCTCCATGGAGGCGCTGACCATGGCCGAATTGTCCGTGACCTGAGAGCAGATGATGCACTCATTCTGACCGAGGATATCGGCAGGCTGTGCGATATCGTAGATCTTGATTTCGCCCGCAGCCTTGTTGGCCTCATCGATCGCCTGACGGGCACCGGAGTCCACCGCCGAAGCATCGCCGAAGAACACATCCGCGCCGTTGTCGATCATGGCCTTTGCAAACTCGATACCCTTGTCGGACGCATCGAAGGAACCCGCATAGACCGGATCAAGGGTTGTCACCGTCTTGCCTTCCTTCTCGCCCACAAATGCGGCTGCTTCCGAAAATCCCGCATATTTGCCCTTTGTCGTGTCGAGCTCCATGCCGCCGATAAACGCGATGGTGCCGCTCTCCGTCATAAGGCCGGCAAGAGCGCCCGCGATCCAGCCGATCTGCTGCGCGTTGGGAAGAAGAGACGTGACGTTGCCGTTAACAGCTTCCGCCGGTGTGCCTTCACCGCCGTTCAGAAGTGCGAAAGCGATGTCCGGATATTCTTCCGCCGCCTGCAGCACGGCATCCGTGTACTGGTTGCCCGGCGCGTAAATCATATCGTATCCGAGTGCACAGAAAGCAGCGATCGAATCATAATATTCATCCTGTCCGATACCGTCTGTCACTTCATACGTCCAGCCGTTTTTCTCGCAGGCTGCGACCATCGCGTTGTAGCAGGCTGCGCCCCAGCCGCCGTCGTTGATGCTGGAATCGCAGATCATGGCAACCTTGTAATCCTTGGCGTCATCGGCATAAACCGGTGAAACAAGTGATGCACACATAGCACAGACCAGTCCCAAAGATAACCATTTCTTCATTCTTTTACCTCCTTTGATGTTGTATTACCAGCCGGTTTCCCGGCAGATGCACGTTGTCCGTATCCCTGATATCCGTAAAGAAAAGCTCAGCGCTCTTCCTTCTTATACGGCTTGCCCGCCGCTTTCGGTCCCAGCTTTTTCCCGCCGATCAGCGACAGCGCCAGCACCGTGGCGATATAAGGAATCATCTGGAAGAACTGATACGGGATGCCGATACTTGCCACCTGCAGACGGATCTGAAGCGCGTCGCAGAATCCGAAAAACAGGCATGCGATCAGAATGCCGCCGGCACTCCACCGGCCGAAAATCACGGCAGCCAGTGCAATAAAGCCTCTGCCGGCGATATTTCCTTCCGTATATGTATTGGAATAGCAGGTCGTCAGGTAAGCGCCGCCGATCCCCGCCAGCGCACCGCAGAGCACGCAGGACAGATATTTTGTCCCGATGACATTGATGCCGAGCGTCGCCGCCGCCTTCGGGTTCTCGCCAACCGCACGGTAATTGAGACCCGAACGCATCTTGCTGAAAAAAACCGACGTGAAAATCACGAGAAGAATGGCCAGATAGACCATCGGCGTCTGATTAAAGAGTAAGGGTCCTATAAACGGGATGTCCTTCAGAACCGGAATTCCGATGCCTTTCATCAGGGTGATCTGGGACAGGTCGCTTCCCTTTCCGAAATACACGCGGTAAATAAAGGACGCCAGGGCCGGCGCAAAAATATTCATCGCCATGCCGTAGACCGTGTGATTGGCGCACAGCTGTATGGTCGCGAATGCATAAATCATATTCACGGCCACACCCACGAGGGCCCCGCAGAGAATACCGAGCCAGGTACTGCCCGTGATGAAACAGATCAGGAATCCCACCAGAGAACCGATTGCGGCCAGACCTTCAAGTCCGATGTTCACCATCCCCGCGCGCTCTGAGTACAGTTCCCCGAGAGCGATAAAAAGAAGCGGAATCGCCATGCGGACTGTTGCCAGAATCAGATTGGAAACAAAACTCATGCTCCCGTCACCTCCTTTTCCCTCCGGTGTGCCCTTCTCTGCAGGAAGGCCGTAAATTCCGGCAGCTTCGAAAGCGCCATGCCGGCCACCGTAAACACGATCACAAGTGCCTGGATAATATCCGACACACTGGTCGGCACGCCGGTCGCCGCCTGCATGGTCGTGGCACCCGCGCGGAGAGCCGCGAAGAACAGGGCCACAAAAATCGTCGCGACCGGATTGAGCTGTCCGATCAGTGCCATGGCGACGCCGTCAAATCCATATCCCGAGGCAAAGCCGTTAATCAGGCGGAACTGCGTTCCCAGGAGTTCCACGGAACCGCCGAGGCCGGCAATCGCACCGGATACGATAAAGCTTAAGAGCATGTATTTCCTCACCGGGAAACCGTTGAAACGCGCTGCGGTGGAATTGATGCCGACGGCGCGGATTTTGAAGCCCGCCGAAGTCCGGTAGAGTAAATAATAGATGATAAAGCCTAAGATCACGGCGATCACAAATCCCCAGGTGAAACGCATACCGGTTATGACACGCGGCAGCTGGCTCTCCTTCGGCACGGAGGCTGTCTGCGGCACACTTCCGTCTCTCAGCCAGTTTGTGTAGACGACGCCCATCAGAAGCGTCGCGATATAGTTGAACATGATGGAGATAATCATCTCGTTCTGTCCGCGGGTGATTTTCAGAATGCCCGGGAGGAATCCCCAGAACCCGCCGGCGACGGCTCCGGCAAGAAGAGCCAGAATCATGGCAGGCACACCGGTGATTCCCGTCACCAGCGTCACGTAGATCGCGGCAATGGAGCCCATGATAAACTGTCCTTCGCCGCCGAGATTGAAAACGCCGCATTTATAGGCGAAGCAGGCACAGAGACTGGTGAAAATCAGCGGTGTGGCCTTTGCCAGCGTCGTCCCGATGTTGGGTTTTGAGCCGAAGGCCCCGATTGCCAGACTTTTCATGGCCAGACCCGGATTTGCCCCCAGACAGAGCATAATGATAGCGCCGATGAGAAGTGCCAGCAGAATCGACAGCACCGGCACGATGACCCCGGCAAGTGACTGTTTTCCTTTTTTCATTTTGTCATTCCCCCTCTCACTTGCCTGTCATCGCCATCGAAATCTCTTCAATCGGCGGGTTTTTGCCGGAATATTCCCCCATGATCTGACCCTCGAAGAGGACCAGGATCCGGTCCGACAGTTCCAGAATCTCATCAAAATCGGCGCTGATCAGAAGAACGCCGACGCCGCGGTCTCTGGCTGCGACCATCTGGTCGCGTACGAAACGCGTCGCCCCGATATCCAGACCTCTCGTCGGATGGGCGACAACCAGAAGGTCAGGCATGGACTCAAGCTCCCGGGCCAGGATCACCTTCTGCTGATTGCCGCCGGACAGGCTTCTCACGTCCTGGTCGACGGATCTGCACCGGATATCATACTTCTGCGCCATCTCCTCCGCATATGAGGAAATCACGTTCTTCTTCAGGAAGAGCCCGTTTCCGCTGCTGAACTGCTCCGACTCCGTCCGCTTCAGAACGATATTGTCGGCGATGCTCATGTCGCTCACGAGGCCCTGCAGATTCCTGTCTTCCGGGACGTGGGCCGTGCCGTTTCTGATGAATTCCAGCGGATCAAACGCCGCCACCTTTGTATCCTTGAGATTCATCGCCCCTTCTTCCGGAGAGATGACACCAGTGATCACCTGCGCGAGCTGTGTCTGACCGTTGCCGTCCACACCGGCAATCCCGACAATTTCACCCGCATGAATGGTCATGTTTATATCCGAAAGACCATTATGCTTAGACTGTCTGTGATAGGAGACGTGATCCATCACCGCGACCGTCTTCCCGTCGGGTTCCTTCTTTTCATAGTGGGATTCAGACAGTTCTCTGCCGATCATCAGATTGGCGAGGCCCTGTCCGTCCATTTCTCCCCGGCCTACCGTCGTCACGGTTTCGCCCGCTCGAAGAATGGTAATCCGGTCCGAAATATGGAGAACCTCACGCATTTTGTGGCTGATGAAGATAATGCTCTTTCCCTCCGCCTTCAGCTTCTCCATGACGTCAAAGAGGCCCTCCACCTCGATATCCGTCAGAGCGGCGGTGGGCTCGTCCAGAATCAGCAGTTCCGCGCCTCTGTAGAGCGCCTTCAGGATCTCCACTCTCTGCTGCTCACCGACCGAGATCTCCGTAATCAGGCGGTCAAGCTGGACATGGAATCCGTATCTGGCCGCGAGTTCCTCGATTTCCCTGCGTCTCGCATCCCTGTCAATAAACAGTCCTTTTGCCTTGCGGTCACCGAGAATGATATTCTCGAACACGGTCATGGCGTCGACGAGCATAAAGTGCTGATGTACCATACCGATCCCCAGGCTCACGGCCTGACTGGGAGATTCAATCCGGACTTCTTTTCCCCTGAGGAAGATTCTGCCCTCCGTCGGCTGATATAATCCGATCAGGATGTTCATCAAAGTGGATTTTCCGGCGCCGTTCTCTCCGAGGAGCGTATGAATCTCCCCGCTCTCTATGGTCAGATCAATATTTTTATTAGCATAGAAATCTCCAAATCGCTTGCTGATGTGATCTACGCGCAGCAGCTCACTCACGGCGGCACCTCCTTGTCTGTCAGATCTGTGTAATAAATATTTAATAATAATTTTAAAGCATGGCGGCCATGTTCACAAGAAAAACATCTAAAAGTCACGGCCGCATTACTCCTGCGGTTTTGCCGGCTCCACATTGTGGATCCTGGCGTAGTCCCTGTCCGAAAGCGTTCTCGGCTTCGTCTCTTTAAGCGGCATGCCCAGCGCAAGAATACCGACGATCCTGAAGCGCTCCGGCACGGAGAAAATTCTCCTGGCCGCCTCTTCCGCATCGGCTCCTTCCGCATCGGCCCTGAGATGCAGCTGGCACCAGCAGCTGCCGACATTCAGTCCCGCAGCCATCAGGTGCATATAGGTAAGCGCCACCGACGCATCCTCAATCCAGGTATCGGCGAGTTCACTGTCGGCAAAAACAGCCACGGCGGTGTCACAGACGGCCAGCATTCCCGCACCGGCCTTTTTGACCGCAGCCAGCTTTTGCAGGGTTTCCCTGTCTCTCACCACATAGAACTCGCACGGCTTTCTGTTCTGGCTTGTCGGCGCGTAAAGACCGGCCTCCAGAATTGTTTTCAGCACGTCATCCGGAATCCTTTCCTCCGAGTAGCTCCGCACACTGCGTCTTTTTTTCATCGCGTCAAGCAGTTCCATCTTATCTCTCCCTTCCGGCTCTCCGGCCGCTTTCATCGTCTCCTCATCGGACCTGACTGAAAAAAAATGCAAAGCAGTTTCTTATGAGATAAAAAAGGACAGCCACCCGGCTGTCCTCTTCAAGTTCTCAAATATGCTTCGGACCAAACTGCGTGAGATCAGTCCATCTTATTAACGGCTGTAGCCATACGGGAAATCTTTCTCGCATTTGTGTTCTTCTTGTAGATGCCCTTGGCAGTCGCTCTGCCCATGACACCCTGAAGATTCTTAAGAGCTTCCTGTGCGGCGCTCTTGTCGCCGGCGGCGATTGCGGCGTCAACCTTCTTGACGGATGTTCTGACGGCAGATCTTGCAGCTTTGTTACGTGCAGCCCTCTTTGCGTTTGTAAGAATTCTCTTCTTAGCAGACTTAATGTTAGCCAAAACTCTAACCTCCATGAATAATCACATACTATGCTCTCCGGCTCCGTCTTTAGCCATAGAGACACGAATTTGAGGCATGGGCGGAACACACAGATAGTATTTTATGATACCGCGGGTGATAAGTCAAGAGAGAAAAACTACTCTTTTTTTGCCATTTTCAGATAGTCGTGTTATACTGTTATGAACAGCGTAAAATCGCTTTTTTATTTAATCGGAGGAATTTCGACATGGAACAGATGACCTATGAAAACTTTTACCAGCACGATACCGATGTCTACTCGTTAGACGGGTTTACTCCCAGGATCGTAAACAGGGAATACCTGAAAGAGCTGGGTGTTACGGTAGAGCCTTCCGAAGAGACCCTTGCCAAGCTCGAGGAAGGATCGAAACTGTTCATGAAGCGTCTGGAAAATCATACGGTTATTCCGGTCTCTCATCTCACAATCGAAGATATCGATCCCGAAAAAGTCGAGACCGTGATTCATAACTATACCGGCCGCTGCCCGACCCTTACCTTCGAAGTGAACCCGGTTCAGGGATGCAATGTGGGATGTCAGTACTGCCTTGTGACGGATGGTGTTCACGAACAGAATCTTGTCGCATACGGGAACTATCACCTGTATATCCGCAAGCTGCTCAAAGAAATGAACGGCGAAGTCCAGCCCGTCATTACAAAGGAAGAAATCGATCACAAGAACCAGCTTCTGCAGGAACTGGCGAAGGCAATCGAAACAGATCCCTCCCGCAAGAAAGACATCGAGCGGCAGATCGTGGAAGTGAGCGTCGGCAAAAACTGGAACCATTATTATTACTTCTCGCCGAAAACAGAGGCGCTGCAGGAGCCGACTCTCCGGACGGGAATCGCGCACAAAATCCTGAAGGAGTTTATCCGCCATTTCGAAGAATATCCGGATTCGAACGCGCGTCTTTTCGTCGCCTCAAAGGCCGGCGCAAAGCATCTGCTCTGTGAATATGAAGGAGAGACCATCCTTGACCTCTTCAAACAGCTGAAGGGCAAAATGCAGTACAATACCAGCGTCTCGATCATGCCGACCGAGTTCCGCAACCTGCTCGAGCCGTATGCCGCTCCGATCGAAGAGAGACTGAAGGCCGTCAAAATGTGCCAGGAGATCGGCATTCCCGCGAACTCCGCACTGGTACAGCCTATTTTCACGCCCTACCTGACGGACGAGCATATTAAGGAGTTCTTCGACCAGCTCCACGAAGCGGGCATCATCAATTATAAGCCCGAATTCCTGACCGCCTGCATGGAAAATCTGGCCATGCTCGGACAGTGGCTCGGACATTTTGATAAGAATCTCGAGAGAGAACTGTATGAAGACTACATCATGCCGTCTAACGCAGATCACAAAAAACAGCGCGGCAGGACCGCTCCGGACAGAGCGCTCAGCATCGGAAATATCCAGAAGATGATGAAATACACGGAGACGCTTGGTATGTCCACAAGTATCTGCTACTGGGTCCGCAAACAGCTCGGAATCTCACCAGATATGATCCCGATCCTCAACCACAACGGATTCCAGTGCCTCGGCTATCAGTCCAGACTCTGGAGCAAGGAAACCCCGTGAGCACCGGCGTCACAGTCGTGATTCCCTGCTACCACTCCGAAGCGTATCTGGAGAAAACCGCAGATGAAATAATTGCCGTTACAAAAATGCATCCTGATCTCAGGATGCATTTCATTCTCATTAATGACTGTTCTCCGGACGGAACTTTTCAGGTGATCAGCAGATTATGCGAGAAGTACCCCGGACAGGTCACGGGAATCGACCTGGCACGGAATGCCGGCCAGGCACAGGCCAAAATGGCGGCATTCGGGTTCATCAGCGACGGGATTACCGTCTTTATGGATGATGACGGGCAGCACGATCCCCGCGGAATCTTTCCGCTTCTGAGCGGCATCAGAAAGGGTTACGATATCGTCTATGCCCAGTTTCCGGAGACGCGGGAATCCTTCTTCCGCAGAGTCGGCAGCCGGATGGCCGGACTGCTCATGCTCGCTTTCACAAAGAAGCCTCCGGGACTTCGAATCACCAGCTTTTTTGCACTCAGCCCGGCTGCTCTCGCCGAGATGAAAACCTACCGCTGCCGCCATCCTTTTATCGGCGGCCGCCTCTTTCAGAAGGGTTATAAAGCCCTGGGAGTTCCGGTTCCTCACAGAGAGCGCGCCCACGGAAAATCCGGCTATACGCTGCGCAAGCTCGTAAAGCGCACGGCAGAACTGACGGTTCTCTACCGGATCCCGATGAAGCAAAGCGACCCGCCGCCCTTCCGGATCCGGCTCGTTATCAGAGAAGATGGTACGCGGGAAACTTATCCAGCTGATCCGTGATCACGGGTGCGGCCTTGTGCGCATCCGTCTGATTAATCACCGGCCTTGTGGATGTCCGGAACAGTCCGGTGCCGAAATACCGGTCGTCCACGCACAGAATGGTGCCGCAGATATAATCATCCAGCCTCGTCTCCTTCCAGATGACGGGGAAGATCCTCTGGCTCATAAAGGGCTGGAGGATCATTTCATTTATATCCCCGGAGGTGAAGAGCTGCTCCCATTCCTCAGGATCCGTGAGGCAGCCCGCATAGACTTTCTCACTTTTTCCCAGGCAATGGTGCTTCAGAATATAGTTTTCTCTGTGTTTTCTGGCGTCTTCCCAGATCTCCCCGTTTCTCCCCGGCAGCCATGTCTCCACGGTATGTGCCCTGAGAAACGCCGTTTCTTCAGGGCTCAGGCAGCGATCCGTGAAAGAATCCTCAAAGAAGAGCCTGAAAAACCGTTTGTCATGCAGAAGGAAGATGGTCCTGAAATCATTTCTCATGCCGCTGTCCGCCAGCGCTTTCAGCGTATCCGCCGAAAAGGACAGCAGATCTTTCTGGTTCAGGGCGCTCACGACCATGCTGCCTTCCAGTTCGGAGAGAGACGCCTCCACGTCCTCCGCTTCCAGAATCACCGTCTTCATCCCGAGCGCTTCATAGAAGGGGACATACAGCCTGATGGAATCAGACTTGTCGGCACTCTTCAGGACACAGAGTTTCTTTCTGCCCGCCGGCATCCCTGCCATATATTTCAGGAAATCCTCAAAATAGGAGACCCCGTCGGTGATGCCCGCCTCATCCGCAAAGACTCTTCCGGCGTGCTCCATAAAATATGAAAGAAAATATCCGTTGCCGAAAAAACGGGACGTAATCTCGCACAGGCGGATCGTTCCGTCATCCAGGATCAGATAATCCGGGCGGAACGTTCCGGCCGCAAACGGCCTGGGAGAGACATAATCCAGGATTTCGAGTATCCTGTCATCGTAGGGGATCACGTCAAGATAATCCCTGTAATGCTCCGCATAAAAGCTGCAGCATTTATAGAGAACCCTCTGAATCTCCATAAGCTCGCGGTCTCTCTCATGCGTCACAATCATCGGGCAGTCATGGGCCCATGATCTGTAATAAGGAATCAGATCCGCATGCAGGCGCGCAAACAGTTCTTCGAGGCTTCCTTCTTCAGGCTGGTACATAAGCTTCTCATTGCTCCTTTCTCATATCCCGCTGTTCTCAATCATCCGCCGGACTTCTTCGGTGTCATCGCCGGCGATCAGGAAAAATCCGTGTCTGGACCCGCTGTCGCCGGGGACTGCCGACAGATCCCGCTCTTCGATAAAACTTCTGACAATGGCTTCCGGTGCTTTCTTCTGTAAACTTTCAAAATATTCCAGATCCCGGCGGTTCATAATAAACCGGATGCCGGCCGCTGCCCTGTGGGGACTGACGGTAAAATCCGGCATTCTGCCGAAAGCCGTATCCAGCACCATGCCGACATAATCGTATCCGGTCGTCAGCGGCACAAGATCCGAGCCGATACAGTCACCGCCCATCCGCGCACCGGTCTCAATCAGGCGGATCTCCCCGTCTCCGGAAATCCGAAGTTCAGTATGGGACGCCCCGTTTCGGATATGCAGCGCATCCAGCACCCGGAAGACCGTCTCCCGCACCTTTTCAAGCATCTCACCGGAAAGGCCGCAGGGTTCAATGTGGGCGGTCTCGATAAAATGAGGGCTGCCCGTCGTATACTTCTTCGTGACCTGCAACAGATAGTGGCGGCCTTCCGAAGAAATCCCCTCACAGCTGTACTCCGCTCCCTCCATATATTCTTCGGCAATCGCCTTTTTTTCGAAGGAATGTCCGCAGGCCTCCCGGAAGGCTGCTTCTGCCTGCCCGTAGTCATCGATCCTGTTGATGCCCCTGCTTCCCGACCGGTCGACAGGTTTAATAATAAAAGGAAGCGGAAAACTTCCCAGTCCCTTTTCTTCCGCCTCGGCAAAAGAGCCTGCTTCTATGAAGCGGGGCGTATACAGCCCGGCTTCGCGGAGTTTCTTCCGCATGATATATTTATTGACAGCAAAAACAGCCGTCTCGGGAGGATTCCCGGGAAGGCCAAGATGATTTGTGAGGTAATTGACGGTAACTTCTGCGAGATCGGAGCCGATTGTCGCAGCCGCCTCCGGCTTTATCCTTCTGCAGTATTCAAGGATGGTCTCTTTCTCGGTTATGCTGACCGGATAAAAATAGTCAGCCTCCTCCTTTCCGACGGCACCCTTCTCCCACGCAAAGACGTGGGTCTCAAACCCCCGCTCGGAGGCCTTGCGGATCAGCGGAAGCTGAAACTCATTCGCTCCGATGATGACAACCCTCTGCTTTTTTTCCATTAATATATCTTCTCTGCCTGTTTTCTGATTTGCGGACCGTTCCGGATGCGCAGCCGTCCCCGGCTCTCATCCCTGCCTGTCAGCACCCAACAAGTATACCGCAGCTTGGGAACACTTGCAACGCCGTCCCTTTTACATGAAGAGCCATGCACGCACCGGATTCAGGTTCTTCTGCCCATCGCCCGGGCGGGCGAGGCGTCCGCCGCACGCATGGCGGGCAGCAGCGAAAACAGACAGCCGCCGCACAGAGCCTCTGCCGTCATCGCGGCGATCGTTGCCGGATGAATGCGGGGAACGGATGCCGCCGCCGGGAAAAGGAGGCCCAGCGATCGGATATAGAGAACCGCTGCGGACAGAATCCCTGCGGAAATCCCCGCAGATATGAGCGTGAGCAGCGATCCCTGTATCAGAAACTCCCTGCAGATATGCTTTTTTTCAGCACCGAGAGCCCTCCTGATCCCGATCTCACGGGCGCGGCCCCTGATATAGAACTCCATTGTATTCATCATCATGAGACCGGACAGGACAGACAGAAGCATCCGGAACAGGACCAGGAGGCTCCTGACTCTCTCCACATTCTCTTCCGCATTCAGGCACAGATCCTCATATGCGAAGACACTGCAGCCGTTTCTGTCCCCGAAGATGCGCCTGAGTTCCCGGAAAAAAGCCTCCCGGCCTTCCGGTCCGGCAGAAAACGTGCATATGGTCTTCATCTCCCTGCCGCTCTCCCCAAACACCGCGTCAAACCAGTCAAGAGGCGTCAGAAGATATCTGTCGGTGCTGATGTCCCCGCCGGGAATAAACCGTTCCCTCACAAGACCTGCATTCAGTTCCGCGTTCTTTTCCGCAGAAGACGCGAGATCACAGATCACTCCTGTCACGTTCAATGTACAGCTTCTGCCTCCCGCCATAAAATGCAGGACCTCTCCGACAGGATCTTCCCTGCCGAACAGAATCTCCGCGGTGCTCTTCTCCAGTATGCAGACCGGTTCCTTTCCGCTCACCTGTCCGGGCGTAAAATACGATCCGTGGAGAAGTCTTAACCGCTCACACGCCTGCCCGCTCTCTCCTGCCAGAACCGGTTCTGTCCCTTCCGAAACGATTCCGGCCGGAAAGAGATTGCAGTACAGTGTGCGTGACCGACCGCTGTTCCGCATTCTGACCGTTGTGCTGCCATACCTGCAATATGTGTATCCGGTTTTGGCCCCCGCATCGCTGCTGACTGCGGCGCCGATGCTGAAGGCGCGGCTGCCCGCCACGATACAGGAGTCCGCGGGAAACGAGGCGAGTTCCTCACTCTGCCGCTCCGTGACCACGTATCCCGCCTCCTCTCCCGCCGCGGCAAGAAGAAGGCTCAGAGTAATGCCCGCAAGTGCCAGCGCAAGATTTTTCCTGTTAGCAGTCAGGATGGAGATGTACTGGCCGGTTATGTACAGAATGTTTCTCATAACATGTTTGTCAGACTCCCGTTCTCTTCCTGCGGCTCTCCATGCAGTTCCGTCACTGCGTCCGCCAGCGGCAGCAGACGATCGTCATGGGTCACCACAATGACCAGGCGGTTGCGCTGCTTCTGTCTGTACAGACAGTCCATCACAATCCCCGCATTTGCGGAATCCAGATTGCCGGTCGGTTCATCGGCCAGTATGACGGGCGGATCCGCGAGAAGCGCCCTCGCTGCCGCAATCCTCTGCTGGCCGCCTCCGGACAGCGTGCGGGCTTTCGCCGTCTCAATATCCCGGATGCCGAACTGCGCCGCCAGACCGGCAGCTCTCTCCCGGAAGAACGTGTAATCCTTCCGGTCCGAATACAGCCACGGCAGCATCAGATTGTCAAGGATGCTCAGTTCTTCGATCAGGTTGAAATTCTGAAAGATATAACCGATCTGTCCTCCCCTGATCCGGCTTTTTTCGCGGTCCGTCATCTGCTTCACATCCCGGCCGCAAAACGTGCAGACGCCGTCAAAGCGGTCATCCAGAAGGCCCAGAATATTGAGAAGCGAACTTTTTCCCCCGCCCGAAGGCCCTGTGATCATATATATGTTCCCACGCTGAAAATGCAGATTCAGGTCCCGGAACACAGTCCTTTCGCCGTACCGTTTCGTCAGATTTTCCGTCTCTATCATCATCCGTCCGCATAATCCGCCATTCCGAAGATCACATCATGTTCCTCAAGACCCCCGCAGATCTCGCAGTATTCCCGGTCCCGGATTCCGCACCGCACGGGAACCCTCTCATAATTATCCTCAACTCTGCGGAGCACATAATGCCCGCCCTCTCTGTCCGTATAGAGACAGTCCAGAGGGACGCACAGGACGTCCTCTTTCCGTTCCGTGACGACGGATACCTGAACCGCCGTCCCCGCCCGGCACAAAAGACCGGGATCGGCAAGCCGTATGTCTGCCAGGAAGGTGCCGTCCTCCACCTTCCTGCCCGACGAAATCAGCTCCGCCTGCAGCTCGGTTCCGTACGCATATGCCTTTATTTCACTGCCGGGCCCGATCCTGTTGAGATACTGCTCCGGGAACTCCGCCGCAATTCTGATCTCCTGTTCCCCGAGCAGAGACAGCTCATAGCCGTTTCCCGTCTGATCCAGACCGATGACGCGGCTTTTCTCCCGGATGCGGTAAGTCTCGCCCCGCCTGCTGCCTGCCGCACAGCCCGGAGAAAGGACCGCTCCGACTTTAAGCAGATCCGTGCGGGCGGAATCCAGACCGATCGTTTTCACCCTGCAGCATGTCTCCGGGATGGTGACAGAGCAGGAAACCGTCTCCTCGATATCTCTTCTGACCGCTTCCGAGCACTCGCCGGGATCAACGCACTCCGGTGCGGCAGCCGCTTCATTCGGATACAGGTGCAGCCTGTACGGATTGATCAGAAGCCCGGGCAGGGCCGGAAGAATCAGAAGCGGCAGAAGGAGCGCTTTCCCGAATTTCCGCTTGATGCTTTTCACTCCCGAAAGAGACATCCTCAATGCCCTCATGCTGCCGGCTCCGGCTCTTTCAGCCGGTCAATATAGGCTTTGACGAAACTGTCATCCTTTACATTAAAGACCATAAATCCCTGCGGCTCTTCCAGGACAAACACTCTGCCGTCTTTCTCCTCGTAGCGCATATACCAGGAAGTTTTCACCATCGTGTCAGGTCCGCTTCCCCCGGTGTACGCCAGGTTATAAAAGACGGCCACATCATCCCCCTCATGAAGGCTGATTCCGGAATCATCCAGCGGCTGCGGGACCCCGTTCACCTGAATCTCCACATTCACAAGATCCAGAATTCCGATTGAACAAAACTCCCTGAGCGTGCAGTCCCGGTTGACCTCCAGGCTGAAATAATCGGGATGATCCGGATCATCCGGTATGGTTCCCTTGAGCAGGACGGGGGCCTCTTCGTAGAGCAGCGCATCCCCCACCGCACAGACTTCCTCCCCGAAGTACGCTTCGGAGTTCATGAAGGTCAGCGTATCCGGGCGGTACTTCACGCTCTCCCCGTCTGCCAGCAGATCGATGGATTCGACCTTGAGGTCTGTCTTCTCCTCCCGGGAGACCAGCGCGGAAAAATGCATAAAATAGTAATAGTACCCTTTATAGCGGCCGCCTTCCGTCATCCCCTTATAATCAAAGCGGAGAGCTCCCTCTCCGGACAGATGCGTGTCCGTCACCTCCACGTCCCGCAGCTCCCTGTCTGTGATCAGGGGGAGCTCCACGGCAAGAGCGGATTCCGTGTTTTCCGTCACAAGCGCCGCGTTTTTGACCATCCCTCCTCCGGCAATCCGCAGATTGTTTTTCCCTCTGCATCCCGCGAGAAGAATCAGAGCCGGGAGACAGACTCCGGCAAGCACTGCTCCTTTTTTCATCCGGTCCCTCCTGTTTTCCCCTAAGGGCCGGCAGCTCCCGGTTGTCGGAGCTGCCGGCTTATTATGCGTGCTTATTTCCAGGCAAGCCTCAGATCCAGTCCGTCACTCTCTTTATAGGTATAGCTGAAGAGAGCCGACGTCCGTTTGAGAAGCCGGTTTGACTTCAGGACGCAGTATTTATAGATGTTGCCGAAATAGGCAGGCTTATAGCGATGGCGCCTGCTGTAGTTTTTCATTACGAAGGTATAATCTGTCGAATAGGAAGTGGATATGGTTTTGGAATAGGATCTGGATACGCTGGTTGCAAGATCGACATTCGGGTTCCGGATGCCGAGGGACGACTGCACGGCCTTGGAGACGCTGATGCTTTTTGACCTGCCCAGGTGGACGCCCAGGTTCTGGCCGTTATTGGAAAGCCATGCATCACAGAGATAGATCACCGGACGGTAGTACTTCGTGTCCAGCTTTCCTTTGCAGGAATAGAGGAAGGAGCTCTTCATCTTCTTCCACGTCTGAGAATTTGTATTGTAATAAGTGGTACTGCCCTTGTAATGCACGGAAGCATTTGCACTGCGCGCATAGGGCTTGCGGATGATGGCACCGGCCCCGACCGGAAATGCACTCATAATCAGCATCAGGACAGCGGTCAGAACCGAAACAGTTCTTTTTGTCATTTCATGTCCTCCGACTCTTTCAAAGAGGAGCCGCTGTTCCAAAAACAGCGGCCTGTTTCACATGCGGCCTTTCGCGCATGTTTCCGTAAGCCCCAGGCAGGTCTTAAGGAAATCCCCCTCATGCGGTGACATGAATCATAACACAAACGGCGGGAAGGTCAACGGAATTGATGAAAGACGGATAGAATCTGCCAGAACCTGAATCGATTCTTTTAATCGCACACATCGGCGCTGTCCGCACCGATCATCCCGATCAGCTGATCCGGAGCGACTTCCACCTGATAGCCGATCTTGCCCCCGGAGAAACAGATCGTATCATACAGAAGGGCCGTCTCATGCAGGATGGTCGGAAAGAGTTTCTTCATCCCGATCGGTGAACAGCCGCCGTGAATATAGCCGGTGAGCGGCAGAAGCTGCTTCTGCGGAATCATGGAAATTGCTTTCTCGGACACGGCCTTGGCAGCCTTTTTCAGATTCAGCTCCTCGCAGACAGGTATGACAAACACATAATAATTCCCGCTTTTTCCCTGTGTCACGAGGGTCTTGAACACCCTGTCCGGATCCTGGCCCAGTATTCCGGCGATCTCCCGTCCGTTTGTGGAGGGAATATGCGTATAGACATGTTTCTGATACGGAATCTTCTTCTGTTCCAGAAGCCGCATTACATTTGTTTTTTCATCAGTCGATTTAGCCGCCAATTTCCACGTCCCCCATCACGATCCGTCCGTCTTCTTTCAGACAGTCCGGATACCGTATTCCGTCTCCTCCGTAGAGCACGGCATGCATGCCGCATTCCCTGGGAGCCCTGACATCATAATCATAACTGTCGCCCACAAAAAGGCACTCTTCCGGCAGACACTCCGCTTTCGTCAGACAGTATTCGAAAAATCCTCTTTCCGGCTTCTCTATGCCGGCGTCTTCACTCGTCACGACAAAATCCATGTACGGGCCGATGGCCAGCTTCCTGAGCTTCAGATGCTGCACGTAGGCCGTCATATTGGTGCCGATTCCGATGCGGATCCCGGCTCTTTTCAGGGCTTTCAGGAGATCCTCCGCCCCCGGAAACAGTTCAATGTCTTTCAGGAATACGCTCCAGTACAGCTCCGCCATACAGATCGTGTGCGGGTAAACCGGAAGGTGATGCTTCTCCAGCACATTCTGCATTCTCACAAGCCTGTTGTGGGTGGCCGCGACCGGCCCCAGCCTGCGCGCCGTCAGGGCAAGCTGTTCCTTCATCGAGCTCCGGTACTCTTCCGGCTGCATGCCGAAGTGTTCCAACGCATACTTCTCCACCGCGCGGCCGGCCCGCGCATCCGCACCGGTATAGTCATAAAAAGTCCCGTCCAGATCAAATATTACTGTTTTTATCATTCTGCCTCCACTGCCGCGAATCATATGTTTGAAAAGACGTCCGGGCACAAAACCCGGACGTCAGTCTTCCGTATGTCTGTATCAGCCTTCTTACTCGACTCTCACCCACAGCGTATAGCTCTCGCCGCCGCCGGAAATGACAATCTTCGCATGCTTTCCTTTCTGGTAGCCCGTGAAATACATGGGAATCGTTCTGCCCGACCAGCTGCCGAGCCGACAGTCCGCAACATCCGGATTATAATTCATATAATCAATTCCGCCGCTGCCGGTATAGGTGATTGTGACCTGTCCCTTTTTGTTCTTCAGCACGAGAGACGTCGGCGACACCGTGAGATTCTTATTGAGCGTGACGTTCACTGTACACTTAAAGGAGACGCCTTTCACTTTTGCATATACATATGCCGTTCCCGGGCCCTTGGCGGTAATCTTGCCGGTGACACTGCCGGCTTTTGCTACCGTGGCAACTGATTTGTCACTTACGGACCAGGTCACGGGCTGGTTTGTTCCTTTGAGGACAACCTTCGCGCTCTGTCCCTTTTTCAGCGAAACCTTTGCCGCCGACAGCTTGGGGCACTGTACGCCGATATCCCACTTCTTGACATTCTTTCCCCATTTCGCGGTAATGATCGAATGTCCTCCGCCGACGGCCCTGATCTGGCATGACCGGCTGTTGGCGCCTCCGATTTTCGTGATGCGGGCGACCGACTTCACGGACGTCGACCATGTGACTTTCTGCGAAGTGTTTATCGTCATCGTGAAATACTGGTTTTTGATAAGAATCTGCTTCGTCGGTACCGCTGCCCGGACCGATACACTCATCATAAGAATGACAAAAAGCAGAAACAGCGGCTTCCATAGATACCTTTTCCCGTCTGTTCTCCTCATCAGATGCCCTGCCTTTCTTTCCCATATCCGGATATCCCGGAATCCGTTGTCCTTTGTGGATCTATTCAGTATACCACAGTGTGCCTTCCGAAGACCAGTGTAATCTGGACTCCTGTGTTCTCTCTCCGCTGACTTCTCATTTTTTTGAGAACGGCCGCGCAGCCCCGGCCCTTTTGTCCACGTCATATACCCTTTTCAGAAGAGCCGCCGTTTCCGCGGGAGACTCCGACATCGTCTGTTCGGGAGGAAAGCTTTCGAGGAGCGGGCTCAGATAATAAATGATGATGAGATCGGCGTCCTCCTGCGGACAGCCGGATTTCAGCAGCGCCTCCTCCACGGCTTCTTTATAACGTTCTTTTCTGATGGCCTCATGTCCGCCTGTTCCGTTCATCCTCTTTTGTGCCTTTCCATTTCTATCCCGGAACAAAGAGCTGCTTAAGCGGCTCTTTGCGCGCTTACTGCGTGCCTGCTTCTGCAGGCAGCTTTGTCTGCAATCTATACATTGCATTGTAAAACGATTCGATGAAATTACAAGCCCTTTCATACGCCAAATCATCTACTAAAAACATAATAATTATATTTTATAGTCTGCAATCTATAGGTTGCAATTTAATTCTTTTTTTCCTTTAGCATAAAATGATAGCCCTTTCATCTCTTCAACCAGATAAGAATAGTAAGGATATCATGAACGTTGAACAGAAAATCAGGAAAAACCGCTCGCTCGGAGCCAACATTCGGAGAATACGGACACAGAATGATCTCACGCAGGAACAGATGGTCGCGAGGCTGCAGCTGTACGGAATTACGATTACCAGGAGCATCTTCTCCCAGATCGAATGCGGCACTTACAATATCAAAGTGAGCGAACTTCTGGCAATCTCGAAAATCCTCAGGGTTGAGATCGGGGAGCTCTTTGAAGGTATTGACCTGCCCGGCTGACCCGCTCATCGGCAAGCATTTCACGGACCGAATAAGTGCTTCCGCGCACCTCGACCGTCACGGCCCCGCCGAGATCCGTTCTGAAGATTTCCGTTCCGCACTGTTTCAGCCTCGAAAGAAGCACTTCGTGCGGATGGCCGTAGCGATTCTCCCACCCGCAGGAAATCACGCTGATATCCGGCCGGATCAGTGACAGGAAGTCTGAGGGCGTCGAGTACTTTGATCCGTGATGCGCCACTTTCAGCAGTTCATAATGCTTTCTCTTCTTTTTCAGGCTGCGGATCAGCTGCGCTTCTCCCTCCCCGCACACGTCCCCGGTAAACAGGGCGTCGAAATCTCCGCGGGCAATGCCGATCACAAGGCACTGGGCGTTGGCATCGGGCGGATCCGTCTCGCATGCGGGATCCGGTCCGAATACCGTCAGGGAGAGGTCTCCCGCGGTAAGGCTGTCGCCCTTTTTCCCGCAGAGGACTCTTGCGCCCGCCCTGTCCGCCAGCTCCGTCATGGCCTCATAAGTCTCATCCTTTTCCGAAAGAACGGGAAATACGACGGCTCCGACCCGCAAGGGGCATGTGTGCTCCGCAATCATTGTGAGAATCTCTCTGATCCCGCTGATATGATCCTCATCCATATGTGTCAGAAAGACATAGTCGAGCTTCCGGATCCCCCTGTATTTCAGACAGGGCAGAATGCGCATGGTCCCGACATTCTGTACGGAAGAAGATCCCCCGTCAATCAGAATATTGCAGCCGCCCTTCTCTTCCAGAAGGATACTGTCCCCCTGTCCGACCGACTGCACGGTCACCCGCAGTCCCGGGCGAGGATGAAGGGAGAGAATCCAGATCAGGAACGGAATCGTGAGAAAGAGCAGGTATCTCCGGATATACAGTTTCCATCTCCATAAAAGGAAAGACCAGAGCGAGAAAAGCACAAAGTAGAGAAGAAGGAAAGGCAGCGCCGGCCGGCCGCAGATCGCGGCGGCGCACGGCAGTTTTGCAATCTGCGTGAGAACAAAATCATACAGTCTCACGATGCAGGAAGCGGGCAGACCGAGAAGGGAAAGAATCAGATCAGCGGCGGAGGCAGGCAGAAAGCGGCCCGCCGTAAAGACCAGCAGTGCCCCTCCCGCACACCCCGCGAGCCCCGCTGTGAGAAGAAGCGGCACCAGAGGCAGAAAAATCAGATTGACCAGCAGTCCGTAGAGCGGAAATTCATAAAAATGCCAGAGGACAAAGGGAAGCATCATCAGAAACATCCCGGTCATCTGTACGGCCCTGCTCCGCTCCCGGAAGAACATGAGTGCCAGCACGGCGCAGAAACTCAGCTGGAAACCCGCATACTCCAGGTAGTAAGGATTCTCCAGGAGGATCAGCAGAGCGGAGAGGGACAGCGCACTCGGGGGATCATAAGTCCTGCCGGCGAGCTCCGCGCCGGTCATCAGCAGGAACATGCAGAGAGCCCGCACGGCCGAGACGGAGGTCCCCGTCATGATCGTATAGAAAATCATGACCGCCCCCGAGAGATATGCCGCTGCCTTCACGGGAAGTCTCCGTCTCCGCAGGAATCTGTAAATCCCCGCCCCGAGAAACCCCAGATGCATGCCCGATATAGCCAGTATATGGAGCACTCCGCCCGTCTGCCAGAGGATCCGGCTCCGGTCGTCCAGACCGGTCTTGTCACCGGTGAGCATGGCGCACATGATCCCGGAGACATCCGGCTGCCAGATCCTGCAGATCAGTTCCCTCCATGAGCGGGAACAGAATGCGGCGAACTCCGGGATCACTTTCAGATTTCTCTCGAGGACGGTGATATCCGGGTTTCTCATGACAAAGCCGATCCGCTTCAGCCGGTCGCTCAGGCCCGTGTCAAACTGCCCTGGATTCTCCGTTCCCCGGACAGGCGAGCATACGCCGCGTGCCGTGAGAACCGTGCCGACTGGATAGCGGATCATCTCCTGATATGTAATTTTCACTTTTGAAATGGGAAGAAAACGGCCGCCGTTCCTCAGAACGGCATCAGAAAGGATGCAATACGCATAGGAATCCCGTAGCCCGGACTCGGTGACGGCACCGCTGACAAGACAGGAACGCGGCACACTGAGAAAAAGGCGTGCTTCCGCATTGCCGGAAGGCTCCGGATAAAGCGGAACTCCGGCGGCGAGAAGCACGGCCAGGACACCGGTCACGAGAAGGCACAGGATCGTCAGAGGACGTCTTCTCATGTGCATCTCCCGCGTGATGAAAAGCCTTGATGCCGGTATCGGTTACATATTGACGAGCGTCATATCAGCTCTGTATGTTTTGCTGAGATCCATATTCTGTCTGAATATGACATTGGAATCTCCGTCAATCGCGAACTGCACTTCCTTTACTTCGGGGCAGTTGTCGCAGATTGAGTTGACAATTGAATAGATGGGGATTTTTTCATCCACGGACAGCTGGTTGACTTCAAAAGTCTGGTTCAAATTGACGAAGCAGACGCCGTTTGCGCATGTCACGCCCATGATCTGCAGAGTAGCCGGCACCGTCGGATAGTTTCCCTCTACAAGCGGTCCCGCTATAATGCGCTCGACAATCGCCCACTCCAGCGGCTTGCTGGCACTGTAGTAGATGGATCTGGACTCCAGATTCAGGGAATCACCTTTTTCGCTGGCAAAGTACAAATTGATCTGTGTATGCTGGATGGCATTGATGGTTTTCCCCGCATCCTCCACAAAGGAATCTGCATTCATAATCCCCAGCTTCAGCCCATCTCCGTTGACCGCATCCTTACCTCCGATCGTAAACCGGATATGATCGATCTCATCGAGCTGCACAAGGGTCCTCACAATCCCGGCCCTCGCCAGCACCTCCCGCGTGCTCTCCAGCTTCTGATACTCTTTGCTGAAATCGAGCGTCAGAAGACCGCTGCTGAAACTGTAGCTCCGGATAATGACTTCCGGAGGCAGCAGCGGCTGGCACGGCGTCTTCTCCGGTACCCCCGCAAGCTGCTGGAACAAAGTCTGCAGCCTGGCATGGAGATCGCCGTCAGCCATCGAAATCTCCAGCGGATAGAGACCGTTTCCGTCTTCATTCAGATAATAGATCGTGATGTTCTTTCCCTGTTCCTCCTCCTGCACACTGCTGCTGTCCGCCGCACTCACACAGAAGACACCCGACAGAATCAGAACGGCTGCAAGCAGCAGGGCGGCCGCTCTCCCCGCGGCCTTTTTTCCGTTCAGAACATGTTCTCTCATCGCCGTCACTCCTGTTTGACAAGCGGGATCCGCACCATAAACGTCGTGCCTTCTCCCTCTTTACTGTTTACTTTAATGACGCCCCTGTGCAGACTGATGGCGCTCTTTGTGATCGCCAGCCCCAGACCGGTGCCTTCAATCGCGGTGGAGTGCGATTTATCCACTCTGTAGAAGCGCTCGAAGATATAGTCAATCTGATCTTCGGGGATTCCCATCCCGCTGTCCGCCACATAGACGTAAAAATACTTGTGGTCAGCCTTGAGCGAGACCTTGACCCAGCCCTCATCCTTGTTGTACTTGATGGCATTCTCGATGAGATTGGAAAAGGCCAGAGAAAGCTTCATGGTATCGATGTCGGCCACAACCGTATCATGTTCCCTCATCCGCACGGTAATGCCCCGCTTGTCGGCAATCGGCTTCAGTCTTTTTATGATCGACTCCAGCAGACTCCCGATCTCCTGCTTCTCGTAATTCATGCTGCCGGCTTTTTTGTCCAGGCGAACCATAGCCAGAAGACTCGTGATAATATTGTTTTCCCTGTCGATCTCCTGGGTGATATCCGCCATAAATTCCTGGTACAGTTCGTTCGGCACGTTTTCCATGCCGTTCAGGGAATCTGCCAGCACTTTCATGGATGTGAGAGGCGTTTTCAGCTCGTGCGAGACATTTGACACGAATTCCTGTCTGGAATTATCCAGCGCACGGACCCGGGACAGCATATTATTAAAGGCATCGATGATCTGCTCGGTCTCCGAATAATCAGGCACCGAGATTGCCTCATCTTCGATTCCGTCAGTCACGTCCTCGATCGCTCTCGTGACATCCCGGAACGGTTTCACGAGAATATGGGCCAGAATAAAGCCGAAAATCATGACCAGCGCACTGGTCACCACGACGGCGAAAATCGTCTGGTTTTCGATAAAGCGCACGTTCTGCACGATCTCGTTGGTCGAGATGGAGGCGACCAGCACACCCTTTGTCACGGGTTGCGCCTCCGTATTGTCAATGATCGGCGACGTGATCTCGATGTAGGCGTTTTTGTCATCGTAATATATGGCGCCCTTGCCCTCCTGGAAACAGGTGATCACCTCCGTCGAGACGGAAGTCTTTCCGGTATCCAGGTCGAACGAGTCCTTTATGACGTGATAAGTAGAATCCACAATCAGAAGGCGTCCGTTGTAGACATTTGAAATCAGGGACAGCTCACCGTCCAGCAGTCTCGAGTCCGGGTTTTCAAGGAAACCCTCCGTCAGAATCATGTTGCTCAGCACATCACACTGGTTTTTCACGTTGCTGCTTCTCAGCTGAACGGCCCGGTTCTGATAACTGCGCACAATCACCGCGGCCACTGTAATCGTCGGGATAATGCCGATCAGCACCAGCATCACCATGAAACGAAAACTGAGACTTCGGAAATAATTCTGTTTTTTCTTTTTTTCTGTGGGAATTGTTCTCACCTCCGCACGGCAAGATGCCGTATGATACCCGTCCATCATATCACAAATGAAGGGGCTGTGCGGGAATTAAAGGAATGGAAAACACAGCCGGAAGGGGGAGTCTCCCCTTCCGGTAAATCTCAGCCGCGGTCTGCCGGATGCCGCCCGGTAAGGCGGGATTCCTCAGACAGCCTGAAAATAGTAGCCGACGCCCCACTTTGTGTGGACATACCTCGGCTCGCTCGGATTTGCTTCGATCTTCTCGCGGAGACGGCGGATATGGACGTCAACGGTCCTGACATCGCCCGGATACTCATAGCCCCACACGATGTTCAGAAGGTTCTCCCTGCTGTAGACCTTATTCGGATTAAAGACAAGCAGCTCGAGCACGTCGAACTCCTTGGCGGTCAGGTTGATCTCCCTGCCGTTTACATAAACTCTGCGGGCCTCGCAGTCCATCCTGAGACCGCCCGACTCGATCTGGCGGGGAATCTCCTTCTCGTTCTCAGGTCTTGCGGTGCGCCTTAAGATCGCCTTGATTCTCGCCTTGACCTCGAGTATATTGAAGGGTTTTGTAATATAGTCGTCGGCGCCGTACTCAAGTCCGAGGATTTTGTCCATGTCCTCGCCCTTTGCCGTCAGCATGATAATCGGCACATTGGAAAAGCCGCGGATCTGCTGGCAAACTTCCAGTCCGCTCAGTTTCGGCAGCATCAGGTCCAGAAGGATCATATCGTATTCCGTCTCCTTCGCATACTCCAGCGCTTCCTCGCCGTCGTATGCACAGGTCACTTCAAATCCTTCCTGCTCCAGACTGAATCTGATTCCCTTGACAATCAGCTTCTCATCATCCACAACAAGTACTTTTTTCGGCATGTTCTATCTCCTAACCGACTGTGATGTCATCCCTGATTTTCTCAAACAGCGCATGTTTGATTCCGCTGACCTTCATGATGTCTTCAATGCAGGTAAAACCGCCGCTGCTCTCGCGGTAGGCAATGATGTCCTGCGCCCTTGATGCGCCGATTCCGTTCAGCTGCTGCAGTTCTTCGGCGTCCGCCGTATTAATATTAATACGTCCGCCCGTCTGCTGTCCGGTCTGTCCGGTGACGCCCGGGGCCGCGGCGTTCCCGCCCGATGGCCCCAGACCTTCCGTCTGTTCCTTCGTCAGAACCGTGATCTGTTCTCCGTCCGACAGCATCTGCGCCTGATTCAGAAAGACCGGATCCGCTTCCGCGCTCAGACCGCCGGCCATCCCGATCAGCTCGTAGACTCTGGAAAACTCCGGCAGGTGATACACGCCGGGTTTTCTGACCGCGCCGCAGATATAGACACAGATCGAAGCGGGTTCTCCGGAGGACTCCGTGACGGAACTGTCCGCCGCCTTTTTTTCCTCCGTGTCCTTCATCAGGGCATGAACTGCGGATGCAGCTTCCTCTTCAGTTTCCCGCGTGAAGTCCTCGGATACCGCGGATGCCCTGTAAGAGGCGGTTCCGCAGCCATGAATCAGGAAAAGAGGGACTGAACATAACAGTACAACAACAAATTTTCTGTCTCTATGGATTCGTTTCAATGCACACCTCCGCAAAGTATTCCTGACGGAATCTGCCTCTGGCAGGCTGTGCACGACTTCATTTTAACGAAACCATGC
>CACXFM010000208.1 GCA_902766955.1 uncultured Lachnospiraceae bacterium | reverse complement strand
TCCTTTCCTGAACAGGTGCCGCGCCCTGTCCGCCGACACGCGGACGGAATCCGTCGGATATGTGAGCACGACCGTATCGGAGGACGTGCGCAGGCGCACCCGCACGGGTCCTTCCGGGACCGGTCTCAGCTCCACATTGAATCCGTTGTCCGGATCCACGGGGTACTCGTCGAACAGCTCCACCGTATCATAGCGCTTATAGCGCTCGACCGTCTCTGCCAGCTTTTTGCCGTCCGGACCGAACACATCGACCCGCACCTTCTCCCTGGCCACCGCCCATCCCTGGACCCGGAAGAATCCGTCTTTGCGGTTGACGGTATACTCATCGATGAAGTACCTGACACCCCGCCTTTTTGCGCGCAGTTCATCAGCCGGGATGGCAAAGCAGAGCCGAGTCCCCCCGTCCCCTTCTGAAAACACCTTCAGCTTCTTCCGGCCCTCGAGCGCTTCCTCAAAGTGAAACACAAGCTTTGTCTCACAGCCGCCGTACCGCTCGTCGACGTTGTCGGTCAGCTGCTGAACCTCGGCCGGCAGCGGCCGTCCTCCGAATTCGGCGCGCAGCCTGTATCCGGGGGCCAGCCAGCCTGTCAGAAAATACATGTTGTCGTCGGTCAGGGAAAAGCGGTCATTCTTCACCAGAAATCCCCGGTTTACTACCATATCCCGTTACTCCTTATCGCACAGATCTCACAGTTCTTCCGGATTCCCCGTCGGATACTGTCCCTTCAGGGCAAAGTCCGAACGGTTCGGCTCCAGATTCGGATTAAAGTAAGGATCTCCCCCCTCATAATAAGCGGGCCATTTTGCCCGCAGGCGGTTGGCCTCGGAGAGGAAGCGCCTGTGTTTTTCGCTGTCGGAAGCGGCCATGTCGCTGCCCCTGGTCGCCGATTCATAGTGAACCAGCTCGGCAAAGACATTTTCCACGACCAGCAGGTTCTTTTCGCGCAGCTTCAGGCAGTAGTCCACATCATTGAAGGCCACCCTGAACTCCGGATCAAATCCGCCCGCCTCAAGGAAAACGCTCCTGCGCGTCATCATGCACGCGGCCGTGACCGCGCTTAAGTCCTGGGTGGAATTCGCCCGGCCGCCGTAGGAGAACACCTTTGCAGACAGGCCGGCGAACATGTGGCCCGCCGCGCCTCCCATCCCGAGAACCACGCCGGCATGCTGAATCGTCCCGTCCGGGAAGAGGAGCTTGGCTCCCACGCACCCGACGTCGGGACGCTGCGCGTGTCCCAGCAGTTCCTCGATCCAGGACGGCGTCAGGACTTCCGTGTCATTATTGAGGAAGAGCAGATATTCTCCCGCTGCTTCCTTCGCTCCGAAATTATTGATAGCCGAGTAGTTGAAGTCTTCCTTCCACTCGAGAATCCGCACGTTTGCGTGCGCCGCCGTCAGTTCGCCGTAATATGCCTTTGTCTCCGGCTCCTGCGAACCGTTCTCCAGGATCAGAATCTCATAGTTCTGATAAGTGGATTTCGCGAAAACGGAATCCAGGCAGCGCCGGAGATCCGCCGCATGGTCGCGGTTCGGAATGATGATGGAGACAAGCGGCCTGCCCTGTACCGCGAAAATCGTGCGGTAGCGGCCCCAGTACTGCGTCATCTCAACCTGGGCACTGATCCCGAGCCGCTCATAGTGGGCGGCCACGGCGCGCCTGCCGTTTTCATAGGCGTACAGCTTGCTCTCCGGGTTGCCGGCCGTCGAATCCATATGTGCGCGCCAGTGGTAGAGCGCCTTCGGAACATGTCTGATTCCGCGCGCCTTCTCGCAGCAGCGCAGGATAAAATCGTAGTCCTGCGCGCCGTCAAACTCGCTCCGCAGAAGTCCCGCCATCTGCACCACCATGCGGCGGACCGCGAAGATGTGGCAGATATAGTTATTGCTCCTGAGCAGATCGAGGTTATAGTCGGGTTTGAAATTCGGATCGTAATAGATATTCCCCGTCTGGGTGATCTTGTCCTCATCCGTATAGACAATATCGACATCGATGTCCGAATTAAAGGCCTTCACGATCTCATAGCATGCGGACGGGTCGACCGTGTCGTCATGGTCGGCCAGCATGATGATATCGCCCTCCGCCATGCGGATGGCCTCATTCGTATTCTCGGAGATACCCCTGTTCTCCGCAAGTCTTCTGTATCTGACGCGTCCGTCCCCGGCATACCTGGATGAGATCAGTTTCTCCGGTCCGTCCTCCGTACTGCCGTCGGCCAGACACAGTTCCACGTTGGCATACGTCTGGTTCAGAATAGAATCGCAGATCTCCGTCAGATAGACAGCCGGCGTGTTGAAAAGAGGGATCACCACGCTGATCTTCGGCTCATACGGGAAATGCTCCTGTCTCTGCCGCTCCCGCTCTTCTTCAGATACCGCGCGCTCCCGCATCCAGTCATCGTATTCCATGGGAGGCTCGTCGGGCGCAGCGATCGCACCTTGCCGGATCAGCTCCCTGCGCTCCCGTCTCTTCTCCGGATCCAGCTCGATATGAAGGTCATAAGAGAGAACGCCTCTCGGGTTCTCGATCCGGAGCACATACGGCAGATTCCCGATGGATTCGTAGGGAATCCTGATATTAAAGCCGGATTTCCTGGCCGTATCGATATGGAAGGTCGCATTGACATCGTCGCGGACAACCCGCTCGATCTCAGCTTCCGCATCCAGTCCCAGACAGTTGACGACACGCAGGCTCTCTCCGCAGTAATCCGCATCATAGATCCAGCCCTGGATGACGATCCCCGGGCCGTCGAAATATCTGTGGTCCAGATGCAGATGAATGCCCTGGTGGTTTTGCAGCTTCGGACGGATCGAATCAAAGGGATCCGTTTTGCCGAGCCGCTTCCTGCCATAGCGGTAGGCCCGGATCGCTTTTGTCCCCTTGACGGATTCGACCCTGCGCAGAATCTCCCTGCAGGTCTCCTCTTCACAGGCCAGCCTCTCCTTCAGAAACTGCAGCTCTTCGGCATCCGCCTTCAGCGCCTTGTTCACTGCGGCCGTATAATCATCGCGTCCGGTCTTCACCTCCAGCGAGACCTTCATGCGGGATATGTCCGGGGACAGTCCGGGAACGATGATCATGGGGTCATTGTCTCCGAATACCAGAGTCCGCTGGTCCGCCCACCTGCCGTTTGTCCCGAAAACGGCCCTGTCAAACGGCTTTCCGTCCGCGGTGATCTCCCTCACGACACAGGCCGCCGGCATTTCCGCCGGATCAATCCGCACGGAGACAGCCCCTTCCGGAGCAAATTCAGCCTCGACCCGGCCGTCCTCTCCAATCGGTATCCGCAGAGCGTCCGCTTCCGAATAACCGTCTCCCCGGTCAAAATAGATCACGGTCCGGTCTGCGGCGCCGGTAAACTCCGCCTTCCCCATGAGCTCGGCCGGATAGACCGCGCCGGGCGTCATGGCGGGATACAGCTCGCGGACCGCCTCCGTATCGCCGGCGATCCATTTCTGGAAATGCTCCTCCATGGCCGCAAAGCGCCTGATATCCTTAGGGGAGAATCCCGCCATCTCATAGAGCTCCGCCGTATCGGCGGCATTTCTCTCTTCCCTGCCGGCCAGATAGTAATGAAGGGCCCTCCATTTGATAAACAGCACCGGGACCGGGAAGGGAAGCGTCCACTCATAGTCAATCACATGCCAGGTTTCTTCTCCCTGCCCGCCGTCCGTGACAATGATATTGGAGAAGAGGAGGTCCACGTCGGAAGCGGGCGCCGCTTCACAGACGTCTTCGGGGATCTCCTGTCCGAAGACGGCCAGATACTCTTCCGTCAGCGAAAACAGTTTGCCCGCCGCGGTTTTGCCGATCTCGTCCAGACAGCTTTTCAGGAGGCTCCGGAAGGCATCCCTGTCCGTGTCATACAGACGGTCCAGGATCTCTTCCATCGTGCGGCCGTCCAGATACTCAAATTCCGCCGTGTCCCCTTTCAGTTCGCAGCGGTTGGGCACAAACCGGGTTTCCCCGTACACTTCCGTGAGCAGCCTGTATTCCGCATACATGCGTCTGACATGCGGCACCGCCTCTTTGCAGGCGGCAATCTTCCGCACTGTCTTCTGCCCTCCGCATTCCGCGATCTCCGTCCGGATCCTGAAATCGCGCTTTCTGTCATTGGAAAACTTGACATAGATAATCTGTTCGTTCATCAGACATACGCCTCAATCAAAAAGGAATTCGAGAACACGGGAAACTCTCCGCTTCCGGCCAGCGCGTCGAAAGCAGCCGCCTCGTCAAACAGCACCATCCGCTTCCTGTCAAAATTCATCATGTTCATCCGGAGCTCGCCGGGCCCGGGCAGTCTCCTGTCCGAAAAGACCGTCATCGGGAACTTGTAATCCGGGTAGGGGTAATAGAAGTTCCAGTTCGTAAAGCCGGCCTCCTTAAGAAGCTCCTCCAGCTCCTTCCGGGAAAACGTGCGGGCGTAATCCGACTTCGGGTACCCCTCGATGCCGTCAAAAAAACGGCCCGTGTGGTCTTCCGCACAGCCGGCAAAGTATTTCATGCCCAGCCGGTTTTCGATGGCGATCAGAAGCCTGCCTCCCTGGCACAGATGGGAGGCTGCCTTCCTAAGGAAATCCACGTAGGGAGTCTGCGAGGAAATATAGCTCACGCCGTACTCGAAGACGCCGATCATGGTCACACGCGTGTAGTCCCGGGGCAGCTTTTTCTCCACGTCCTCAAAATTGCCCAGCCGGATCGCGATATTGTCACACCGCCTGTTTCTCCAGGCGTTGACCAGGCTCCGCTTTCTGGACAGCTCCACGCAGTCCACATGGCCCGCCCGCTCCGCCAGGGCCGGCGTGACGGCGCCGCAGCCGGAGCCGATCTCAAGCACCCTGTCCGATCCGCCGATCGGATACCAATTCAGGATATTCTGTCTGATCCCCGAAAAATGATAGAGAACGGGCCAGCTCTTTCTTTGCGCGGCCACCCGGTCAAAATTCTCCGGCTCTTCATTTTTCGCGATTTCCAGCAGTTCATCCTCCACGGCACCGTCGCTGTACAGATCCGTGCCCGGATAATCATCATCAATCAGCAGAACGCCGCCTATCGTCTCCGTCATATTCCGAACACCTCCCCGCCCCGTCACTCACCTGGGGCTGATTGTCCGCACTCCGATCTCGGAGTCCATATCATAAAAGCCGACCGTATTTTTGGTCGAGATGCATGTGAAGTTCAGCACGTCATACAGTCTGTGAAATACGTGAAAATCCCCGGCCTGGTACCCGGTACATCCGAAGGACAGGAGATATTCTCCGCCCTGCAGATTCAGGTTCTGCCGGAAGGTCACTTCCGTCACGTCCCCCGCCCTGCGGTTCTCCGTGTCAATTTTCTCAAACATGGTGTTGGTGCCTGTCAGCTCCGTCCCCTGCAGGTTCTTGACCGTAAACGCATAGATGGGACTCTCCACGTCGGCCAGGAAGCGCACCCTCATCCGGATTGCAAACGGCCGGAACTTTTCCAGCGCGTTCGTGATCTGTCCCGAATCATCCATCGTCACGACCTGGATGATCTCGGCCTGCCCCTCCCCGTACTCCAGGGTATGGGGATTCATGGGCAGCGGACCGGTCAGAGGCTGCTTCACGCCGCTGTCGGCGGTCTCCTCCTCCTTCACTTCCTCTTCCCCGCTCTCCAGATGGACGAGCAGGCGCTTGTAGAGGTCCACCATCTCCTTCGGGCTTCCCTCCGCCATTTTGACGCCCTTGTTCAGAAGGACGACGCGGTCGCAGTATTTGGAGACGGATCCCAGATCGTGGCTCACGAACAGGATGGTTTTGCCCTGCCGCTTGAACTCGTCAAATTTATGGTAGCACTTGGCCTGGAAGAACACGTCGCCGACCGACAGCGCTTCATCCACGATCAGAATCTCCGGATCAATATTGATCGCCACCGCAAAGGCCAGGCGCACGAACATACCGCTCGAATAGGTCTTGCAGGGCTGGTTGACAAAATCCCCTATATCCGCAAAATCAAGAATATCCGCAAGCTTTGCGTCGATCTCCTCCCTGGTGAAGCCGATCATCGTGCCGTTGAGATATACATTCTCGATCCCGGTGTACTCCATATTGAACCCGGCTCCCAGCTCTAGAAGGGCGGAAATACGGCCGTCGACCTTCACCTCCCCCGAAGTCTCGCTCAGAACGCCGGTAATGATCTTCAGTATGGTGGATTTGCCCGATCCGTTGGTGCCGATGATCCCGACCGTCTCTCCTTTTCTGACGGAGAAACTGACGTCATCCAGTGCGTTCAGCTCCGTATACCGCTTCTTCCGGGACAGCCCCAGTGCCTCTTTCAGCCTGTCCGAAGGCTTCTTATATAATTTATAGGTCTTGGTGAGGTGACTGATCTCAATTGCATTCTCTGACATGTAAACTCCTCACATCACAGCACATCGGCGAAATGAACCCGCAGCTTCCGGAAAACAGCAGTCCCGAACAGAAGAAGGAAGACCGTCCAGCCCCAGAAATACAGCGTATACCAGCCTCTCTCCCAGAACCAGACATGTCCGTAGATCGCGTCCCTGTAGCCGGTCACGATATAATACATCGGATTGATCCTGAAGATAAAGGCGAAGGAACGCGTCTCGAAGGTCTGCAGATTAAACATGATCGGAACGGACCAGATGCCCACCTGCAGAATAATGCTGATGATCTGGCTCAGATCCCGGAAGAAAATCACGACCGCGCAGCTGCCGTACACAATCCCGAGCACAAACAGAAACAGCGCGGCAAAATAGTATACCAGCTGCAGCAGATAGACCGACGGCATGATCCCGTAGAGCATCCCGATCACGATCGCCACCAGAATAAAAAAAGCGTGCACGAAGAAAGCGGATACCGCCTTGACCATGGGCAGAACGCCGATCTCAAACACGACCTTCTTGACCAGATAACTGTATTCAAGAAGTACGTTCGTCCCGGAAATCAGGAGTTCCTGACAGTAGAACCAGGGGACGATGCCGCAGGTGAGATACAGGACAAAAGGCACATCCGTCGTCGTCGCACTCTTAAAGCCGAGGCCGAATACGAGCCAGTAAACCAGCACCGTCACGACAGGCTGAACAAAAGCCCAGATAATACCGAGATAAGACCCGGCATATCTGGTCCTGAAATCATTTTTCGCAAGTTTTAGAATCAGCCGCCTGTTCCGCACGATGTCGGAAGGGAGGCTCAAAAGAAAGTTCCTTGATTGTTTCTTCATGTCTGATCATGCGCCGCTAAGCGGTACGCGGAAAAAGAGCCCCATTTACGGTCTTTCTCGGAGAGAATCGGGTCCGTTCCGGGAATGAGGGGCCATTCAATCGCCAGGTCGGGATCATTCCAGGCGATTCCTCCCTCGTCGTTCGGATGATAATAATCCGAGCATTTATAGCAGAATTCCGCTTCATCCGACAGCACATAGAAGCCGTGCGCGAAATTCTTGGGGATGAAGAACTGTTTCTTATTCTCCGCGGACAGGACGACGCCGAACCATTTGCCGTATGTGGCGGATCCTTCGCGCAGGTCCACGGCCACGTCGAACACTTCTCCTCTCACGACGCGGACAAGCTTGTCCTGGGGATACCGGATCTGGAAATGAAGTCCCCGGAGAACACCTTTTACGGAAGAAGACTGGTTGTCCTGCACGAAGACCTGGTCAATACCCGCTTCTTTAAAATCCAGATACTGGTATGTCTCCATAAAATAGCCGCGCGGGTCGCCGAACACGGACGGCGTCACTACTTTCAGTCCCTCAATTCCACACTCTTCGACTTTGATTTTACCCATCAATATCCGCCTTCACCTTTCGCCTGATCCAAGTCCTTTCGCAATCTCCATCAGATACTGCCCGTAAGCGGTCTTCATCAGGGGCTGCGCCAGCTTCTCCAGCTGTTCTCTGTCAATAAATCCTCTCTTATACGCGATCTCTTCGATACAGGAAATGTAGAGGCCCTGTCTCTTCTGGAAGGCGGAAACGAAATCGGCCGCATCCAGCAGCATGTCGTGATTTCCGGTATCAAGCCATGCAAACCCTCTGCCGAGAGTCTCCACGAAGAGATCCCCGCGTTCCAGATAGGCGTTGTTGACAGAAGTGATTTCCAGTTCGCCTCTGGCCGAAGGCCTGACGTTTTTGGCGATGTCGATCACGTCGTTGTCATAGAAATAGAGGCCGGGAACCGCATAATTGGACTTTGGATGCTCGGGCTTCTCTTCAATCGAGAGAGCCTTTCCGTCGCGGTCAAACTCGACGACGCCGTATTCCCTCGGATCCCTCACGTAATAGCCGAAGATCGTGGCGCCCTTCTCCCTTGAGGCGGCCTCCCGCAGGACTCTGGAGAAGCTCTGCCCGTAGAAAATATTGTCGCCCAGGACCAGCGCCACCCGGTCATTTCCGATAAACTGTTCGCCGATCAGAAATGCCTCTGCAAGTCCGTTGGGATGCTCCTGCACCGCATAGCTGAAATGCATGCCGAGCTGGCTGCCGTCGCCGAACAGTTCCTCGAACATGGGCAGGTCCCTTCTGGTCGAGATAATCAGGATCTCCCTGATTCCGGCCAGCATCAGCGTGGAAAGCGGATAATAAATCATCGGCTTGTCATAAACCGGCATCATCTGTTTGCTGACTGCTTTTGTCAGCGGGTACAGGCGCGTGCCGCTTCCGCCGGCCAGTATGATTCCTTTCATACGTCTTTTGTTCCTTTCTTCACGATGTCTGATAACAAAATGAAATTCAGCGGTTTGAATACATGGACTCGTAATAATCCTGATAAGCCCCGGAGGTCACACGCTCCATCCATTCCTGGTGATCGAAATACCACGCGATGGTCTTTCTGATTCCGTCTTCGAAGCATGTCTCCGGATACCAGCCGACTTCCTTCTTGATTTTATCGGGCGCGATGGCATACCGTCTGTCATGTCCTTTGCGGTCCGTCACGTAGGTGATCAGGTCTTCCGTGATGTGGGCCCGTCTCTCATCGTCCTCCGGAAGCATGTCCCTCAGGGTACTGATGATCGTCTTGACGATGGTGATATTCTCCCTCTCGTTATGGCCGCCGATATTATACGTCTCGTAAAGCCGGCCCTTCTCCTGAACCAGGTCGATGCCCTTGCAGTGGTCCTCCACATAGAGCCAGTCCCTGATATTCATGCCGTCTCCGTATACCGGGAGGCTCTTCCCGTGCAGCGCGTTGTGGATCATAAGCGGGATCAGCTTCTCCGGGAACTGGTACGGCCCGTAATTGTTGCTGCAGTTTGTGATATTGGCCGGGAAACCGTATGTATCCATGAAAGCCTTCACCATGAAATCGGAAGATGCTTTTGATGCGGAATACGGGCTGTGCGGATCATACTTGGTGGTCTCATAGAAGTAGTCTTCCGGATTGGAGAGCGAGCCGTATACCTCGTCCGTGGAGACATGCAGGAATTTGTGATCCGGCAGATAGCTGCCGTCCTCCTGCTCCCAGGCATTTCTGGCTGCATTCAGCATGGTCAGCGTCCCCAGCACGTTTGTCCTGACAAAGACTCCGGGATCCTTGATGCTGCGGTCCACATGGCTCTCGGCCGCAAAATGCACGACCCTGTTGATATCATTCTCGCGGAAGATCCGGTCAATCGTCTCCGCATCACAGATATCTGCCTTTACGAATGTATACCCTTCTTTGTCTTCGATATCCTTCAGATTCTCCAGATTCCCCGCATAGGTCAGCTTGTCGACGTTGATCACGCGGATTTCATCGCCGTATTTTTTGAATATATAATGAATATAGTTTGAACCGATAAAACCGGCTCCGCCTGTTACGAGATATGTTCTCATCCGTGTAACCTCCTGATGCATCAGCCTGCCGGGCTGTCTAAAATGTCTTTCCACAAAAAAAGTGAATCCGTGCTATTATATCATTCAGGCAGGATCTTTGCAACTTTGCGCAAACTGGACTTCCCGCCCTAAAAGATGTAAAATGAAATACACTGCATTTCTATAAAAAGTACCGAAAGGATACGGAATAATAAGTCATGGTAAATTTCAACATACGCCCCTTCGTCGGCACCGAAACGGAATACATGGCAGAAGCCTGCCGGAACGGCAAAATCTGCGGCGACGGCCCCTTTACGAAACGCTGCCAGGAATGGATGAACAGCTTCTTCCGCGTACCCGCCACCTATCTGACCACATCCGGGACGGCCGCCCTCGAGATGGCGGCGCTTTTGTGTGATCTGAAGCCCGGCGACGAAGTGATCCTGCCGTCCTATACCTTCTGCTCCACCGCCGATGCCTTCGTGCAGAGGGGAGCCTCCCTCGTCTTTACGGACATACGGCCCGACACCATGAACATTGACGAGACGAGGATCGAGGAAGCCATTACAGATAAAACCAGGGTCATCGTGGCGGTGCATTATGCCGGCGTCGCGTGTGAAATGGACACGATCTGCGCCATCGCCGCGCGGCACGGTCTCAAAGTCGTGGAGGACGCCGCACAGGCTTTCGGCTCCTCCTACAGAGGGAGAATGCTGGGCACCATCGGAGACTTCAACTGTCTCTCCTTCCACGAGACCAAAAATCTGTCCATGGGAGAAGGCGGCGCCATCCTTCTGCCGGACCTCGCTTACCGCGACCAGGCGGAGATCTACCGCGAGAAGGGAACCGACAGAAGCCGCTTCTACCGCGGCCAGATCGATAAGTATACCTGGCAGGACTACGGCTCCTCCTATCTCCCGAGTGACATCAACGCGGCCTACCTCTGGGCGCAGCTGGAGCAGTACGACCGGATCTACGAAGACCGCATGCAGACATGGAAGGCCTATGACGAGGCGCTCCGCCCCCTGGCCGCAGAGGGCCGGATCGAACAGCCCTGCATTCCGGAGGGCTGTGAACATAACGCCCATATGTACTACATCAAAGCCGCGGATCTCGCAGAGCGCACGGCTCTGATCGATTATCTGAAGTCCCGGGACATCATGGCTGTATTCCATTATATTCCGCTTCATTCGGCTCCTGCCGGCAGGAAATACGGCCGCTTTGACGGCGAAGACAGATATACGACGAAAGAGAGTGAACGGCTGCTCCGTCTGCCGCTCTATTACGGACTCTCCGTCGAAGACCGCCGGAAGGTCATCGATGCCGTCACTGCGTTTTACCGCTGATACTTCCTTATCACCGATTCCTTTTGCACCTTCTATCAGTCCATAAAGGCGGGATCGATCATATGAAAAACTCTTTCAGGCGGAGGCCTTCATGGCCTCTGCTCCTTCTCTTTTCTGTTGCTCTGATATTCATCGTCCTCTACGGACGGTTTCTGACGGGGGACGCCGTGTACCTCTATACGGACATCGGATCCGACTCGGTCTCCTCCAGCTTCCCCATCCTGGTCTTTCTGCAGAAGCTCTTCCGGACCCGGGATTTTTCGGCCTTCCATCTGCAGGCCGGCCTCGGCGCTGACATCACCCAGCTCATGCTCAAATACCTGAATCCGCTTAAACTCCCCCTGCTCTTTTTCACGAAGGACACACTTCCCGCGGGGCTCATGCTGGCGCGTTTTCTGGAGACTGCCGCCACGGCCGTCTTTTCTTACGGCTTCTTTCACATTCTGACGGGACAGCAGGCTCCCGCCTGCGCCGCCGCGCTCTGCTTCTCCTTCTCCGGATATGTCACGCTCTGGAGCCAGAATCTCACGATCGGAAGCTGCATGGCGGTCTTCGCGCTTTGCATGTACCTGTTCGCCCGCGCGCTGAAGCTGCGGACGGTCCGCTCCTTTCTCCTGCTTGCGGGCGGCCTGGCCCTCTTCGTCGTCACCAACTATTACTTCACCTGGATGACCGGCGCTTTTATATTTATGTTTCTTCTCGTCCGGCAGCTTGCCGCGCGGAATCCCGGTAGGGAATTTTTCAGAGATACCGCGCTGACCGCCGCCTGCGCCTGCGGGGCACTGCTTCTGTCCTGCTTTGCGGCCGTCCAGATTTATACCGGTCTTGTGGGCTCCGTCCGGTCCGCCGACCTGACGGCCCGGGTAAAAAGTGCACCCATGCAGTCCCCGAAAACGCTGCTCACTTCGTTCGGGCGCCTGTTCTCCGTCAACGCCGCCGGAGTCGGTTCCTCCTATACGGGGGGTGCCAACTACTATGAGGCGGCAGTCCTCTCCTCCAGTATTCTCGTTCTGTTCGCGGTTTTCTACCTTCTCGCCAAAAAGCGCACGCGGGCCGCGTCGGCGGCAGTCATTGCCGTCTCCGTTCTCATGCTCACCTTCCGCAAAGCCGGACAGCTGCTGCAGTTCAACGGGGATGTCCAGCGGTTTTCTTTCATGATCACATTTGCAGGCGTCGCCGGGCTGGCCTTCTTTCTGAAGGATCTCTCCGGTGAGCCGGAACGGCGCCCGCTCCTCATTTCCGCCGTTCTCGCTCCCGCCCTGACGGCGGCGGCTCCGTTTCTGCTTAAAACCTTCGGATCCAGATACGGCATCCAGGTCTATACCCGGGCATTTAAAGAGGCCCTTCTGTTTGCGCTTCTCTACGCGGCCCTGATCTGTTCGGCTCTCTTTCTCCGGGCCGGAAAGAAGATCCTTATGCCCGCATTACTGCTTCTCATCGCCGCGGAGCTGACCGTGATGAATTATGACACGCTTTTCTTCCGGTCCTATCTCACGAAGGAGGCCTACGCCGGCGCAGCTTCCCTCTACGGCACGGAAGAAGCGGCGGAAAGTACAAAGGAACAGGATGATTCCCTGTACCGCATTTGGGCGTCCGCCGACACGTTCGGTGCAAATGCCGGCATGCTGCTGGACCGCCCCGCCCTCTCGGTCTACCTGAACGCCAATCCCGCTTCCCTCGAGAGTCTGGCCAGATGCGCGGCGGTCGGAAGTCCCTCGCAGAATCACATGGACATCGGCTGGAACAGCTGCATTCCGATGCTCCTCATGGGCGGCAGGTACTGCATTCTGAATAACGACGGGCTGTCCGTCAATCAGCCCCCTTCTTCTCTTTTCGAAAAAATCAGCGTGACGGCCGACGGCGGCAAAGCCGTCTGGCGTCTGCGGAATGCCCCGGACTTCGGATATGTCTATACCGATGAGATGGATTCCGGAGCCGCTTCCGCCCTGCCGGCTCCGGAGCGCCTCCTCGCCATGACGCGCGCATATTTCCTGACGGATCCCGCGGACAGCGGCTCTGCCGCAGATGCAGCCGCCCCTCCCGTCGGGGAAGAGGATTTCACCGTGACGGACCTCCGGGACAGGGCCTCCTCGCCCTCAGACCTGAAAGCGGAGGAAACAGACGGTGTGCTCCGTCTCAGCAAAACGGGCGGCGACCCCTATCTGTTCTTCGATATCGGCAGAGGCGGCGGCTCATCTCCGCGTTTCCTCTACATCCGGTGCCGGGGGCTTAAAAGCAGACGGAGTCTCTTTTCGGTTTACCCCTGCCGCGAAGGTGAGGGACCGGATCCCGCCTGCAGACTCTCTATCTATCTGAACGGCGACTGTCCGGAAGGGTGCATTCTTCTGCCGGAAGACACCGCCCAGGTCCGCCTGGATCCGCCCAAAGGCGCGTCCCGCACGGATCTGGAGGCTGTGTCCCTCTACGTATATGCGGGGAAAGAAAAGATCGGAGAACCGCTTCTGACTTCCGGAGCATCGGACATCCGCTTTGAGAGGGATACATGGAGCGGCACGGTCTCCTCGGAAGGCGGCATGCTCTGTGTCCCCGTCCTCTGGTCAGGTTGCTGGTCCGCTTCCGTGGACGGGAGCGCGGCCGCGGTCGAAAACATCAACGGGGGTCTCTGCGGCATCCGCGTGCCGTCCGGCACGGTTTCCGTTTCCATGACATGGAAAAGACCGGGCGCTCTGCCCGGCCTTGCCGTTTCAATTCTGTCCGCCGCCGTGTGGATTTTCCTCATGCTGCGCCCGGACGGACGCGGCGCTTCTACGAGGCGACGGGCGTATCGTCGTCAAAATTGAGGCGCTCTTCTTCCACAACCAACGGCCTGCCCAGCACTCTCGTATTGATCGAGAGAATATATTCTCCCATCAGACCGATAAAGAACAGCTGGACGCCGCCCAGGAAGAACTGCCCGATCACGAGCGGCGCGATGCCCGCATGGAACCAGTCCCAGTGAATCAGCTTCAGGATCAGGTAGACCAGCGCCACGATGATACTGGTGAGGCCGATAAAGAAGCCGATGAAGGTCGCAATTCTTAAGACCACTTTCGAATAAGAAGTGATTCCCACCATGGCGTAGTCATAGAGCGTATAAAAATTGTTTTTGCTCTTTCCCGCCCGCCTGTTGGGCCTGTCGTACAGGATTGTCTTGTAATCAAATCCCAGTTCGGCGATCATGCCGCGCAGGTAAGGCATGGGGTCGTGCACGTTCCGGATCACATCGACGAAAGCTTTGTCGTAGAGGCCGAAGCCCGTAAAGTTTTCAATATGGCCGATGTCCGTGATCTTCCGCAGAAGCTTATAGTACTGCCGGCGAACCCAGGCCATCACTGCGCCTTCCTCGGTCTTGTTCTTGATGCCGATCACGATTTTGCTGCCCGCTTCCCACTCTCTGACTAAGACCGGGATCATCGCGGGAGGATCCTGGAAGTCGGCGGTCAGGCGGATGACGCAGTCTCCGTAAGCCTGCTTCAGTCCGTGGACCGGGGAGCGCATCTGGCCGAAGTTCCTGGCATTGAAGATCGCCTTCACATGCTTATTCCGGCTGCAGATATTGCGCAGAAGGATTCTGGTCCGGTCCTTGGAGTGATTATCGATATAGATAATCTCATAATCGTACCGGGCAAGCTCTTTTTCGAAAATCTCCGTCAGAGTTTCCGTCATGGGAATCACATTGTCTTCTTCATTATAAGTCGGTATGACTACCGATATCAGTTTTCTCTTCGCTTCTTCCATCTTATCGCTTCGCCTCATTTATGGTCAGCGGGATTTCCAGATTCGCCGCCAGCACGTCTCTCGGCAGGAACGGCGCCATGTCTTCGAGCGGCACCGAAACCATCGTTCCGTCCGGGAGCCTTCTGGAAGATGCCTTGGGCTCCGATCCCTGCAGCGGGGTGGCACTGATTTCGATCAGGGCGGGCAGCGGCAGCTTCATGGCCTCCCGCAGATCCCGCTTCAGCGTCTCATTGCTTCCGCATTTCGCATAGGTAAAACCGAACAGCTGCGCGATCCCCTCCGGCTCGGGGAAGTCAAGGTCGCCGCTCTCCGGCCCGATGCCGACAAGCGGTTTCCCGAAGTAGGCATTCTGGGTCTGCCGGATCGAGTGATAGCCGTCATTGCAGATCAGGAAGACCCTCACGGGCAGCCTGTTCGTCCGGATGGTCTGCATCTCCTGGAGATTCATCATCAGACTTCCGTCGCCGGTGACCAGATTCACGGGCTTTCCGGAAGCTCTGGCGATGCCGATGGATGCGGGCAGATCATATCCCATGGACGCGGTCGCGGAATTGGTATAGAATCTCTGCTCCTTCCCCAGCCGGTAAGCCTGGGTCCCCGCGAAGCGGGACTGTCCGCACGAGAAGATCACCTGGTCCCCGTCCTGCAGTTCATCCGAAAGCGCATCGACAAATGCGTACAGATTGGCCCTGCCGTCTTTCTGGGGGCCCTTCATGGCATCCGTCACGGGAGGAAATGCATGCTTCCTCTCAAGGCACCTCTGCAGCCATCCCGCCGCCTTCGTGCAGAAAGGATGCTCTTTCGAGGCTCCCGCCGCCAGAAGACGCGCATTCAGCTCCCGCATCAGGGCCAGCGCGTCGCAGATGACCGGGAGATCCGCCCTGATATTCGGCTTGCGGAACTCCAGCGGATCGATATCATTCATGATGACGAACGCTTCTCTCGCCCACTCCTCATAATCAAACCCCGTCTGCAGAAAGCTCAGCCGGCTTCCGAGTGACAGAAAGAGATCACAGCCGGCCATGGCCAGATTGCCTGACCGCTGGCCCGTCATGCCGGTTCTGCCCGCAAACAGCGGATAGTCCTCTTCCACAAGATCCTGGCTGGACATGCCGGTCAGCACGGGGATCCCCAGAAGTTCCGCCAGCTTCCTGAACTCTTCCGTCCCGCCGGCGGCACGCACACCGTACCCTCCGAAGAGGACCGGTCTCTCCGCACTCCTGAGCTTCTCAAGGATGACGTCCGCAATGCCCTCCCCGGGACAGGGGATTTTCTCCTCCGGGTTCTCGTCCGGATCATATGCCCGGAGTGACCCGGGATCAATCTCGGCGGCCTGTACATCCAGCGGCACATCCAGCCAGACAGGACCTCTCCGGCCGCTCATCATCAGAGACAGCGCTTTTTCGACGGCGTACCGGACATCCTCCGGCCTGGTGATCATGACCGCATACTTGGTCATGGGCTCCGCCGATCTGACGATATCAAACTCCTGGATTCCCATGGTCCGGAGGGCGAGGCCGGTGCTTCTCACCGTCGTCGCGTATCTCGCCTGGCCGGAGATCACGAGCATCGGGATCGATTCCATATAAGCGCACAGCACACCGGTCAGTGCATTGGAAGCCCCGGGGCCGGTCGTGACCACCACGCATGCGGGGCGGTTCTCCACTCTCGCATATGCTTCCGCGGCCATGGAACACGCCTGCTCATGATGGTGAAACGTGCAGTGCAGATCCGGACAATGCCCGAAGGAGTCATCCAGATGCATGGCCCCGCCGCCCGTCACAAGAAATACGTCCCGGATTCCGGCTCCGGTCGCCATTTTCACGATATAATCAGAGACTTTCATACCTGTCCTCTTTATGTCAGCTGTTAATATAGGCTTCACACCGCTGCTCGCAGACCATCGTCTTGCCGGACTGTTCTATGGGCAGGGAATCCACATACTCGGTCTCAATTTCCGCGTCTTCGCCCAGATATTTCCGGTAGGAGTCGACGATTTCTTTCTCTTTGACCTTTGCTCCGATCTCGGCATTCAGCTGCAGCAGATACTTCTTCTCCGTCAGCTGGATACATTTTGCCTGCCTCAGAACGCCCTCGAAATTGAGCAGATTATTCATGAATACGTGGATCGAAAGCGGCTCTCCTTTGGTATTCCGGATCAGGGATCCCCGTCTTCCGTAAATCTCGGTAAACTTCTCCCTGACGCGCCCGTCCGGATCCGGGATCCTGACCTTGATCCCCGTGTCTCCCGTATCATACCGGATCATGGGGAAAGCCCGGTTATAATAATCCGTCACGACGATCCGGCCCAGCTCGCCTTCCTCCGCCGGCTCGTCAGAATCCATCTTGAGGATCTCCACATAAAAGTTATAGAGATCCAGTATGTATCCGTCTTCCCCCGGAAGGCTCACGGCGATAAATCCGTTCTCGTTATTGCCGTATGAGAGAACCGGCCTTATGCCGAACAGCTCCTCCGCCTTGTCCCGGACTCCGTCCGGCAGAGCCTCTCCCATGGTGAAAATCATCTCCACGCTCCAGCCGGAGACATCCAGGGACGTCCGCTCGGCATAGTCACAGAGAGCGGCGATGGCCCCGGAATACGCGACCAGCACCTGAATGCGCTCCTCAAAGATGGTGTCGAATATTTTGCGGAGCTGGCTGTCGCCCATATTCGAGATATCAATCATCAGCAGATTATTGGTAAAGGAGCGGAGCTTCGAGATCGTGTTCTTTCCCTTGATCCAGGCGCGGAACTCGCCCCGCTTCATGCCTAAACGGAAGCCGTTCAGTTCCATCACGGACATGAAATTCATGTTGACGCGGTCCTGTTTGCCGTCGTCCGCGAGGACGGTAAAGGGCGTTCCGGTCGAGCCGCTCGTCGTAAAGCGGTGGAGGTGATTCCTGCGGTCCCTGTATTCATCACTGATAATATCTTCGTAATGCGCTATAAAATCCCGCTTGGTCTGTACGGGAAAATCAGACAGCCTGCCGTTTGCGGGAAGATTCCTGTAGAACGGACACCGGGAGGAGGCATACCGCATAATCGCATTAAGCCTGCGCTGTATATATTCCGGCGTCACGCCTTCCTCGATTTCCCGCATATTCACCATCTTCAGTTTCTGAAGTCTTCCGCCCTTCATTCCGTCAAGGGCTTTCCAGGCCGTGCGCCTGATGATTTCTCCTGCCTGCATAGTTATCAATCCTCAGCTTTCTTTTGCGGACTTGGCAAATCCGAGTACCAGAACGGCAGCAACTCTCGCGACACCCGCGATCAGGACCGCGGCTGAAAACCCTCCGAGTCCGCCTTTTCCGGTCATCAGGAATATCAGAACCAGAACCAGTCCCAGATGGCATCCCTGCAGCAGCAGCTGCCATTTTTCACTGGTAAATGTCAACACGATGATAAACAGATAGGCCGACAGCATGGCCAGAATCTGTGTCAGCGTCACCACCGTCAGAATCGGCTTCACGGCCTCCTGAAGCCCCGGATAAAAGATCCGGATAAAAATCGGCGTTCCGATCTCGCAGATCAGAAAGAAGACCGCCGCCGCAGCGCATCCGATTCCCGCAAAGCGGGCGAAGCGGCGTCTGTCCAGCCGCTCGCCGGATTTGGTCAGATAGGAAATGACGATCACATTCACCGGCGCGATGAAGAGCACCAGCGTCTTTCCGATGAGCGACGCCACGTAATATACCGTGACCGCTTCCCCTCCCAGGGCGTGCTTCAGATACAGCCTGTCAATGTTCAGTGTCAGATTGGTCACGAAATAGGAAAGAACCAGCGCCGACCCCTTGCGGATCACCGTCCGGAAGAAGGGTGACCTGGCAAAAAAATTCCTGAATACGGATCCCGTTGCGGCGAGATACAGCAGGGCACACGCCTCACCGGTCAGGAAAATCACATACCAGGCTCCCGTCAGGCGGTACAGCAGACAGCCCGCCGCATAACCTGCCCCGCAGATGGCGTAGTAGATGAAAAACCCTCTGTAATTGAGCGACAGCCTGTACTCGACGTCACCGTAATAGCGGAAATTCGTAAGCAGAATCAGGACAGCAGCAGCAGCGGCGGCAGCACCACCCGGAAGGGCGTTCCGGGCCGCGATCAGCGTAACGGCGGCGCCAAGCGCGGTATAGAGGAGAATCTCCACATTGAAATCGCCGTTTGAGACATCCATGTCTCTGCGGAGCACAAGCCGGCTGTTATTCAGGGCCTGCCCGATGGAAGGTCCCAGGATGTTCACAAACGCCATCAGATAGAGGACGGTGCCGTTTGCCTCCGCCCCCAGTTCCGATGCCAGACGCGGGTAGACAAGAATCTGGAGCACTCCGTTGAGTACGAGTGCTCCCGCGATCGTGTAAACCGTATTGGCTGCTATTTTTCCTTTGTTTGCGGCTTTTTCCATTTCTTACCGTTTAAGCCCCCGTCCCCTGCCCCGGACGGGTCATCAGATTTTCAATATATTTTCTTTTTCCGGACGCAAGGACCGGTATCTCGTCCGTAAATTCCACGCGGATATCCGCGTCCTCACCCAGGGCGGGCCTGATTCTGGACAGCATGCCTGCGGTATCGATCTCCGAAGGATCGCCGTTCAGGCGGAGAATGTAGGTTCTGGGGCCGGTCTGGATGAATTTGTACTGCCTGACACCCTGTACATCCCAGAAATTGTTGGTAATGACATAAGGCGTGACCGCTCTTCCCCGGGTATCGTACAGCATATCGCTGCGTCTGCCGTAGAGAGAGGTCAGCGTGAGGCGGAAGCGGCCGTCCCTCATGGTCTTCTTTGCAACGGCAGTGTCCCCGTTGTCATAGCGGATCACGGGAAACGCATAGTTTGTCAGATCCGTGATGACGATCCTGCCCGGCTCTCCCTCCCCGGCAGGTTCATCCGAATCCATTTTCAGAATCTCGTAGTAATAACTCTCCGAATTGATATAGTAGGAATCCGTATGTTCGAACTCCAGGCCCATGATGCCGTTCTCTTCATTGGAATAGTAAGAGCGGACCGGACACCCGAACTGTTCACGCAGCCTCTCCCGCACGGGATCCGGCATGGATTCCGAAATCGGCAGGATCGAATGCACGCAGAACCCGCTCATATCATAACCGGTGCGGTCGATATAGCGGCTGATCTCGCCGAGAGCGGACGCATAGCCGGTCAGACACTTGACCTTCTCATCCCGGATCGTTTTCAGCATGCCGGCGATAGACTCATCAGACAGAGAGGAGCTCTCCATCATCAGCGAGTTCTCGGCAAACTGCTGCAGCGGGCTCTTCCTGACATTCTTCACCCAGACGCGGATAAAGGCTGTCTTTTCGCCGATCCGGTACCCGCCCAGCATGCTCAGGAAAATGCTGTCCGCGGTGTTGCACAGCGCTTTGCGCCTGTCCTGCACCATGGCAAACGGCGTCCCCGTCGAACCGCTGGTCGTCATCACACGGTTGTTTTTCGCGTCCCTGTAAGCCGAAGAAAGAAACTCGTCATAATGCTCCCTGAACGTATCCTTATTGACGACCGGCAGCTCTGTCAGCGGCGTATCCGGTGAGAATCCCGCATAGAAGGCCGTCGTCCCGGCCGCATGTGCGATCAGATTCCCGATCCGCTCCCGGGTTTTCTGTACAGACGTCCCGTGCTTGTACGCCTCAAGGTCGCTGAACACTCTCTCCGCCACCGGACCTCCGCGGAGTGCGTCCAATGCAAAATAGGCGCTGAAACGCGCCTTTTCACCAAATGTATCATGTGCGGGGAAGCCCCCGATATTCTCAACTCTTCTCATACCTATCACCGAAGCAGACAGAAAGCAATTTCCTGTAAGATAAATAACAGTCCGGCGCAGATGCGCCGGCTGTTTGTCACCGTCTTCTGACGATCATTGTAATAATAATGGAAATCACTCCGAGAAGGATCATGCCGGACAGGGCGGCGATAACCAGGAAGAGGGTCCTGTCCATCGTGATGCCAAGCGGCAGGACGACTCTCTCGGCTGTCCTCGTCGGTGCCGGCGTCAAAATCTCGTAGGCTTCCTCGACCACGGATTCGGCCGCCGCGGAACTCGCGGCTGCCAGGGCCTCGGCCCGGCTTGCGGCTGCAGCGGATTCTGCCGCGGCTTTCTCCCTTGCCTCCTGGGCCGCCTTGGTCAGGATCGAACTGCCGATCTTCTTCTCGCCGAACATGTACTGCGTAAACAGGACATCCCCGTATCCGCTCATCTTCTGTTCTGTCGTCGTGGATGTGATTTTCGACTCATCCGCATCATTCGGGATGGAGACGATCCCCTTCCTCTCGAGATCCTGCGCGTCATCCATGACTTTGTTCTTAAAGAATTTGAATCCGTAGCGGAACAGATAGCCGGTGTCCTCCAGGCAGAGCTCGCTTCCGTTTGCGTGCATGGTCACCGCAATCAGCGTCATCCCGTCGCGCTCTGCAACAGAGACAAGCGTGTTCAGTGCGGCATCTGTATAACCGGTTTTTCCTCCGACGAATCCGCTCACTCCGTCGGAAGGCGTCTCCAGCCAGTGGTGGTGGTTGGTGAAAGAACGCGCTTCCGTCATATTGGTGGCGGGAATCGTATACTGGTAGGTTCCGATCAGTTCACGGAACAGCGGATACTGAAGGGCTGCCTGTGTGATCAGACACATGTCATATGCCGTCGTCAGATGCTCGTCATTGGGCATGCCGCAGGCATTCGCAAAATGCGTATTCCGGCAGCCGAGCTCCTTTGCCTTTTCATTCATCATCTCGATGAAACGGTCGATGGAGCCTCCTCCGATATATTCTCCTACCTGGGTGGCGATATCATTGGCGGACTTCAGCATCATGCCGTAGAGCATGTCACGGAGCGTGAACACCTCTCCCACCTGGGTGTAGAGGTTGGAGCTTCCGTCAACGGCAAACGCGACGCCGGTCTCCGTCATCGTCACCTGATCGTCGAGATTGCCGTGCTCGAGTGCGAGCAGGCAGGTCATGATCTTGGTGATGGATGCCGGCGGAGTCGCCGTATCTTTTGATTTTCCGTAGAGGACGGCGCCTGTATTCGCGTCAAGCAGGCAGGCAAAATCTGCGTTGATCTCCCTGCCCTTGGGCCACCCTTCGTAGGCATTTGTCTGCACGACATTGTTCTCGGCAAACGGATTCGGATTGGACTTGTGGTCCATCGCATATGTGACGGCAGCCGCGGACTCCTGTCCGGAAGCGGCTGCCTCTGAGGCAGTACTCTGCGCCGCGGCCGGTGCGGAGGCAGCTCCCTCATTTTCCGCGGCCGGCACGGATACGGCAAGCATGCCGACTGCTGTCAGCAAAGCCAGTGTCCGAGTAATACGTGCTGAAACACCCTTCTTTTTACCTGATTTCATCCCCTAACCCCTCTTCAATAATTCTGCAAAGGTTCTCCAATGCTTCCTGTTCATCTTCCCCGTTACAGACAATTTCTATTTCATCCCCGCATTTGACGCAGGCCCCCAGAATAGAAAGTACGCTTTTTGCATTGGCCGTCGTATTGGCAAATGTAAACGTGATCGTGGAGCTGTACTTCAGCGCCTCGTCACAGAAACGTGCGGCCGGCTTTAAGTGAAGTCCCGATTCATTCCTTACAACAGCGGTTCCGCTTACCATTTTGCATCCTCCTGCATTTCCAGCGGCATGTCAGGGACATGCCTCACTCTTTCTTTCCGGCATCGGTCACCTCCTGTTCCGCAACGGTGATATCCGCGAGAACATCCGATGCAAGCGTATACCCGTCGGGCAGCTCCACCGTCACCGGAAGCGTCACATCCCCGGCGGACACTCCGGTAAAGTCGACGGAGGCATGTATATCACTGATGCTGAGTGAATCCAGCATCTCGTCAGTCGCCTTGATCCGGATATCCAGCGTCGATTCCTTGAATACCGCGTTCATATTATCGGGCAGATGATCCTGCCTGATGTCCCTGGTCTCGATATTGAAGGATTCACTGTTCTGCTCCAGAATCTTGACGCTGACGACGACCTTGTCATTCAGGTCGGCGGCGAGCCGCATGTCAGCCGGAATATAATCCGTAATTTTGACGTTGATATCCTGATCTTCCACGGCTCCCGATATATCCACGGCCTTCGACGCCTCGTCGATCAGTATTCTGCCCCCCTGTGACCTGAACACGGCCAGCGCATCCTCGTCGCCGACCAGGCTGATCGTGGACGGCGTCACGGAGACTTCTCCCACCGTATAGCCGGTACCCGGAGAACCGTAGGTTTCCGCGGTAATCGGCACATCCGTAAGGACTCTGTAGAGCCTCACGCTGATCTGGATATCATCATACGCCGTCGCCGGCGTCAGGTATTTCATCTGTGAATCGTCCAGGATGTCGCCGTTTTTGTCATAGATCCGGACAGCCGCTCCCAGCACCGTGTCCTCCCTGAGACCGCTCACATCCACGGAGGCGACCACCTTGTCGATCTTTTCGATCATCGATTTGGGGCCTCTCAGCGTCAGTTTTTCCGGAGACGCCGATGTCGTGCCGATCTCATATCCCCTGGCGGGCGTCGTGTCGCCGGAACTTGTATTGATGACAAATTCCTGGCTGATGAGATCCTCCAGGGTGATCTCGATATTTCTGGGATTGGTCGTAATACTGTCCTGTGAAACGCCCGGCACCTGCACCGTCACGGGCACCATGACCGGGTCCGTGGTGAAATCGATGATCTGCGTCAGATCCGCATTCACCGTGATGCTGGACGGCGTCAGACGCTCCAGCATCGAGCGGTTCGCGTTTACGGTGATGCTCACGGTCTGCGCGCCGTTCCCGAGCTTATAGGAAAGCCCCTGTCCTTCCAGATAGGAAGCATTTGTCACATTAACGCTGATTCCCGAAAAAGTCTTTGTTTTTACCGGGTCACTTACATTCATGATCACCAGCCAGATCGCGAAGGCAATAATCAGAGATGCGATCCGAAGACCCGGATTTGCCAGAAGCCTGTTATTCTTCATCTTTCTTCTGTCCTTTCCGGATTCGCCTCTTTTTTTCATCTCTGGAGTGGGCAACCGTCTTCTGAATCTGATGCAGCTGCTCTCTCAGTCCGCTGGCCGTCACTCCAGTCGTCAGAACTCCCATATACGCGTAGGACACCCTCCCCGTCTCTTCCGAAACGACGATCGTAAACGCATCGCTCTCCTCGCTGATGCCGAGTCCGGCGCGGTGTCTCGTGCCGTATTTCTTGCTGATTTTGGCGTTGTTGGAAAGCGGCAGGTAACAGGTCGCGGAGGCGACACGGTCGCCGCGCATGATCACCGCGCCGTCATGCAGCGGCGTATTATGCTCGAAAATATTGACCAGGAGCTGGCTCGAAACCTCCGCATCCAGTTCGATGCCGGTATTCACATAATCCGTGAGGAGAATATTCTGCTCGATCACGATCAGCGCTCCCGTCCGGACCTCGCTCATCTCGTTGACCGCCCTGACGATTTCGGAAATCGTGCGGTCGGAGAAGCGCTCTCCGCGGTCTGCCGAAGCGTCAAACGGAAACAGGTTTGACAGATAGGATCTGTTCCCCAGTGATTCCAGCGCTTTCCGGAGCTCCGGCTGAAAGATGATAACCAGAGCCAGAAGAGCGATCGATGCCAGGCGCGAAGTAATCCACAGAATCGCGGACATCTGGAAAATGGATGCCACGACGATAAAGATGACAACGATCAGGATTCCCTTCAGCAGCGTATAGGCACGTGTGCGCTGAATCCAGGCCATAAAGAAGTAGATGAGCCCGGCGATAATCAGGATTTCGACAATATCAATCACCTGTATTCTCGGGAAATACAGGCTGGAAAGATATGCTCTTATCTGATTCAGGATGGTTGACACTTAAACTCTGCCTCCTATATCGCGCACTTACGGAAATTTTACCATAAACACCGAATTAAGTAAACCGCAACAAAAGCGATTCAGAAGACTTCAGGACGGCAGCGCGCCTCCGGTACACAGGGTCAGAAAAAAGATCCTCGACGCACCTTTCGCAAGCAGAACGGCGGCGCACGCATCGACCGTGCTGCCCGTCGTGTAGATATCATCCACCAGAAGGATCCGTTCCGGGAGCGGCACATCACGGCACGCGAAGGCGCCCTCCAGATTTCTCCTGCGCTCCTGTCTGCCCAGTGTTTTCTGCGCGGCCGTGTCCGTGCGTCTGAACAGAATCCCGCTCTCGAGCGGGATGCCGCAGCCGCGGGCCAGAGGCTCCGCCAGCAGTTCCGCCTGATTGAACCCCCTCCCGGCCAGTCTTTTCGGATGAAGCGGGACGGGCATAATGATGTCAGGCTTCCAGGCAGCGATCAGACCGCGGGTGCTCTGCAGCATGAGGCTGCCCAGCACGGGTCCGTACTCTCTTCTTCCTCTGTATTTGAAACAGGAAACCGTTTCCCTCATCACGTCGTCATAGAGAAAGACGCCCGCGCCCTGCGCAAACAGATGTCTCGTGCTGACACAGTCATCGCACAGGACCTGGCGGGCCGCTGCCGGCTTGCCGCATTTTGCACACCGCCTGCCCTCGATGACCGGAAGCCGTCCCAGGCACTCCGGACAGATCATCCGGCCGCGCGGCGTCAGCCCGTGACACACGGGGCACCTGCGCGGATAAAGCAGATCCGTCATTCCGCTGATCAGACAGCGCCCCCATCCCCGCATAATTCACAGATCCTTTCATCAAGCGATGTATATCTGGACTGTTCTGTTTCATTTGCGATCATGCCGGCGATCATTCTGCCGGAACCGAGTATGATGACACAGGATTTGGCGCGTGTGACGGCGGTATAGAGCAGGTTTCTCGTCATCAGAAGCGACGGGCCTCCCAGAATCGGAAGGACGACCGCCGGATATTCACTGCCCTGGGACTTGTGAATGGTGACCGCATAGGCGTGCTCGAGATCCTGAAGCTCCGAAAACGGATAATCCACCATCCGCCCCTCATCAAACTCGATTTCCAGCACGCTGGCAAATTCGTCAATTCCCCTGACGATGCCCATGTCGCCGTTAAAGATGCCGTTTCCGCTGTCGGAGGCGATCCCGTACCTGCCCCTGATCTCCCATTCTATCTGATAGTTGTTTCTGGTCTGCATCACCTTGTCGCCCACGCGGAAGAGCCGCTCGCCGTGCTCCTTTTCCGCTTTGTCCGGCGACGGGGGATTCAGGTATCTCTGCAGGATGGTGTTCAGGCGCTCCACCCCGAGCGCGCCCTTCTTCATGGGAGCAAGCACCTGGATCTCATAGGGATCGGCATGGACATACCCGGGCAGCTTATCCCGCACCAGTTCGATGATGCCGCTGATGATCACATTCGGATCGCTCCGCTCGAGGAAGAAGAAATCCCTGCTCCTGTTATCCAGGCGGATCTGCTCGCCCCGGTTGATCCTGTGGGCGTTCATGACGATATCGGAGCTCTCCGCCTGCCGGAAGATCCTGGTCAGCCTCACGCAGGGAAACGCTCCCGACGCGATGATATCCCGCAGGACGCTCCCCGGCCCCACAGAGGGGAGCTGGTCCACGTCGCCGATCAGGATCAGCCTGGTCCCGCAGGAAACCGCGCTGAGCAGGGAGTGCATCAGAAAAATATCGACCATGGACATCTCGTCGATGATGATGACGTCCGCCTCGAGCGGATTGGACGCGTTCCGCTCAAAGCGGACCGCCTCCGGCGTATCTTCGGCGGGCGAACTCATCTCCAGAAGCCTGTGGATCGTGGAAGCCTCGTAGCCGGTCGTCTCCTGCATGCGCTTGGCGGCCCGTCCTGTAGGCGCAGCGAGAAGGACCGTCTTCTTCATCTTCCGGAAAAAGCGGATCAGTTCGTTGACGGTTGTTGTTTTGCCCGTGCCCGGGCCGCCCGTCAGGATCAGCAGACTGTTGGTCACGGCGGTCACGGCCGCGAGGCGCTGCTCCTCCTCCAGGAGAATGCCGCTTTCATTCCCGTTCCTCGCGAACATCTCCTCCGCTTCTTCTGCGGAGATGCCCGTGGGCATGTTCAGATCCAGCAGCATCCGGGCCGTGCGCAGCTCCAGATGATAGTAAGTACCGGCATATACGATTCTGACGCCGTCTCTTGTGCGGATGACGACGCTGCCGTCCATGGCAAGATAGTCCAGTTCATGCCGGATCTGCTCCTCCTCCACCAGAAGAAGCTCCCGCGCTTTGCGGAGGAGCTCCGGCTCCGGCAGATAGATGCTGCCTTCCCCGAGAATCCCCGTCAGCACATAGAGAATCCCGCTTCTGATCCTGTACTCCGAATCGCGCGCCACGCCCGCTCCGGCCGCGATCTTGTCAGCCGTCAGGAATCCGACCCCGTCAATGTCCGCAGCCAGGCGGTACGGGTTCGTGCGGAGAATCTCATACAGATCCTCGCCGTATTCCCTGTAGATCTTCAGTGACAGCCGGAGGGAAATCCCGTATTCCGCGAGAAACACCATGGCATGCCGCATGCCTGCCTGCTCCGCCGCGTATGTCCCGATTTCCCTGGCTTTCTTCAGGCTGATGCCCTTGACTTCGGCCAGCCGCTCCGGCTCTTCGCTTAAAATCCGCAGGGAGTCCGCGCCGAACTTCTTCACGATCCGGCCGGCCAGCGTCTTTCCGATTCCTTTCACCGCCCCCGATCCCAGATAGAGCTCGATCGAGGCGGCGCTGTCGGGCGCGACATAGGTATATTCGCGGAAGCTGAACTGCCGCCCGTAAGCGGCATGCTCCGTGTAGCCGCCTTTCAGTTCCAGGCTGATCCCTTCCTGCGCGTCGGCCAGATAGCCCACGCAGGTGGTCTCTTCATTGTCCCCGGCAAGCGTGAGCACCGTGTACCCGTTTTCCGCATTGTGATATACGATATGTGTTACGACACCGCTTAACTGTTCTTCCATCAATACTCCATGCGTCCGAGACTGTCCATCAGTTCGCAGTACAGGCCGCATCCCACGGCCACACATTCCGACGGATTTTCGGCCACCATCGTGTTGATGCCCGTTCTCTCCTCGAGCAGCTCCGTGAGACCGTCCAGCAGCGCTCCGCCGCCCGTCAGCACGATGCCTCTCGTCGTGATATCCGCCGCGAGTTCCGGCGGGGTCTTTTCGAGAACGCCGTGCACCGCATCGGCAATGCGGGACGTGCTGTCCTGGATCGCCTCCCGGATCTCCTCCGACGTGACCGTGACGGTCTTGGTCAGACCCGTCAGCACGTTTCTGCCGCTCACCTGCATGGTCTCCATGCGCGGTCTCTTGAAGGCGGTCCCCACCCGGATTTTGATGTCCTCCACCTGGGCCTGGTTCATAAACAGGTTGTGGTCTCTTCTGATCGCCCGCGTGATCTGTTCATTCATCTCGGCGCCCGCCGACTTCAGGGAAGTCCTGATCACGGGAGACCCGAGCGAAATCACCGCGATATCGGTGGTTCCTCCGCCGATATCCACGACCAGGTTGCCGACGGGCTTGGTGATGTCGATGCCCGCGCCGATCGCGGCCGCCACGGTCTCCTCGACAATCACGACATCCCTGGCGCCGGCCTGGTATGTCGCTTCTTCCACGGCCCGTCTCTCCACGGCCGTCACGCCACTCGGGATACAGAGGCTGATATACGGCTTGCGGATCATATGCCTGCCGATCGCGGCCTGGATATAATACCGCAGCATCTTCTCCGTCACCTGGTAATCAGAGATGCCGCCGGCCTTGAACGGCCTGATCGCCACGACGCTCCCCTGGTTTCTGTCGGCAAGCTGGCGGGCTTCCTCCCCGAATGCCACGATCTTGTCCCGCTCCTTGTCATAGGCCACGATCGACGGCTCATGGATGATCACCCCTTTGCCCCTGTGCCAGATCACGATATCCGTCGTCCCCATATCAATTCCGATATCCGTAAATGCCATAGCCGCTCCCCTTTTCCCCGCTGCAGATCCTTTTTCAGCGGGCTTTCAGATATTTCTTTACATACCGGCCGGTCCAGGAATCCTTGTTCCCGGCCACTTCCTCCGGAGTCCCGCACGCCACGAGCGTGCCTCCCCTGTCTCCGCCTTCCGGCCCGAGATCAATCAGATAATCCGCCGACTTGATGACATCCAGATTATGCTCGATGACCACGACCGTATTGCCCTGGTCCCTGAGCCGCATCAGGATCTCGATCAGCTTCCGCACATCCTCAAAATGCAGCCCCGTAGTCGGCTCGTCAAGTATATAGATCGTCCTGCCCGTCGCCCTCTTCGACAGTTCGGCGGCCAGCTTGATCCGCTGGGCTTCTCCGCCCGACAGCTGCGTGGAAGGCTGCCCGAGGCGGATGTATCCGAGCCCCACATCATACAGTGTCCTGATTTTATTCCGGATCCGCGGCACCTTGTCGAAGAAGCGCAGCGCTTCTTCAACCGTCATGTCAAGAACATCATAAATGCTCTTCCCTCTGTAGCGGATCTCCAGTGTCTCCCGGTTGTACCGCTTTCCGTGGCAGACCTCACAGGGGACATAGACGTCCGGCAGGAAGTTCATCTCGATCTTCAGGATTCCGTCTCCCTGGCAGGCCTCGCATCTGCCGCCCTTTATGTTGAAGGAAAACCGGCCCTTTTTATAGCCCCGCATTTTGGCATCCGTCGTGGCCGCAAACAGATCCCGGATCAGGTCGAATACTCCCGTATAGGTGGCGGGATTCGACCGGGGCGTCCTGCCGATCGGGCTCTGGTCGATGTTGATCACCTTGTCCAGCTTGTCTATGCCCTTCATCTCTCTGTGTTTACCGGGAACCTCAAGGGCCCTGTTCAGCTCTCTGGCCAGCCGCTTGTAGAGAATCTCGTTGATGAGAGAGCTTTTGCCCGATCCCGAGACGCCGGTCACGCAGGTAAACACGCCGAGCGGGATATCCACGTTCAGGTTCTTCAGATTATGTACGGCCGCTCCCCGGATCTTAAGCCAGTCCGCCGGCTTCCTCCGCTCTTCGGGAAGAGGGACCGAGCGCCTGCCGCTTAAGTACTGTCCCGTTATGGATTCCGGGCAGGCCATGATATCCTCTACGCTGCCGGCGGCAACCAGCTCCCCGCCGTGCTCGCCCGCGCCGGGACCGATATCGATGATATAGTCCGCCTCGCGGATCGTGTCCTCGTCGTGCTCCACGACGATCAGCGAATTGCCGAGATCCCGCAGGTTCCGCAGGGTGGCAAGCAGCTTGTCGTTATCTCTCTGGTGCAGGCCGATACTCGGCTCGTCCAGAATATAGGCCACGCCGACCAGCCCCGAGCCGATCTGGGTCGCCAGCCGGATCCGCTGCGCTTCCCCGCCCGACAGGGTGGCCGTCGCTCTGGACAGCGTCAGATAGTCCAGTCCCACGTCCTTCAGGAACTGCACTCTGGCGCGGATCTCTTTCAGAATCTGTCTGCCGATGGTCTCCTGCATCTCGCTCAGAGTCAGGCTGTCCAGATGGGCGAGCAGTTCCGTCACGGAGAGTTCCGTCATCCGGATAATGTTCATATCGCCCACCGTCACGGCCCGCGACGACGGCTTCAGGCGCTCTCCCCGGCAGGCCGGGCAGGCGCTGATCTGCATAAACTTCTCATATTCCGCCTTGCTTGATTCCGAAAATGTCTCCCGGTATCTCCGCTCCACGTTCTTCAGGAGTCCTTCAAAGGCCACGTCATAGACGCCGACGCCTCTCTGCCCATGATAATGCACCTTGACCTCATGGCCACCGGTGCCGTAAATCAGTATCTTCCTGACATCGGGAGCCAGGTCCTTAAAAGGCGTGTCCAGGCTGAATCCGTACTCTTCCGACAGTGCCGTGAGAATGGCGTGGGTAAAGCTCTTCTGATCGGTCGAGGACTGCCATCCCGGCACGACGATACAGCCGCCGTTCAGGGAGAGGCCGGGATCCGGAATCATCAGCTCACTGTCAAATTCCATCTTGATGCCGAGGCCCGTGCATTCCGGACAGGCTCCGAATGGGTTGTTGAAGGAAAAGCTCCTCGGTTCGATCTCCTCGATGCTGATGCCGCAGTCCGGGCACGCGAAGCTCGAACTTAAAGACAGGATATTGCCGTCCATCGTGTCAACAAGCAGAAGACCGTTAGTCAGTGCGAGAACCGTCTCGATGGAATCCGTGAGGCGCTTCTCGATCCCCGGCTTAATCACCAGCCGGTCCACGATGATTTCGATGCTGTGCTTGATGTTTTTATCCAGCGTGATCGTCTCGGTCAGTTCATACTGGCTGCCGTCCACCATCACGCGCACATAGCCGCTTTTCCTGGCCTGTTCAAAGATTTTCTCGTGACGTCCCTTTCTCCCCCTCACCACGGGGGCCAGCAGCTGGATCTTCGTGCGCGGAGGCAGCCGCATGATCTGGTCGGTCATCTGGTCGACGCTCTGTCTGTGGATCTCCCTGCCGCAGTTCGGGCAGTGCGGAATGCCGATTCTGGCGTAGAGCAGGCGCAGATAATCATAAATCTCCGTCACCGTCCCCACGGTAGACCTGGGGTTCCGGTTTGTCGTCTTCTGGTCGATGGAGATCGCGGGAGGCAGACCCTCTATGCTGTCCACTTCCGGCTTTTCCATCTGGCCCAGGAACTGCCTGGCATAAGAAGACAGGGATTCCATGTAGCGCCTCTGTCCCTCCGCGTAAATCGTATCAAATGCCAGCGAGCTTTTTCCGGAGCCGGAAAGGCCCGTAAAGACGACCATCTGTCCTCTCGGAATATCCACGTCAATATGTTTGAGATTGTTTTCTCCCGCGCCTCTGATTTTTATAAATTTCGTCTGTTCCATATAGTCTGTCTGCACGGCAGGCTCTGCCGCGCGCGTATTCTTCCTTATACTTCTCCGGACCGCTTCATCGCTTCCGCAACGAGAGCCGCTCCCTGTGCGAGCGATGTCCGGGGGTGCCATCCCAGCTCTTCTTCCGTCCGGGATATATCCGCGGCCAGATACATGACCTGCCTCTCCGCATACTCCATCTCGCCGAACCCGATCTCCCGCCCGGGAGCCACCGCATCCCGGATCTCCCCGATCTGATCCCGCAGAGTCCTCTCCTGCCCCGACGCAATCATGTAGATGCGCCCGTCGCGGCCGTTCCCCGCGGCAAGCATGAGCGCTTCCGCGGCATCAGCGCTGTAAAGCAGGTCCCAGATCTGTTCCCCGGGCGTGGTGCGCGGCCGTTCCCCGCGCAGGAGCGCTCTCACAAGAGACGTGACCAGCGTTTTCTCACCGTCATTGGGCCCGTACACGCTGAGGATTCTTGTCCAGATATGCTGCAGGCCGATCTGTCTGCAGTATTCTCTCGTCATCTGCCCGGCGCAGAGCTTGGCGATCCCGTACGCGTTCTCCGGGTTTTCTTTTGTATCCGGCGTGAGTTTCTCATTCGAGCGCCCGTACTCGGCCTGGGATCCCGTGCCGATAAACTGGCCGCATCCAAGCCGCTTTGCAAGCGCGCAGGCATCCAGCGCATACTCCACATTCCGCATATGGATATAGGGGTTATACCTGTCCTGTCCCTTTGTGCCCGTCCATCCGAGATGAAAGAAGACGTCCCAGGGTTTATCGGAGGGATTCCGGAACTCTCCCAGATGCTCCAGCGAACACTCGCAGACCGTCAGATGCGGATCCGACGGAAGCCTTGTATTCCGGGGAGACCCCTCCCGCACAAGTGCCAGGACGTCTCTGCCACTTTTAAGCAGCTCACTTACGAGCGCGGTTCCCACCACGCCCGTCGCTCCGCTTACCACCGCTCTGTCAAACTCCATGCCGACCCTCCGCATTCAAAATCCCGGTGTTAAAAACTGACAGCCTGCTGTTCCGCTGCCGGAATGATTCATCCGAGCAGAAACTCAGACAATACCATGTTGCTGACATCAATTCCCCGGTCCGTCAGGGCATACCGCCCTTCGGCCGGCATATAGAGGAGTCCCTGTCCGCACAGCCTGTCCAGGACGTCTCCGTAGACGACCCTCATACTGCTCCCGAAGGTCTGTTCAAACTCCTGCGCACTGACACCCTCCGTCATGCGCAGTCCCAGGAACATAAACTCTTCCGCTTCGGCGCTCCGCGTCATGTCTTCCATCTCGCAGACAAGCATGCCGGGATCCGCACTGTGCTTCAGGTAGTGTTCGAAGCTGTCCGTATTCTTCCATCTGACCGCTCCCAGCTTTGACGCTGCGCCCAGTCCCAGCCCCAGGCAGTCTTCCCGCCGCCAGTATTTGATATTATGTCTGCACCGGAAGCCCGGTTTTGCATAATTTGAAATCTCATAGCGCTCATATCCGGCTTCCGCAAGAATCCGCGCCGTCTCCGCATACATGAACCGCTCGGTCTCTTCATCGGGGAGCACAAGTACGCCCTCGTCCCGCATGCGGCCAAAGGGCGTGTTCTCTTCCACGATCAGACTGTAGGCGCTGATATGATCGGGACGGAGAGACACCGCTTTTACAAGTGTCTGCTCCCAGGATTCCGCACTCTGTCCCGGTATAGCGGACATCAGGTCAAGATTGATGTTTCTGACACCGCTCTCCCGGAGCAGACGGAAGCTCTCTTCCGCTTCCTCCGCCGTATGAATGCGCGAAAGTCCCCGGAGTTCCTCATCATTGAACGACTGGACGCCGAGGCTCACACGGGTAATATGATCAAAGACAAACGACAGGACCTTCTCATTCAGGGTCCCCGGGTTGATCTCCATTGTAATCTCGCAGTCATCCGCGATATCGAAGCACTCGTAGAGAACGCTGAAGATCCGGCGCAGCTGCTGCACGGGCATCACGGAGGGAGTCCCTCCTCCCAGGAAGATGCTGGTCACCTTCCTGTCCCGGAGCACGCCCGCATTGCCCCGTATTTCGCGGATCAGCGCAGCCGCATAAATCTTTCTTGTCTCTTCCTCCGCGGGAAAGGACAGAAAATCACAATAACCGCATTTCCTCACACAGAAGGGAAAATGCAGGTACAGACCGGTCTCATTCATATCCGTCAGCCCACTTTACTCCTCGTCCAGCTTCAGCACATTCAGAAATGCTTCCTTCGGCACGGATACATTGCCGATCTCTCTCATCTTCTTCTTGCCCTCTTTCTGCTTCTCGAGGAGCTTTCTCTTTCTCGAAATATCACCGCCGTAGCACTTGGCCAGCACGTCCTTCCTGACCTGGCGGACCGTCTCCCTGGCAATGATCTTGGAACCGATGGCGGCCTGAATGGGAATGTCAAAGAGCTGCCTCGGGATTTCCTTCTTCAGCCGCTCGCACATCTGGGAGCCCCGCGCGTACGCATTAGGCGCATAGACGATAAAGGAGAGCGCGTCGACCGGTTCGTGGTTGACCAGGATGTCCAGTCTCGTCAGTTCGCTCCTCTCATATCCGTCAAACTCATAATCGAAAGAGGCATAGCCCCTGGAGCGGCTCTTCAGGGCATCGAAAAAGTCGTAGATGATCTCGTTTAAGGGCATTCTGTACTTGAGGACGGCTCTCGTCGTCTCCAGATAATCCGTCTGCTCATAAATGCCCCTGCGCTCCTGGCACAGCTTCATGATCGGGCCGATGTATTCGGTGGTCAGCATAATCTCCGCCTTCACCATCGGCTCTTCCATGTAATCGATCTCGGACGCGTCCGGCATATTGGAGGGATTCGTAAGGTCGATCACCTCCCCGTTCGTCTTATGAATCTTATAGATGACGCTGGGCGCCGTGGTGATCAGGTCGAGATCGTATTCGCGTTCCAGACGCTGCTGCACGACATCCAGATGCAGAAGTCCCAGGAATCCGCAGCGGAAACCGAAGCCCAGTGCCTGTGACGTCTCCGGTTCGTACTGCAGGGCCGCGTCGTTTAACTGCAGCTTCTCCAGGGCGTCCCTGAGATCCGGATATCTGGGGGTCTCAGCCGGATAAATGCCGCAGTAGACCATCGGCAGCGGTTCCTTATAGCCGGGCAGCGCTTCCTCACACGGGTTCAGGGCATCCGTCACCGTGTCGCCCACGCGCGTCTGCTTCATATCCTTGATACTGGCTTCCAGATAGCCGACCGTACCAACCGTCAGTTCTTCGGCAGGGATAAACTTGCCGGCCCCGAACACGCCGACTTCGGTCACGTCAAACTCGGCGCCCGTCGCCATCATCCTGACCTTTGTGCCCTTCCGCACGCTGCCGTCGAAGACGCGCATAAAGACGATGACTCCGCGGTAGCTGTCATAGAGGGAATCGAAAATCAGCGCCTTGAGCGGCTTTTCGGGGTCGCCCGTCGGAGCGGGCAGACGGTGCACGATCGCCTCCAGCACCTCATGCACATTGAGCCCCGTCTTGGCCGAGATCAGCGGCGCGTTCTCCGCCTCCAGACCGATGACATCCTCAATCTCCCGGATCGTCTCCTCCGGCTGGGCGCTGGGCAGATCGATCTTGTTGATCACGGGGATCACTTCCAGATCATTATCCAGTGCGAGATACACATTTCCGAGCGTCTGGGCCTCGACTCCCTGGGTCGAATCAACCACGAGAACGGCCCCGTCGCACGCGGCCAGACTACGGGATACTTCATAATTAAAATCGACATGTCCGGGTGTATCGATCAGATTAAAGACGTATTCCTCCCCGTCATCAGCCCTGTAGACGGTCCGCACGGTCTGCGCCTTGATCGTAATGCCGCGCTCGCGCTCCAGTTCCATATTGTCCAGCACCTGGTCCTGCATCTCCCGCTCCGTCAGAAGGCCGGTCATCTCGAGAATGCGGTCGGCAAGCGTGCTTTTGCCGTGGTCAATATGGGCGATAATACAGAAATTACGGATTTTACTCTGATCCATTCAACACCTCGTCATCAATCGTCAAAGTCGCCTTACGAAAAGGCCCGCACTTTTAAGCGGGTCCGGGAATGCAATGTCTATAGTATCAGATGGCCCCGCGATTTTCAAACCTCTTTGGATCGGATTCAAAAAGAATCACAAAAGATGATTGAAAAATGACAGCGGGGCCGCATAACGAGCGCTTCCGTCACTCCTCTTTTGCCCAGTCAAACGCGCATCTGACGGCCCGGTTCCAGCCGCGGATCATCTTCTCCCGCTTCTCCGGCGCGATGGAGGGGACAAACGTCCTCATGATCTCCCAGCTTTTTTTCACCTCTTCCGTGCTGTTCCAGTAGCCGACGGCGAGCCCCGCCAGATAAGCGGCACCCATGGCGGTTGTCTCCACGGTTTTCGGGCGGAGGACGGGGGCATCGATGATATCCGCCTGCGTCTGCATCAGATAATTATTGGCGGACGCCCCGCCGTCGACCTTGAGGGAAGAGATCTCGATTCCGGAATCGGCGCGCATGGAGCGGAGCACGTCGTAAGTCTGGTAAGCCAGCGAATCCAGGGTCGCCCGGATGATATGGTACTTGTTGCAGCCCCTGGTCAGGCCGACGATCGCTCCTCTGGCATACTGGTCCCAGTAAGGGGCGCCCAGTCCCGTAAAAGCGGGCACAACATAGCAGCCGTTCGTATCCGCGACCTTCATGGCCATATATTCCGAATCCGGCGCGGATTCGATCAGACGCATCTCATCCCGCAGCCACTGAAGCGCCGCGCCTGCGACAAAAATGGATCCCTCGAGGGCGTATGTCACCTTTCCGCCGATCCCCCACGCGATCGTAGTGACCAGGCCGTTTCCGGAAAAGACCGGTTCGGATCCGGTGTTCATCAGCATAAAGCAGCCCGTCCCGTAGGTATTCTTGGCTTCGCCCGGCTCAAAACAGGTCTGCCCGAAGAGGGCCGCCTGCTGGTCTCCGGCCGCTCCGGCGATCGGAATCGCGGCTCCCAGGACCTGGGGATCCGTATAGCCGAACACGCCCGAAGAGGGTTTCACCTCCGGGAGCATGCAGCGGGGGATATCGAGCAGCTTCAGAATGTCTTCATCCCAGGAAAGCGTTCTGATATTGTAGAGCATGGTTCTTGATGCATTGGAATAATCCGTCGCGTGAACCGCTCCGCCCGTCAGCTTCCAGATCAGCCAGGTATCCACGGTCCCGAACAGAAGCTCTCCTCTTTCCGCCTTTTCTCTGGCCCCCGGTATATTCTCCAGAATCCAGCGGAGCTTGGTCGCCGAAAAGTAAGCGTCGATCACGAGCCCCGTCTTCTCCCGGATCATCTCCGTGCACCCCGCCTCCTTCAGGGAATCCGCATATTCGGACGTCCTGCGGCACTGCCAGACGATTGCTTTTGTGACAGGCCGGCCGGTTTCCTTCTCCCAGACAATGACGGTTTCCCGCTGGTTGGTGATGCCGATCGCGGCAATATCTCCGGCGGATGCACCCGCATTGGCCATCGCCTCGCGGGCAGTCTCGATCTGTGTCTGCCAGATTTCATCCGCATCGTGTTCCACCCAGCCCGGCTTGGGGAAAAACTGGGTGAACTCCTTCTGCGCCACGCTGACGATCCTCCCGTCGTGGTCAAAGAGAATGCAGCGGTTGGATGTGGTGCCGGCATCAAAAGCCATAATATATTTTGACATAACAGTCACCTCCGACAAATATATTCCATTATATGGTATACTGAAGGGCATGAAAACACTGATCAGCGATCTTAAAACAGGAAATTTCAAACATGTCTATCTTCTGACGGGAGAAGAAACTTATCTGAAGCTGCAGTACCGCGACCGTCTCGTCAAGGCTCTCATGCCGGACGAAAACTCCATGAATCTGACGGTCTATGCGGACGGGCAGCCGGATGAGGCGGAGATCATCAGTATGGCCGAGACGCTTCCGTTTTTCTCCGACAGAAGAGTCATCCGTCTGGACGGAAGCGGCCTCTTCAAGCGCACGGCAGACCTGCTGCCGGACTACCTGAAATCCATCCCTGACTACCTGTATATGATTTTCACGGAAGACGAGGCGGACAAGCGCGGCCGCATGTACAAAGCCGTCCGCAAATACGGCGCCGTGATCGAATTCGGGGAACAGCCGGAATCCGTCCTGTCCGCCTGGGTCCTCCGGATCCTGAAGGAGAACGGGCTTAATATCCGCAAAAGCAGCATGGAATACCTGCTCTCCCGCACCGGGCCGGATATGACGCACATCCGGCTGGAGACGGACAAGCTGGTTCACTACTGCGCGGCTGATCCGGAAAGAACCCACAATGAAGTCACAAGAGAAGACATCGATGCCGTCATCACCGAGCGGACCGAAAACAGAATCTTCGAGATGGTGTCGGCCGTCACGGAGAGACGCATCCGCGACGCGCTGTCCCTCTACGCGGACCTGCTCGCACTCAAAGAACCGCCCATGCGGATTCTCTTTCTGATCGCCCAGGAATACGGCAGGCTTCTGATCATAAAGGAAATGGACTTAGCGGGCACATCCGTAAACGAGATCGCGACCGCCGCCCGGATGCCGCCCTTTGCCGTGCGGAAAAGCCTGCGCCTCGCCCGTGCCTGCGACGCGGGTTTTCTGAAAGAACGTCTGGCCGACTGTGCCGAAGCCGAAGAATCCGTCAAGACGGGACGGATGAACGACCGCCTCGCGGTGGAGCTGATCCTGACGGTACAGAAACGAATCCGTTAGAAACGTGCGCCTGGCGGGCGTACCGTGAAAAAACAAAGAGCCGCGATGCAGCTCTTTGTTTTTTGGTCATTTTTTCAATTTCCGGCTCCGGCTATCTCCTGTCTCTGTCAACCTGTTCCAGGGCGATAAGCCCGATCAGCGCATAGACCGCAGAAAACGAAAGAAGAGTCGCCCACGCCTTCAGCAGATTCGGTTTCGTATACTCATACGCTTTCTCCTGAAGCTTTGACGCCGTATACGTCTGCACTTTGTCCTTCACCTCCGGCAGGCTCATCACCGCATGCAGCTTCTCGAGGAACTCGTCTCCCGTCCCGTCCATCATGGACACCGCCGCATAGAGGGCGTCTGACTGCTGTCCGTTATAGTCGCCGGCGATATTTACCGCATTGATTCCCCATGTGCTGATTGTCAGTTTGGCCAGCCGTTTCGCCATCGGTCTCTGCAGCGGGAAGACAGACCCCGCAAATACCAGCTGTATGATCAGCAGGAACGGCATCACGGTCATCGCCGTCGTGGTCGTGCGGACGATGCAGGAAACCATCAGGGCCAGCATGTCCGACGCATAGGTGGCCAGGAACATGGAAATCGCGAGATCAAGGGTAAAGCTCCCCGTCAGCAGGCCCTTTTCCGGGAAATATACGTGGCCCACCCGGAAAATCACAATCGTGATCACGACCTGCAGGAGGCAGATCACCGCCTGATATATCATATGCGAAGCCAGATAGGCGCTGATATGCAGTCCGGATCTGTGCTCGCGCTTGATAATACTCCGCTCCTTGCAGACAACCTGGATCGAGTTAAACATGCCGTTCCAGATACAGACACAGACAATCGCAAGCGAACCGTACTTTGTGTACTCCATGTTCCGGAACATTTTGCTCCCGATGACGTAGACAACCAGATAGGCAATGATCATCGACATCGGAAGCACCTTCCAGTTCTTCTCATAGAAGAAAAGCCGGAACTGTTTTCCGAGATAAACCGGGATCTGCTGGAACCTGCCTTTATAGTTCTGTTCGGTTCCCCCCGCTGCCTTTTTCCGGTTGTCCTTCCCGGAGTCCGCCTCCCTGCGGTCCGCATCAAAATAGGAAATATGGGAAGCCGTCTTCTCCCTGGTTTCCGAATAGACATGGTACTTCTCGATAAACTCGTCAGATCTGCCGGCACCGCCTTCATTCGGTGCGTTGATCAGCTTGACGATTTCTTCCATGGTCGGAACCCCGAAGAAATTCCTGGCCTCCTCAATCCCTCCGTAGAACGCAAGCTGTCCGACTTTGTCTTCCGAGCTCTTGGCCAGAACGATCACCTTATCAAACAGATGCGCCACACGGTCAGGCGAATGCGTGATCACCATCACGATTTTCCCCTGGCACGCGATCAGCCGGAGGTTTTCCATCAGTTCGGTCGCCATGATTCCGTCAAGGCCCGAGTCCGGCTCGTCCAGAATAAACAGGGACGGGGACGCCACAAACTCCATGCAGATGGAAAGACGCTTCTTCTGTCCGCCCGACAGCTTGGACACCAGTTCGTTCTCGCGGCCCGAGAGACCAAAGGTCTCGAGCACGGCGGAAACCCGCTTCGCCTTCTCTGCTTCCGGCATTGAATTGGGAAGCCTCATCTCCGCTGCATTGGCCACCGTACTGCCGACCGTATCCTCCTCGCGCATCAGATTCTCCTGCGGCACGAAGCCGATCCGGTATTTCACCTGGTCGTACTGCCGGTAGTAATCATATCCGCCTTCCTTAATGGAGGCCTTGGCTTTCTCATATCCGGTCACGGCATTGACAAATGTACTCTTGCCGGCTCCCGATCCGCCCAGAATGAGAACCATATTTCCCGGTTCGATCGACAGATTGATGTCTTTTAAGAGCGTCACCTTTTTGAGCGCCTTGTGAACGGACCGCTCGTCGATCCGGATCGACAGCCCGCTTGTCTGCGTCGAATATCCGTAAACCAGACCGGATCCTTCGAAGATGAATTTTGTCTCGCCGATCTGGATGCAGTCGTCAAACTGAACCGGAACCGTTTCGGTGATTTCGCTGCCGTTTAAGAGGACATTTTCCGTGTCGATCTCACTGATGCTCCACCTGCTGTCCTGATACTGCAGCGAGACCGCGACCTTTTCGTCGTCGCCTTCCATATCCGCGATCCGGACGTCGTGTCTGCCGTCGTCCATGTTGATGATCTGCCAGTCGGTACAGCTCGCGAATTCGGTAAAGAAAATGGCTGTCAGCATCCGGTCATTCGAGAGGCGGATCACCGTGCAGTCCTTCAGCTCCGTCTCCTCACCGGCGGACAGATGCTTTCCTCCGACAAACGTGTAGACATCCTTCGACAGATTTTTGTAAATCCATTTCCCGCCGTCGAAATAGATGTCGCACTGTTCTTTATCGATAAACGGGTATTCCAGCTGCAGGCTGGATGTCGTGAAAACCTCCATCCCGCACTGTCCCCGTATTCTGGCCTCATTGAAAATGACGTACTGGCGCGGTTTCTCCTGTCCTTCAAAAAACACAAGACCCGCCGGTCTTCTTTTTCCTCCGTACCCCTGCATTTTCACACCCCCGGTTCCACATCAGATCTCAGGCTGTCTGCTGCTTCCGCCATGCTTTCGGCACCGCTTTCGGCCGCATCTTCTGTCAGTGTTTTCAGTTTTTCCAGTGTATCGACAAAGATCTTAAACTCCTCGGTGGACGCGACGTTCTGTCCGTATTCGAACAGATTCATTCCCGTCACTTCCTGCACTTTTTCATTGAGAAGATCCGCCGAGAGAATGCCGCTCCTGAGAAGGCTGACGGCGGCTCCGGCCCGCTCTTCGGTCATTCCCGCGGCAACCAGGATCTTTTCTGCCAGTTCCGGATCCCGGTCGACAAAGCTCCCCGTATTCTTAATGAAGTATGCAATCAGATCGCAGAATTCCTGATGAGAACAAAGCTCTGCAAACTCTTCCGATTCAACCACCTTTTTAACCGTCCCCAGGTTTTCCTCTGTCTCCGTCCGGTCAAGTCCGTACATTTTTTCACCCAGCATGGCAGCAATTGCGATCGATTCATCGGATGTCAGTGCCCTCAGCAGCCGGATCATCTCCTCCGTACCCTCGTCCGGCGCGTCGGATGCGGCAGGAACGACACACACGCAGCCAAAAGCCAGTGTCAAAACGATCAGAAAGGCCCATACCCGTTTCAGCATTTGTCTGTCTCCTTTCGCCACCTGTCACTTTTTTGCTACAGTTCCTTCACATTTCACCGCAATTGGGTATTCTCTCCAATTTACTACCAATATCGTAGCTGTAAACTGTTGAAAGTGCAAGGCTCAATTGAATTTGTCCCACAATTTCAAGGAAAAATCAGATTCCGGCCCGGCCGGAAAGCCCGTCACAGAACATTCTTTATAAAAACATTGAGACCGATCAGAAGAAGAATGCACCCGCCCAGAACAGAAGCCTTCCCGGCCAGGCGCAGACCGAAAAACCGCCCGATCCGAATCCCGGTCATGCAGATCAGAAACGTGACCGCGGCGATGATCAGCGAAGCGGCAGCCGCCCGGACAAAATTGTATCCGGCCATGGTAAAGCCGGCAGAAAGGGCATCAATGGAGGTGGCCACCCCCTGCATGAGAAGACGGTCCCATGTCAGGAAGCGCGTGCTCTCTGCCTCCTCCGCCGCACCGCTTCCGGTCATCCCTTCGCGGATCATATTTCCGCCGATCCAGAACAGAAGAATCAGTGCGATATAAGGGACCGCTCTCTGAAAAAGAGCAAACCGCTCAGCGAGAAAATGCACGCAGATCCATCCGCTTAAAGGCATCAGGAACTGAAAAAATGCAAACGTTCCGGCAATCGAAACCTTCTGCCGCCATTTCATCCCGGGACATGCGAGGCCGTCCGCCACCGATACGGAAAACGCATCCATGGCCAGCCCCGCCCCCAGCAGCAGACTGTTTGCGGCAAACAGGACAGCTTCCTTCACTTTTCATTCCCTCCTTTTATACAGACGGGCTCAGACCGTAATATCCCTGATCCAGATCCCTTTGCGTACAAGCGTCAGTCCTGCCCCCATCTTCAGGATCTCGGCACACTGTACGATCACATACATCTCCAGAATCGGCATGGATGTATAATGCGCCAGCCACCAGGCGATCGGGATCGACACGGCCCAGCAGAATCCCGAGTCAAACAGGAACGTGATAAATGTTTTTCCCCCGGAGCGGATCACGAAATAAGAGGCATTGGCCACCGCATAGACCGCCATGAAAACCGCGGAGACGCGGATGAAACTCGCCGCGAGCCCCCTGATCTCAGCCGACGTATTATAAATGCCGGGAAACAATCCCGCGATCAGATAGAGGAAGAATCCCGATATGATGCTCAGAAGCACAGAGAAGAGGATCAGTCTCCCCGCCTCCGCCTTCAGTTCATCCGGATGATCCTCCCCGAGTTCCCCGAGTTTTTGTCCGATAATAATGGCCGTCGCGGACCCCATGGCGATAAAGGCGACATTAAACACATTTGAAATCGTCTGTGAAATATTAAAGGCGGACACCACGGAGAGCCCGCGCAGACTGTAAATCTGCGTGAGCACCGCCTGCCCTCCCGACCACAGGGCTTCGTTGAGCAGAAGCGGGAATCCTTTCTCCACACAGCTTATGACAAGAACCCGCGGCACATACAGAGACGAATACGCGCCCCTCACGAAGGGCACCCGCTCCGCATGTGTATGGGCCCAGACCGCTATGTAGGCAAGCTCCACGAATCTCGATATCACCGTCGCAATGGCGGCACCCGTCACGCCCAGGGCAGGCGCACCGAATTTCCCGTAAATCAGAATATAATTTCCGGCCAGATTGACGGCCACGGCCAGGATGGAAGCCGTCATCGGAGCGACGGTCTCCCCGTGTGAGCGGATCGTCGTATCATACGCCTGTGTGAATGCGAACGGCAGAAAACCGATGCACATGACCCGCAGATACGAGAGCGCATACTGCATCGTCGCGGCCGCGTTTCCTCCTCCTCCGTCCTCATGGAGATAGAGCGTGATCAGTCTCCCGCCCCCGCTCAGAAACACCGCAAGACCCGCGCCGGTCAGCAGCAGTGCCGTGACCATCTGCAGCCTGAATGTATAGCGGACGCCCCTGTCGTCGCCCTTGCCGCAGTACTGCGCGGTAAAAATACCGATCCCGGACAGTCCTCCGAATATGCAGAGATTCCACACAAACAGCAGGGAATTGACAATCGATACGCCCGTCATGGGATCCGTCCCGACTCTGCCGACCATGATATTGTCCAGCATGTTGACAAAGTTTGTAATACCGTTCTGCAGCATGATGGGCAGCGCAATCGCCAGTGTGTGGCGGACAAATTTTCTGTCGAAATGAAGTTTCAAGAATACACCTCTTCTTTTGTTCCAGTACATAACAAGCCAATTCCATTAATGGTATTATAGAACCGGAAAAAAAACAACCGCTCAGTCATCCGAAAAAGCCGGAAAAAACGGCCTCCGCCAGCCCATGATTTGACAAGCGGACCCATCCGTCATAAGATTTAGGGAAGACACCGCGCCTTCCCGGGCGCTTTTTCAAATCACGCCTTGGATCAGGGAGGAGCGTTATGACACAGGACAGCGGCTTCCGTGCCGTCGTGGTCGGAGGGATGAATATCGATATAGGAGGCCGTTCATTCGGTCCGCTGAGTGCCGGAGACTCCAACCCGGGGCAGGTGCTGGTAAGCTCCGGCGGCGTCGGGAGAAATGTCGCCCACAACATGAGCCTTCTCGGAATCGACGTACACCTGCTGACCTCTTACGGGGACGACCCTTACGGACTCAGGGCAGCCGATTCTCTCCGCGCCGCGGGAGTCGACTGCAGCCGCTCGCTGTGCGTACCCGGCGGCAGGACCTCCACCTATCTCTACCTGACGGGACCTGACGGCGAAATGGCGCTGGCCGTCTCGGACATGGAAATCTGCCGGCAGATGACACCGGCCTGGCTGGAAGCTTGCGGAGACGTGATCGAAAGCGCCTCCATCGTGGTGGCCGACACGAATATCCCGCAGGAAACACTCTGTGATCTTGCCTCCCGCTGCACCTGTCCCCTCTTCTGTGATCCGGTGTCAGGTGCGAAGGCGTCAAAGATCCTTCCTGTCGCGGAGCATATTCACACGCTGAAACCCAACCGCCTCGAGGCGGAGCTCCTGACGGGGATCCGCATCCGCACGCGGACGGGAGCGGAGAAAGCGGCCCAGGAGCTTCTGTCCATGGGAATCAGGAGAGTGTTTCTATCCATGGGCGAGGAAGGCGTCTGCGCGGCCTCGCAGGAAGAAATCCTGTGGATGCCCCCTGTACCGGGCAGAATGGTCCGGACGACCGGATGCGGCGATGCGTTTATGGCTGCCCTCGTCTGGTCTTTCAGGCAGGGAGCTTCCCTGAAAGAAAGCGCGCGGGCCGGCCTCGCGGCAGCCTCCGTCACCATGGAGAGCACCGAAACCGTGAGCCCGGATCTCAGCGAAGACACTTTAAAATCAAGAATGAATGCAGTATGATAAAAGACTTAAGAAGAAAAGGCAGGAATAAAAGTATGAACATGAATCAGTATCTTGATGTCAACCCGGAAGTCGCCGCTGCCGTTCAGGCCGGAAAACCGGTCGTCGCTCTGGAATCCACGATCATCTCCCACGGCATGCCCTATCCGCAGAATGTCGAAACGGCGCTGGCAGTCGAACGGATCATCCGCGAAAACGGCGCCTGTCCCGCGACCATCGCCATCATCGGCGGACGCCTGAAGGCGGGACTGACCCCCGAAGAGATCGAATACTTCGGCAAAAAGGGTACGGAAATCACAAAGGCGTCCCGCCGAGACCTGGCCGTCCTGTGCGCAAAAGGCCTTGACGGCGCCACGACCGTGACCACAACCATGATCATCGCCCACATGGCCGGGATCAGGATCTTCGCGACGGGCGGGATCGGCGGCGTCCACCGCGGTGCGGAGCGGACGATGGACATCTCGGCCGACCTGGAAGAGCTGGCGCACACACCGGTCATGGTCGTCTGTGCCGGAGCAAAGAGCATACTCGATCTGGGACTGACACTCGAGTATCTGGAAACCCACGGTGTGCCGGTCATCGGCTACGGCACGGAAGAACTGCCCGCGTTCTATACGCGCTCGTCGGGCTTCCGCGTTGATTACAGAATTGACAGTCCTGAAGAACTGGCGGCCGTATTCGGCGCGCAGAACGACCTGGGCTTAGGCGGCGGCATGCTGGTCACAAATCCCATTCCGGAAGAATACTCCATGCCCCCCGAAATCATCAACCAGGCCATTGACCGCGCCGTGGCCGAAGCCGAAGAACAGAATATCCGCGGAAAGAACATCACCCCCTTCCTGCTCGCGCGCGTCGCGGAGCTGACGGGAGGCGACAGCCTTGAATCCAATATCCGGCTTGTTTTCAACAATGCCGCCCTGGCGGCCAGAACCGCCGTCTGTTACGCCGGGAGAAAGACTTCGAAATCATGACTGACCTGTCAAAAAGGAGAAAACCGTGATACCTGTCATTGATATGCATTGTGATACAATCTGGCAGCTGTACGAAAAAAGGCAGCGGGGAGAAACTGTTTCTCTCCGCTGCAATTCTCTGCATCTGGACCTTCTCCGCATGAAGGAAGCCGGTTATATGTGCCAGTCTTTCGCTCTCTTCACCCACATGTCCGAAGTCAGAAAGGCCGGCATTGACCCTTATGATTACGCGAAAGCGCTCTCGGACACTCTGGACGGGGAGCTCCGCGCCAATGCGGATCTGATCCGCCCCGCTCTGTCCGCCTCGGATATCCGGCGGAATTACCGTGAAGGCTTTCTGTCAGCCCTGAAAGCGGTGGAAGAAGGAGGCATTTATAAAGGAAATCCCGAGCTGATCAGGGAATTCTACCGGATGGGCGTGCGCAAATCCACACTCACCTGGAACTTCGAAAATGAACTCGCCTGGCCCAACCGTCTGCTTTCGGGAGACGGGATCGCCCATTCCTCCTTCGAGCCCGAGACGGAGCACGGTCTGAAAGAAGCGGGCCGGCAGGCCGTTCTTCTGATGGAAGAGCTGGGCATGCTGATCGACGTCAGCCATCTGGGAGATGCCGGCATCTGCCAGGTGCTGGAGACAGTCAGGCCGGACACCCCCGTGATCGCCAGCCACTCCAATGCCAGAAGCGTCACCGGCAATTGCAGAAACCTCACGGATCCGATGCTGCGGGGCATTGCGGAACACGGCGGACTGGCCGGCATCGCCTTCGCCGCGGATTTCCTGTCGGACACACAGACAGAGGTCAGCAGAATCAGCGATATCATCACCCATATCCGTTATATGGTGAACACGGCCGGCATCGACGCCGTCGGAATCGGAACCGACTTTGACGGCATCGCCTGCCGCCTTGAGCTGAACGGAGCAGGCGCCATGCAGACACTCGCCGACGCCCTCTCCGGGGCCGGCTTCACGACCGGGGAAATCGAGAAAATCTTCTATGCAAATGCGCTCCGCGTCTATACGCAGGTTCTCGGTTAACGGAACCGCGTATAGGCCTCCACGCCGATGTCCTCAAAAAGGGCTCCCCTGTCGTACAGCTCCATACAGACATCCAGAAGCGGCATCAGAAGTACCGCCCCCGTTCCTTCCCCGAGTGCGAGTCCCGCGTCGATAGGAGCTTCCAGTTCCAGTTCCCGCAGGATTCTCTGTCCCATTTTTTCCATGGGAATATGGGAGGGGATACAGACTCTCCTGCTGCCCGGAACCAGCCGTTCCGCCAGCAGAGCCGCACTCAGCGTAATCAGCCCGTCGAGAATGACCGGCACATGAAGGTCCGCTCCGGCCAGAATGGCGCCGGTCATCCCCGCGATGTCATATCCGCCGAAGTTTTGCAGCACATCCAGAGGATCACTGCAGTCACACCGCCCCGCTGAGAGCGCATCCCGGATGACACGGACCTTGTGCGTCAGTTTCTCATCAGACAGGCCGGCTCCCCGTCCTGTCAACTCCAGGGGATCTTCTCCCAGAAGGGCGCAGCCGACGGCTGTTGCGGTGGATGTATTGCCGATGCCCATTTCTCCCAGGAGAACGGCATCATTTCCCCCGCCCGCAAGGTTTTTCAATATCCGGTACCCGTGTCCCATGGCAGCAAGTGTCTCACTCTCCGTCATGGCGGATTCTTTCCGGAAATTTCTGGTTCCGTTCCTGATGCGGCAGTATGAAATGCCCTCGACCGGACTTCCTTCCATGCCGATGTCCACAGGATATACATCCGTCCCGGCTCTCCCGGCCATCATACAGACCGTCGCGCAGTTTCTGCTCATCGCCTCGGCCACGCTGTGTGTCACGGAAGAATCACTCTGGCTCACACCCTCCCCGACAATCCCGTTGTCTGACAGAAAGACGATCAGCGTCCGTTTCCTCACGGAGGGGCGGTCGGTATGCTGAATCCCCCCGATCAGAGCTGTCATGTTCTCAAATAAGCCAAGTCCGTCCAGAGGCTTGGCGATCGTATCCCAGTGATACCGGACCGCACGGTATGAAGCTTCATCAAAAAAACCCTGTGCGGCTTTCATTTCAGCAATTTTCTCTCTTGTCACGTTCTCACCGCTTTCATCCAGTTTCCGCAGCTGCCGTCAGCCCCGGCGGCCTTTCACCATAAACACGGGGGCCGTGCGTTCATTATCGTGCGCCACGATGATTCCGTCGCCCTGTGCCATGCGCATCAGGAAGCCGGCAAATTCGCCGTCATAAGTATAGAGCCCGGGCATATTGAGATAGGGATGCCACTGGCCGTCTCCCCAGGAGAAGTCAATATTGGGCGTCGTGTACTGCCGGCAGAATTCCTGGCAGATATACCCCTTGCACCAGAGATCTTCCGTGATTTTCTTCCATTCTTCATCCGTATGCTCGCGGCCCGCCGCGTAGATCCCCTTTGACGCATAGGCATCGGCCGGTTTGATCATATATCTGTCCTTGTTGTTTCTGACCTCGTCGAGGCTGATGAATTCCGAAGAAAAGCCCACTGTCAGCGGAACGTGCGCCTCAATAAACGCCCGCTCGTCATCCGTCATGATCTGCTTTGTCCTCGGATGGTGCAGCGCGTAGAAGAGCCATTTGGAGTGAATGACCTGCGTGCAGAAGGAGCCCGCCATAAATACATTGTCATCCCTCACACAGTCAAGCAGCGGGGTGACTTCATCGTAATGCGCCATCACATCCGCCGTGACAGCTCTCCTGTATATGGCGTCGATCCTGTTTCCGGCCGGGGAGTAAAGCACTCCGTCCCTGTAGCTGAGCGACCGGATGTCGCAGATCTCGCAGTTGACGCCCGCGCTCTGGAAACGTCTGGCATATTCCTCAAAATCCCGCAGCGTGGCGTTTTCAAGGAAATCGACAATCGCGACGTTCGGATTCGCTTTTCTGCGCGGATATGTCTCATAGAGAGCAAGGAAGGTTCTGACCCATGTGTCAAACAGCTCAAACGGCTGCAGATCGTACTGCCTGATCACGGCCTGATGGGCCGGGTTACTGATCAGCGCTCTCCGGAGTTCAAGATCCCGGATCATGGCAGCCGTGCCGTCCGTGTTGATCTCACAGAACTTGAAGTCTCCCGTCTCTTCATTATAGAACAGGTCAAATCTCGCGATCGGCAGGAGGCTTTTGCACTGCGGCGGGAGAAGAATCAGCTCTTCCATTTCCGGTGTAAACGGAAACAGTTTTCTGTAATCCTCATGATCCAGGTACTCCCGTATCACTTTGGTAAAAATCCCGTAAGACATACGGGCCGTCTCCCGGAAGAAACTTATCGTCTCTTCATCATAGATCTTCGGAATCTGGACGGTCTTCTCCACGATGCCGTTCCAGTTGAGAGGGGAATGCTCGATTGCGTACTTTGCGGCAGCCGCGCCCCTTTTGTTCTCCTCCATGTGATCTTCGATATGCTTTTTATAAGCTTCGTATACTTCCTTCTGCAGATTCATTTCAATAAAAACCCCATCTTTTCTGGCTCTTCTGGCATAGGTGTGGAAGTATAACTCCCACTTTTCCCTATGAGGCTTGAGAAAAACCGCGTCTCCGAATACCCCG
>CACXFM010000207.1 GCA_902766955.1 uncultured Lachnospiraceae bacterium | reverse complement strand
GGCAGATTTCTTTTCGAGGAAGTCTGAACCTCAACATTATAGATTTGTTCATCGGTATCTTTTACATACAGATCAAGGCGGATTCCTTTTGACCGATAGCCGTTTTTCTCCGTTTTCTGTGCTTCGATAAATTCAATTTCTTTGATCGTCACATTAAGAATACATTCCAGCAGCGGCTTAAGATTTGCCTTATTCCTCATCACTGCCGAGAACATGTAGTCATCCATCAATGTCAACTCTTCAAGAGGCTTGACTTCATACAACTTTTTCTCTGCGATTGCACTCTTCTTGTCCAGATCGTCCACCCCCTCTATGATCTATCATTGGGGAGTTCTGAACACGTCTTTCGAAAATGCCGGCCACACCGTTATACAACTTAAGCATAGCACCGGCAAATACGTTTCACAAGACGGCACAGCGCTCCTTTTGTAGAGATTATAGAGCGATACGGACGCCATATTCTACTGCCACTTACTGTCAATTACTGTCACTTACTGTCGGGAGGAGTCTTCGGAACAGGAGCCTTTTCGTAGCGATACGTCGGATAGCTGTCCTCACGCCCTGTCTTCTTGTCTTGGCAACGCTTGCACAGCACACGCCAGTTGCTGCGATCCCGGAACAGCTTCCGGCATTAGGTTAGTCCGTGAATAGTAACTACCCGGACTCAACATTCTCAGGGTAAATTCGCACATTGTGACCGCACTTCATGGTATTATAGTGTTAATAAAAGTATTCGCCGGAACCAGAAACGACCTGTAAGGAGACATGTACATGATGGATGAGAAACTGAATCTCCTCGCATATGACGTGGGAAACAGCGCGGTCCGCACGATTCTGTGCCGGTATGAAAACGGGACCGTCAGCAGCGAGGAAGTACTTGTGGAGCCGAACGGGAGCTTCGAGGAAAACGGATATCTCTACTGGGATATGGACGCCGTTTTCGAATCCATGAAACGGGGTCTCGCTCTGGCCGCGAAGAAATGCAAAAAAATCGACTCAGTCGGAATCTGCACGTGGGGCGTGGATTTCAGACTGCTGGATGAGGACGGCCGCTTTATCGCCAAAGCCCTCTGCTACAGAAACTCCATCGGCGAGGAAGAGATCAGCAAGCTCTACCAGGCGGAGCGGGATTCGATGTTTTACCGGACCGGGATTCTGTCCGACCGCATCAATTCCGTCTATATGCTGAAGGGAATTGCCAGGCATATGCCCGGGGTCTTTGCGAAGGCCAGGAAGATCCTCATGGTGCCGGACGTATTTGTCTACATGTTTACCGGCGTCCTCATGAATGAGCCGAGCGAGCTCTCGACCACCCAGATGCTGGACGTCAAAACCATGCAGATCAGCAGGGAGATGTGCGACTATGCGGGCGTCACCCCGGATCTCTTCTCGCAGATCGGGGAGCACGGGAAGGCCGTCGGAACCATTCTGCCGGAGATACTCGCGGAGGCGGGAATTGATTACGACATTCCGCTCGTCTGCGTGCCGTCCCATGACACGGCCAGCGCCGTGACGGGAATACCGTCTCCCGAGACGGATTACCTCTTTGTCAGTTCAGGAACCTGGGCCCTGATCGGCGCGGACACGGACAGACCTGTCATCACGGATGAAACCATGCAGGCCAACCTCACCAACGAAGTGGGCGCCTTCGGGCGCACGACGCTGCTCCGGAACTCCGCAGGGATGTTTATCCTGCAGAGACTTAAAAGCGAGTACCAGGAGGAGACAGGCTGCAAAATCAGCTGGAATGACTTCACGGAACTGGCCGCGGACTGGACAGAAGAGCCGAAGATCTACGATGTCAACGACAGCCGCTTCTTCAATCCTGAGAAGATGGCAGAAGAGATCCGGGATGTGCTGCACGGGGAGAAGCCCGGCGCCGGCGCAGACGCCGCGGGAGAGCGGCCCGGCGCTGCAGGACCAGACGGCGCGGGAGAGAAGTCTTGCGCTGCAGGACCAGACGGTGCGGGAGAGAAGCAGGACGGAGCCGGAATCTATAACTGGCCGGAGATTCTTGCTTCGACATATGCTTCACTTGGGGAAAGCTATGCGGAGACACTGCGTCTCGTGAGGGCATGTACCGGAAAGAGCTACAATGAAGTCTATGTAGTCGGCGGCGGATCCAGAAATGCCCGCATTAACCAGCGGTGCGCCGACAGTCTGGGGCTTCCCGTGGTGGCCTGCGATATGGAGTGCTCATCAGTCGGGAACGCGGCGGTCCAGATCGCGTACTTCCACCCGGAATATACAATTTCAGACCTGCGGAAGATCATGGCGCGGTCGCTGAAGACCAGGACGTACGTGCCTGCCGGGGAGTGAAGATCATTTAGGCGGCGGGGCGGCATGCAAAAATGGAGGAAGCTTCAAATCCTATGCCCGTGGCAGCTGGCTTGTCGGCGGGCAGGCATGCAAAATCGAAGAAAGCATCATCTTGTATGCCCGCGGCGACTGGCATGATCGGCGGGCGGGCATGCAAAATCGAAGAAAGTTACATCTTGCATGCCCCTGAAACTAAAAGTCAAAAGTGGGCGGGCATGCAAAATCGAAGAAAGTTTCATCTTGCATGCCCCTGAAACTAAAAGTCAAAAGTGGGTGGGCATGCAAAATCGTAGAAAGTTTCATCTTGCATGCCCGCTACACTAAAAGTCAAAAGGGAGCAGGCATGCAAAATCGGAGAAAGCATCAAATCCTATGCCGATAAGACTAAAAGTCAAATTAAAAAGAATGAGGAGGGAACGACAGACATGAATTACAAAGAAGCAATTGTTGAAAATGGAATCCGCATGCTTCATTCAGGCCTCACGGTCGAGACATGGGGAAATATCAGTATGCGTGATCCCGAGACGGGGCTGGTCTACCTCACGCCGTCCGGCATGCCGTATGACAAGATTGTCCCGGACGATGTCGTCGTCATGAACAGCAAGTGCGAAGTG
>CACXFM010000206.1 GCA_902766955.1 uncultured Lachnospiraceae bacterium | reverse complement strand
GCCGGTGTGGCGGAATTGGCAGACGCAAGGGACTTAAAATCCCTCGGGGGCAACTTCGTGTCGGTTCGAGTCCGACCACCGGCATTTTTATCACCTGCGGGCGCTTATGAGCATTTCTTTGATTCGTTTGAAGAAGTGCTTCTTTTTTTATCATCTTATAGGAATTGCTTTGTGCCCGTTTCGGGCAAATGCGCGCGCAGAATCAGGCGCCCTTCTGCATTCTGGGGACGAAGTCATAGCGGACCAGATGATGTTCGCGGATAATGCCCCGGATTTTATCAAAGTATGTCTGATCGGTGGAATAGCCGCGGAGTCCCGTCCGGATCACCCACTCCACCTGTCTCGATCCGGCGATCTCGGGGTGGAGGCCGATTTTAAAGGCGGCGTAGTCCTCGATGCACTCCTCGACGTCGGCGTAGCGGCGCATTGTTTCCATATTATAATAGACGTCGTTATTACTGTCGAACTGGGGCACCCGCCTCCACGCATACCGCCCGGTCCAGGGGCTTTTCCATTTCCAGTTGATGAGAGACAGGTTCATGCCCAGTATATTGTTGTCGGATGCCCTGAGCACGCTGCCTTCCTTTGAGCACCAGCCGGTCTCGTAGATCACCTGGGCGATCAGGACGGAAGGAAGAAAGCCGTATTTCTGCCACTCGTAGGCGCAGGCATCCCCCAGAAATTCGATGATCTCGTTCTGGGCATCCCGGTCCCCCTCAAACGCGCGGTTCCCGATTTTGCGGAGCTCCGAAAGCTGCGTGGATGTGAGATATCTGTCGGGGGCGCCGGATGCGCCGGCAAACCGCCCGTATTCGATATAGTGATTAAAGCAGCCCCTGAGGTCATTGCCGTACCTTTTCGCGATCTCCGGGTAGCGCCGGCGGTAGACCATGACGCTGAATTCTTCGCAGGCCTGCCTCCCCTCGGCCATTCCTGTCTCGAGAAAGTGGCGGAGGGCGCCCGCGGGGTCATCGGTATACTTCTTTGCCACATCGCTGTAATGCGTTATATAATAATCGTAGTCGTATACACAGCTGTAGTCCTCTGACTGGTCCGACGGCGGCCACAGCCAGGTCACGGCCAGGGCGGGACGGGCGACGGTACAGACAATGCAGAGCAGCACGGCTGCACCGCACAGCAGCCGGTATAGGGCTCTTTTCCGTAAATGCAGCATAAATCTTCCTCTTGTGACGGAATCCTCGTTAACTGTCCGTATACCATAGCACATTGTCCGCGCGAGGGCAAGAATCCGCATTGGCGGTTGCCAAAATGCACGTTCTGACATAAAATACCGATGAATGGAAGTACCGATGGAGGCGTACTGAATTGAAAGATACAGTTCTTTATTTTGTAATTCCCTGCTATAACGAGGAGGCCGTGCTGCCGGAAACCGCAAAGAGGCTGTACAGCAAGTGCGAGCGGCTGATCCGCGCCGGCAAGATTTCCCCTTTAAGCAGAATTCTCTTTGTGAACGACGGGAGCACGGATGCCACGTGGGCGATTATCCAGAAGCTGCACGAGTACAAGCCCCTGTTCGCAGGCCTGTCTCTCAGCAGAAACCGGGGGCATCAGAACGCGCTCCTGGCCGGCCTGCTTTATGCGAGAGAGTACTGCGATGTGTCGATTTCCATGGACGCGGACATGCAGGATGATGTCGAGGCCGTCGACGAGATGATCGCCAAGTACGAGGGCGGGTGTGAGATCGTCTACGGCGTCAGAGGCAACAGGGATTCGGACAAGTGGTTCAAGCGCTTCACGGCCCGCAGGTTTTATAAGCTGATGCACCGGCTCGGCGTGGAGATGGTCAATGATTCGGCCGATTTCCGTCTGATGAGCCGCAAAGCACTCCTTGCCCTGTCGGAATTCCGGGAAGTGAATCTGTTCCTCCGCGGAATCGTCCCCATGATCGGGCTGAAAAGCGACACGGTTACCTATACGCGCGGGGAGCGTCTGGCAGGCGAGAGCAAGTACCCGTTCAAGAAGATGGTGGAGTTCTCGATCGAGGGAATCACATCCTTAAGCATCCAGCCGATCAGGCTGATTACGAACCTGGGGATCACGATTTTCCTGGTCAGCATCGCGTTTCTGATCTGGAGCATTGTGGCCAAGGCGCTCGGCATGACGGTGCAGGGCTGGTCTTCGCTGATGGTGTCGGTCTGGGCGATCGGAGGTCTGATCCTCCTGTCGATCGGCGTGATCGGGGAATATATAGGAAAGATTTATCTGGAGGCAAAAGCGAGACCCAGATTTATTATTGAGCGGATCCTGAATGACGGGCCCAAAAAAGAAGAGGAACCCATGACGGTCCAGGAACTCCTGGATGAAATCCGTCAGGAAATGCCGGATGTGACACTGAACTGAATATGAAGCATGATATGCGGAAGCTTAAAAGCTGCAGCGGGAGAATCCTGCTGCAGCTTTTTTGTGAAGATGGCACATAAGGATCCCGTGTTCCACCCAAAACTGTTTGGCATTCTGCACAAATTTTATTGACGAACGCACATGCGCATGTTAGGATGATCTATGAAAACGATGTCACATCTTCCGGAGGAATGCGGATATGAATATAGGTGATATCGCGGAGATGGCAGGCGTCTCCAGAGCGGCTGTTTCGCGCTATCTGAACAACGGCTACATCAGTGCGGAGAAAAGGGAGCGGATCCGTCGGGTGATTGAGGAGACCGGTTATCAGCCGTCGGTCATGGCCCAGACCCTGAGAACCAAAAAGACCCGGCTTGTGGGCGTGATTCTTCCGAGAATTCATTCCGATTCCATCTCTTCGATGGTTGCGGGGATCGGTGCCGTACTGAACCGAGAGGGGTATGACATGCTTCTTGCCACATCGGACAACAATCCGGACAAGGAGCTTGATTTTCTGCGTATTTTTTCAAACAACAGAGTCGACGGCATCATATTGATCGCGACGGTGCTCACGGAGGCGCACAAAAACCTGATTGCGGATCTGCGCGTGCCGGTCGTGATCGCCGGGCAGGTCCTGGAGGGCTGCTGCTGCATTTCACACGACGATTTCCATGCGGGGAAAGAACTGACGGAGCTGCTTCTCAGCGAGGGCCGCAGGCAGATCGCCTACATCGGGGTTCTGAAGGAAGACATCGCCGTGGGTGTCCGGCGGTATGAGGGCTATCTCGAAGCCATGCATGCGGCGGGGCTGGATCCGCCCGGAGAGAGCTTCGGGACCGCCGATTTTTCGGTGGAATCCGGCAGCGGGGTGATGAAGGAGATCCTGCGGAAGTATCCGGAAGCAGACGCGGTCATCGGCGCGACGGACAGTATCGCGCTCGGTGCCATGCTCTCGCTCCGGGAGGCCGGCCACTCCATACCGGGCGATACGGCGGTGGCCGGGTTCGGCGACAACCTGATCGCACGGGTCACGACACCGGGGCTGACGACGGTCCATTATTATTACCGTGAATGCGGTGAGGAGGCCGGAGCGAAGATTATTGCACAGATAGAAGGCAGTCCCGACGGGCGGGAGAATGTACAGCTCGGGTTTGAACTTGTCAGGAGAGATTCAGTCTGATCGCGCGGAGGGCAGAAAGCCCGCGCGCAAGAAAAGAGGTTGTATGATGAAAGGGAAATACACGGAAGAATTCGAAGCGAGGCTCAGAAAGCATTATGACGAGCTCAAATGGCTGTATTATGAACTCTATCACAGCGATGAACAGGCCTTTGAATATTTCTGCGGCATGCTCAATCAGTATTATGAAGACAGGCCGGCGTATCTGAAGGAATCCGACCGGTACAGGGAATCCCATCCCGACTGGTACAGAGGTAATGATATGCTGGGCATGCAGATGTATGCCGGACCGTTTGCGGGAACGCTGAAAGGGATCCGCGGCCATCTCGATTATATCAGTGAGTGCGGCGTGAATTATCTGCACCTGATGCCGCTGCTTCTGAGCCCGGCGGGGCGCAGCGACGGAGGATATGCCGTGGCGGACTTCCGGAAGGTGCAGCCGGAGCTGGGAAGCATGGAGGATCTGGCGGACCTGGCAAAGGAATGCCATGACCGCGGCATGAGCGTCTGCCTCGATTTTGTCATGAATCATACTTCCGAGGATCATGAGTGGGCGGTCAGGGCCAGAAAGGGAGAAATCGAATACCAGCAGCGGTATTTCTTCTTCGACAACTGGGAGATCCCCAATCAGTTTGAGAAGACGGTGCCGCAGGTGTTCCCGACGACGGCCCCGGGGAATTTCACCTGGTGCGAGGAGGCCGGCAAGGTCGTGATGACGACGTTCTATCCCTATCAGTGGGACCTGAACTACGCCAATCCGACGGTATTCAATGACATGACGGCCAATATGCTCTATCTCTGCAACAACGGAGTCGATATTATCCGCCTTGATGCTGTGCCTTATATCTGGAAAATGCTCGGGACCAACTGCCGCAACCTGCCGCAGGTTCACACGCTTGTGCGCCTGATGCGCATGGCCTGCGAGATCGTGTGCCCCGGCACGCTGCTCCTGGGAGAGGTCGTCATGGAGCCTTCCAAGGTCGTTCCGTATTTCGGCACGCTGGAGAAGCCGGAGTGCCACATGCTCTACAACGTGACGACGATGGCCAGCACCTGGCACACGGTCGCGACGAGGGACGTCAGGCTCCTGCGCCACCAGATGGAGGCGGTGTTCGCGCTGCCGAAAGAGTACATGTTCCTCAACTATCTGCGCTGCCATGACGACATCGGATGGGGACTCGACTATGATTTCCTGAAGAGCTTCGGCATGGAGCAGGTGCCGCATAAGCGCTATCTGAATGATTATCTGACCGGAAAATGGTACGGGAGCGACGCCCGGGGCGAACTCTATAATGATGATCCGACGCTGGGAGACGCGCGCCTCTGCGGGACGACGGCATCTCTGTGCGGGATCGAGGCCTCGGAATATGAGAAGAATCAGGAGAAGCTGGACCGCGCCATTTCGCTTGACATCATGCTGCATGCTTTCCTGTTTACCCAGAGCGGCCTTCCGATCCTCTACAGCGGGGATGAAATCGGGCAGCTGAATGACTACACCTATCACGAGGATCCGCTCAAGTCCGACGACAGCAGATATATCCACAGAGGCAATATGAAGTGGGACGAGGCTGAGCTGCGGACGGATCCGGAGACGAGACAGGGCAGGATTTTCCAGGCGCTCCGCAAGATGGAGAAGATCCGGAATACCTGCGGCGTATTCAACGAAAAAGCGGATACCTGGATTCTGGAACCATACAACTATCATATTCTTGCCATCGGGCGTTACTACCGCGGAGAGAAGCTGATCGCGCTCTTCAATTTCAGTGAATATGATGAGACGGCCTGGATCAATGAGGTCGAGGACTACAGAGATCTGATGACCGGAGAACCGAGGGCCGCGAGAGCGGTGGGCGTGCCGGCTTACGGCTTCGTCTGGCTCATCACATCGTTCAGAAATGAAGCGGAGGAAACATAATCCGGCTTAAAACGGGAGGGTTCAATCATGGGCGAAGGAAAACTGATATTTCTGGATATCGACGGAACGCTGACGGAACCGGGGCAAAATGTGCCTCCGGCAAGCGCGCTTAATGCAATCCGCAGGGCGCAGGCAAAGGGCAACCGGGTCTTTCTGTGCACCGGCAGGAATTATGCCATGCTGAAGCCGCTGCTTCAGTACGGGTTTGACGGCATGGTCGCGGGAGCCGGCGGCTATGTGGTCTGCGGGGATGAGGTACTGTTTGACTGCCCCATGACGGCGGAGCAGACGGAGCAGGTCCTTTCGCTCCTGCACAAAAACGGTGTGTTCTGCACGCTTGAGACGAAGGAGGCCACCTACGGAGACGAAAATCTGGGTGAGTTCCTGAGCGGGCAGGCGGAAGGAAACAGTGAGATCGAGCGGTGGAGAAAAGCGCTGTCCGAGCAGCTCGATATCAGGCCGATGCATGAATATGACGGGAGACCGGCGTATAAGGCGGTGATCATGTGCCTGACACCGGACCAGCTGGAGGAGCCCAGGAAATATCTGGAGAAGGATTTCAATTTCTGCATCCAGGAGGTGACCGCGCACTCCTGTCTTAACGGAGAACTGATCAACCGGAAATATGACAAGGGGCAGGGCGTCCGCCAGATCTGCGAACATCTGGGCGTACCGATCGCGGATACATACGGATTCGGCGACAGTATGAACGATCTGGAGATGATCGAGACCGTCGGGTACGGCGTCTGCATGGAAAACGGAAGCACCGAGCTCAAAAAACGCTGTGACCTCGTGTGTCCGCCGGTCACGGAGGACGGACTGGCACAGGCATTTGAACAGCTGGGCCTTGTCTGAAGTCAAGACAAAAATAGTCACAAAGATCATACCGCAAACTTGGATGGTCCATCAATTTACAGTCTGCGGAAATGTTCGTATAATACGGTATGAAACCGATTACAACCCCGGCGGGGGTCTTCCCCGATGGTGTGCCCGGATCGGTTTGATACGTCCTGTTGAGGGGCAGAGCAGATACATGTTTCATAAGTTTTTTAGCGAGAAGGGAGCAGAAAAATGGCACTTGACTATCGAAAGTGTGCGCAGGAGATTGTCGATCATATCGGCGGCCGCGACAATGTTGCACAGGCCGCGCATTGCGCGACGAGACTCCGCCTTGTAATCAAGGACAACAGCAAGGTGGACAAGGACTACCTGGATAACGTCGACGGCGTGAAGGGCATGTTCGAATCAAACGGTCAGCTGCAGCTGATCATCGGAACGGGAACCGTAAACAAGGTCTACGACGAATTCCTTTCCATCACGGGGATGACGGCCGCGACAAAGGATGACGTCAAAGCGGCCGCGGCGGCCAAGCAGCCGCTCTGGAAGCAGCTCTTAAAGCCGATCGGCGACGTCTTCGTGCCGATCCTTCCGGCAATCGTGGCATCCGGTCTGATGATGGGCCTCGTCGAGGCGCTCGGCAAGGCTGTCCCCGGTTTCTCGGCAACTCCATGGTACGGATTCCTTGACATGGTGGCCAATACGGCGTTTGCTTATCTGCCCGTGATCGTGGCGGTGTCGGCGGCGCGGGTGTTTGGCGGCAATATTTTCCTGGGCGCCGTCATCGGTCTCATGATGATCCATTCGGGACTCTTAAATGCGTGGAATGCAGGTTCTGCCGATGCGATCAACAGCTTCTTCGGCATCGACACGGGCGTTATCCCGACATGGAACCTGTTCGGTAATCTGAAAATCGGCGGGTATACCCTGGGATCGATTACCCGGGTGGGCTATCAGGGCCACGTCATCCCGGTCATGATCTCCGTCCTCTTTATGAGCAAGATCGAGAAGTGGCTGCATGAACATGTGCCGGAAATGATCGACCTCTTTGTCACTCCGCTGACCACCGTCTTCTGTACGGCTCTCTTTACCTTTATCGTGATCGGACCGATCTTCTCCGGCCTTGAGAACCTGGTTCTGCAGGGTGCTCAGGTTCTGGTCAAGAACCCGGTCGGCGCCTGCGCCATGGGCGCGATCTATCCGTGGACCGTCGTCATGGGTCTCCACCACATGTACAACGTCATCGAGGCAGGCATGCTCGCATCCGCGGAATTCAATAACCTGAACATCTGGATGCCGATCGCATCGGCCGCCAACTTCGCACAGTTCGGCGCCTGCTTTGCGGTTGCTGTCAAGACGAAAAACGGCAAGACCAAGGCTGTGGCTCTTCCGTCCTCTCTGTCCGCGGCTCTCGGCATTACTGAGCCGGCCATCTTCGGTGTCAACATGCGCTTCTTCAAGCCCTTTATCGGCGGCATGATCGGCGGCGCGGCGGGCGCGATTTTCGGTGCGGTTACGGGCCTCGGCGCAACATCTTACGGCGTGACCGGTATTCCCGGCTACCTGACTATCAATAATCCGCTTGTCTACACGATCCTGCTTGCGATTTCGGGCGGCATCGCCTTTGTCATCACAAACGTGATCTGGCAGGAAGAAGTGAAGACGGCTCCGGCATCGGGTTCGGCTTCCGCCGGCAGTGCGGCCTCCGCGGAGAGCGCTCCGGAGAATGTGATCATGAGCTGCGATGCAGGCACAATCCTGGCGCCCGTGGCGGGCAAGGTTGTCGGCCGCGACATGATCCCGGACGAGACATTCGCATCAGGTGTGCTCGGCGACGGCGTCGGCATCGAACCTTCTTCCGAGACGGTCTATGCGCCGTTTGACGGTGAGATTTCGACGGTTGCAGAATCCAAACATGCGATCGGCATTTCGGGCGCGGGCGACATGGAACTGCTGATTCACGTCGGCGTGGATACGGTGGCCATGAACGGCGACGGATTTACACCGTATGTCAGCGAAGGCGACCATGTGACAAAGGGACAGAAGATCCTGACCTTTGACAAGGCCAAAATTGCGGCAGCCGGTCATCCGGATATGGTCGTGGTGCTCCTGACGAACGCCGAAGATATGGATAACTTCACCGTGAATCTTTGATTTGTGGTAATATAAGAGTACAACTTTCAGCAGGGGGTACAATCCCCTGCTGAATATGCAGCCACCCGGTGGAAAAGCAGCCGCGCTCAGATGAAGATGGTGCTGACGCACCGGGCGCGGCGCGGCAGGAACGCCGGGGCGTTCTTGAACTTAATGAGCGTCAGTTACGGAAAGGAGAAGCGAGATGGAAGTCTACAGCGGCAAAGCCTCATTTAAGGGAGTGGCTATCGGGAAAATTGCGGAAATGCAGAAAGCCGAGGCAGTCGTCCGCAGGATGCATGTGGAGGATGTGGAAGCGGAAATCGCCAGATATCATGCAGCGAAAGAACAGGCACAGAAAGAGATTCTGGAACTGAAAGAGAAAGCGGAGAAGGAAGTCGGCGAAGCGCAGGCCGAGATCTTCGAAGTCCACGCCATGTTCCTCGATGATTTCGATGATTCCGTCGAAAACATTATCCGTGAGCAGAGTGTCAACGCGGAATTTGCTGTTGCACAGACAGGAGATAATACTGCCGAGATGCTGGCTGCCATGGACGACAACCCGTATATGCAGGCCCGCCAGACGGACGTGAAGGACGTCGCTGACCGCGTGATCCGCGATATGAACGGCGGCGGCGGAGACTCCAACAAGTTTACGGAGCATGTGATCCTGGTCGCCGATGATCTGGCGCCGTCAGAGACCGTACAGCTTGACAAGGCCATGGTCCTTGCGTTTGTCACGAGAGAAGGGTCCACCAACTCCCATACGGCGATCCTCGCGAGAACCATGAATATCCCGGCTCTCTGCCAGACTCCGATTCCGAAGGAAGCGGCGGGCAAGATGGGCATTGTGGACGGCTTCACAGGCCAGGTCTTCGTGGATCCGGACGATCCGACGCTCGAGAAGTACATGAAGATGAAGGAAGCGGAAGAAGAGAAGGCCGCTCTCCTCAAGGAACTGAAAGGCAAAGAATCCGTAACGAAATCCGGCCGCAAGGTGAAGCTGTATGCCAATATCGGCGGCATCGGCGACCTGAATTTCGTGAAGGAAAACGACGCGGAAGGCGTCGGCCTCTTCCGCTCCGAGTTCCTGTATCTGCAGAACAGCGACTTCCCGACGGAAGATGAGCAGTTCAAAGCTTACAGAACCGTGGCTGAAATGCTGGCGGGCAAGGAAGTGGTCGTCCGCACGCTTGATATCGGCGCGGACAAACAGATCGATTATTTCAACCTGGACAAGGAAGAGAATCCGGCCCTCGGCTATCGCGCCATCCGTATCTGCCTCACCAGGGAAGATATCTTCAGAACCCAGCTCCGGGCGCTCTACAGAGCTTCCGCATACGGTAATATCATGATCATGTTCCCGATGATCACATCCGTCTGGGAAGTGGAGAGAGCGAAGGAGATCTGCACGGAGGTCAAGGCAGAACTCACGGCACAGGGAATCGCCTTCAAGGATGTGCCGGTCGGCATCATGATCGAGACGCCGGCAGCGGTCCTGATCGCTGACGAACTCGCCGAACTGGTCGACTTCTTCAGTATCGGAACCAACGACCTGACGCAGTACACCTGTGCGCTTGACCGCCAGAACCAGAAGCTCGAGAGATTCTTCAACGCGCATCATCCGGCGGTGCTCCGCGCCATCCAGATGACGATCGAAGCGGGCCACAGACACAACACATGGGTCGGCATCTGCGGTGAGCTCGGCGCGGATCCGGAACTCACGGAAACATTCGTGAAGATGGGTATCGACGAGCTGTCCATGAGCCCGGGCTCCATTCTTCCCTGCCGCAAGATTATCCGCGACATGGACTGATGTGAAGGGGCTTGACAGAAGGACAAATCAATTGTATAAAAGTTAAGTAACAAAAGACTGTCATATCCGCAAGCGGCGGAGTGACAGTCTTTTTGTACGGAAGTGAAATTCACATAGTTAATCATATGTTCACATAAGAAATGGATGGTGACGGATGTTACTGGATGTTCTGCTGGATGCATTTCTGGACTGCCTGAGGGATCTGCCGTTTTTATTCGCGGCGTTTCTGCTCCTGGAAGCTCTGGAGCACCATGCCTCCGAAAAAATGAATCAGGCGCTTAAAAGAGCCGGGAATTTCGGTCCCCTGGCAGGGGCTCTGCTCGGATGCGTGCCGCAGTGCGGCTTTTCCATTATGGCTTCCGAGTTTTATGCGGGAGGCGTGATCACTCTGGGGACGCTCCTCTCGGTCTATCTGTCCACGTCCGATGAGGCAGTCGTGATTCTTCTGTCAAATCCGGGACATTTCGCCGATGTGTTCCGGCTGATGATCACGAAGGTCATCATCGGCGTCACGGCCGGCTACCTGGTGCTGCTGCTCGAGAAGTGGTGGAACCGCAGGCATCCCCACCACAGAAAAGAGATCGAAGACCTGTGCGGAAAATGCGGCTGCCACGAGGAAGGACACGGGATTTTAAAGCCCGCGGTCCGGCATACGGGAGAGGTGCTCCTGTTTCTCTTTCTGTTCACCGCCATTCTCAACTTCCTCCTGGAGGCGGTCGGCATGGAGCGGCTGTCGTCCATCCTGCTGGCGGACACGGCTTTTCAGCCTCTGCTGGCGGCCCTGGTCGGACTCATACCGAACTGTGCGGCGTCGGTCGTACTGACACAGCTCTACATAGACGGCGTGATCAGTTTCGGTTCGGCTGTCGCCGGGCTGTCATCGGCAGCCGGGCTGGGGCTGGTCGTTCTCTTCAGAGTCAATTCCGATAAAAAAGAGAATATCCGTGTCGTCGTGCTTCTGTATGTCCTTGCGTCAGCCGCAGGGATACTGCTGCAGGCGGCGGCTTAACCGGGCGGCTTTTAAGCCGTCTTTTTTCGACTCTTTGTTCTTGTTTAATGAGCATTGCGCAAGACCCGGATTTGATGTATGATAAGCATATTCATATTAAAACTATAGGATTATAGAAAAATCCGACGGGCTTTTTAAAAACAGGTCTGTGAGGAGTTTCTTAAGAGAGAGGACAAGGCAGGGCTTATTATGAAGATTTCGACAAAGGGCAGATACGCGCTGCGCATCATGCTGGATCTGGCGACCTACGGCGCCGGCGGACTGGTTCCTCTGAAAGAGATTGCGGCCAGGCAGGATATCACGCTCAAATATATGGAGCAGATTATTTCCCCGCTTGCCAAGGCCGGGTTCGTGGTCAGTCTGCGGGGCTCTTCAGGGGGATACCGGCTTTCGCGTGAGCCGGAGAAATACACCTGCGGCGATATCATCCGGGTGGTAGAGGGGCCGTTGGAGCCCGTCGCCTGCCTGGAAGGGGGAACGGATTCCGTTAACTGTCCCCGGGCCGCCACGTGTCCGACCATCGGCTTCTGGCAGGGACTGAGCAAAGTGGTGAATGAATACGTCGACAGTGTGACCCTGGCGGATCTGATGGCGCAGCAGGCCGGATACCAGCAGGATTATATTATCTGAAACTTGCAGTTGACAGAATGAAACCTATATCCTATAATTCATACAATGATAGTAGGATATAGGCCATGCACATGATGGAGGTTTCTATGGGAAGGATTTATGAGAGCACTGCCGAACTGATCGGCGGCACACCGCTTGTGGAATTTAAGAATATAGAGAAAGAACTGGGTCTCAAGGCGCGGATTCTGGCCAAACTGGAGTACTTCAATCCGGCCGGCTCCGTGAAGGACCGCATCGCATATGCCATGATCAGGACGGCGGAAGAAGAAGGAAAGCTGAAGGAAGGGGCAGTCATCATCGAACCCACCTCCGGAAATACCGGGATCGGTCTGGCTTCAATCGCCGCTTCAAAAGGATACCGTCTGATTCTGACCATGCCGGAAACCATGAGCGTGGAGCGCAGAAATATCCTGAAGGCCTACGGCGCGGAAATCGTCCTGACGGAAGGCGCAAAGGGCATGAAGGGCGCGATTGAGAAGGCGCAGGAACTCGCAGACTCCACTCCGGGCAGCTTTATTCCGGGGCAGTTTGTGAACCCGGCGAATCCCCGCATGCATTACGAGACGACCGGACCGGAAATCTGGAAGGATACCGACGGAGACGTGGATATTTTCCTGGCCGGCGTGGGCACGGGCGGAACGCTTACCGGCACGGGGCGCTACCTGAGAGAGCAGAAGAAAGATATCGAGATCTATGCCATGGAGCCGAAGGCCTCGCCTGTTCTGTCTGAAGGACACGGCGGACCGCACAAGATCCAGGGAATCGGGGCCGGCTTTGTTCCGGAAGTGCTGGACACGGAACTCTACAACGGCGTTGTGACGGTTTCAAATGAGGACGCGTTTGAGACGGCCAAACTGATTGCCCGGAAGGAAGGGGTTCTCGTCGGCATCTCCTCGGGGGCGGCCTATTACGGTGCAGTCACCCTGGCAAAGAAGGAAGAGAATGCGGGCAAGACGATCGTCGTCATCCTGCCGGATTCGGGAGACCGGTATTATTCCACGCCGCTGTTCCAGGAGTCATGATCCGCATTGCGGATCATGTACGGAACCGGTGAATGGACACAGATTTTTTAAATATGGCTTGACAAAAGGAAACGGATCGGCTAATATATATTTTGCTGTTGAACAGCAGGCTTTATGCCGAGTGTGAGAGTAGCTCAGCTGGATAGAGCGTCTGGCTACGGACCAGAAGGTCGCGAGTTCGAATCTTGTCTCTCACGCTTTCTTCTCTGCAAAGGCAGAGATTCCTATATTCTGAGACAAATTTGTCGGAGGTAAACGCCTTATGGGCGGCCGACAGGTTTGCCTCTTTTTTTGTCTTATAAGAAATTGATCTGCTGTTCTCTTTTCCTGTCAGGGCTCCTGTCTGTGATCTGTTTTTTACCCCCCTCAGAACGAAACATGAGGCTGTGATATATTTATATATGAATGGCTTCATATATAAGCAGCTTGACTGATCATATGATGGAGGGGTGTCTATGAAAAAGTTTTATCAAACGTTTGTGTCTGTCTTTCTTGCAGTGTCTCTGCTTACATCCTGTCCGGCTTCTGCTTTTGCGGAATACGATGAGTCTGTCCCGGACTGGGAAACAGAGGAGATTTACCCGGATGAAGAGGGCTTTTCTGATGATGTATATGAATTCGATGATGCTGGTTACGAAGAGGCGGAGCCATATGATGACGGCAGTTTAGATGAATATGAGTCTGATGACGCTGTTTATGAAGAGACTGAATCGGAAGACGGCGATTATATAAGCACTGACAGTTCCGAATCGCCGGAAGATCTGACTGTGTATGAAGACGAGCAGACGGATGAAGAGGCATCCGCTGATTCTGCTGAAACAGAGGATGAAGCAAGTGATGATCTGCTGCTGTCCGAAAACCTTCCGGAAGAAGCTGCCGAAAGCGGAGCCGAATCTTTCACTGAGTCTGCGGCTGAATCCGTCGTGGAAGAGGCTTCAGAAGAAGCTGCGGCCGGGGAGGTCCCTGATCTCCGGACTGTTTTCCCGGAATCAATTACTCTGTACTTCATGAGTTCCGGCGAGGATGTGATCGGTCAGCCGGAGGAGTATCCGTTCAGTTACCAGCTGCCTGTGTCTGTCGCTGAACAGAAGGTCAGCTACAGGATTTCATCAGGGAACTATGTAACGACTGTTACCGATGAAGCAGTTGTGCAGCCCAAAGGGACTGTCTGGTACTGGAGTGGCGGATTTGGCTCAACAGTGCCCACAGAAGGCGCAACCACTGAGACCCGTTATGAAAGCGGGAGTGATGTCATAACTGCCAGCGTCGGAGAGGAAACTGTCGATATTTCCGTTACGGTCGAAGACTATAGCTGGATCTGGTTAGATCAGAAGCTGGACAGCATTGTTTCTGAATATCTTACAGATAATATGTCCGATTATGAAAAACTGGTTGCGATCACAAAGTATACAGCGGAAGAGTATGATTATGACGCCGGTCACTCAGGCGCCATGGGAATGCTGATGTATGGAGGCGGTGACTGCTGGGCGAGTACTGATCTGATTATACGGCTGTGTAAAAAAGTGGGGATTAATGCGTGGGGCAGAAACGGAAACCGTGACGTGGGAGCCGGCTCCGGGCATATGAATGCCATTGCCTTCATTGACGGGCATTATTATGTGTGTGAAGCGGGCTATGCGCAGTCAAAACCGCGTGCTTACAATGTGACGGAGGAGCCGGAGGGGTATACGGTTGATTCAACAGGGGCAATTATTCAATATGACGGAACGGATACCGACTTATATGTGCCGTCCTCGCTTAATGGAAAAGCTGTAACGAATATAGGAACACCTTCAGTCGGAGCCGTTTTTTATGGTGCCGATATTACAACCATTCACATCCCGGCATCTGTTACTTATATTGCTGAAAATGCTTTTGCCGGAAATGATGAACTGACCGATATTATCGTGGATCCGGAAAATTCTGCTTATTGTGATATTGACGGGGTTTTGTATTCGAAAGACGGAAAGACTCTGGTCTGCTACCCGGATGGAAGGTCAGACATTGAAATTCAGGAAGGAACGGAGGAAATTGGCAAAGCTGCTTTCTGGTATTCATACAAATCAAAAGTGATCCGGATTCCTGAGTCAGTTGTCAGCATTGGAGAGTATGCATTCGGCGGCACTTACAGGGTTAGTGATGTTATAATCCCTGATCAGGTCACATCAATTGCAGATAATGCGTTTGCAAATTCTGAATTCCGTATCTTCTGCAGGAAAGGATCCTTCGCGGAACAATATGCAAAAGATAATCAGGTTCCATATATTATCCAAGGGGAGCTGAATGACGGGGAGACAGAAATCACAGGCATCGAAGACCAGATCTACACCGGAGATGAAGTTGCTCTGCCTGATCTGAAAATTACGCGCAACGGAAGTGTTTTATACGAGAACAGAGATTATCAGATCAGTTACAGCGGCGATTTAATCAATGCCGGTCATGTGACTGTTACAGTTACCGGAATGGGATCATGTCTGACAGGAGAAATTGTGAAAACTTTTGCAATACTTCCGAAACCCCTGACTGAGGAAATCGTGCCGGCAGATGGGGGCAATTATGTATATACCGGTGATTACCCGGAACTGTACCTGCTTGACAGCGACAGGTGGGAATGCCTGGAATATAAAAAGGACTATACTTTGTCTTATTCCGGGAAAAAGGATGTGGGTAAAGTGACGGTTACGGTTACCGGAACAGGCAATTATACGGGCAGTCGGGATACAGTATTGACGATTACTCCTCAGGATATCAAAGAAACAATTTCCTATTGGGTGAGCCATTCGAATGTTTACTATACAGGTCTGCCCCACAAAGATGTATATCGGGTTGTCTTCGAAACAGAAATGAAGGAAGGCAGAGATTATCGCCTCACTTATACAAATTGCACCAATGTCGGAACGGGATCCGTGACTTTAAAAGGAATCGGAAATTACGAGGGAGAGCTTACTCAGACTTTCGAGATTAAACCCAAATCACTGCTTTATGCCGAAGTCAGCGAGATTCCAGTGAAAACATAGGCTCAATCATTTTTTCTGTGTGATGCAGGGTTCCGGTCGTAACTTCTTCGGCTGATGTCGAAAATCTTCAGGAAGAAGTATTCATC